>NZ_JABXKO010000022.1:0-159819 GCF_017114965.1 Nostoc sp. JL31
ATGGAGTTCAAAGACTCATTAATGGAGTTCAAAGACTCATTAATGGAGTTCAAAGGCTCATTAAGTAGATAAACAAAAATATTTACAGTTATTGCGATCGCACCCTTCGCAAAGCATATCGTAGAGAAGTAGTTCTAGGGGTTGCGATCGCAATATTTTGCTTCACTGCATTTGCGATGACATTGTGTAATTAATTATATTGCCTACTTTTTAGACTAGAATTTGAATCCCAGGCGGGTAATACAGCCGGTGCAGATTATCTAAATTACTGAAACCAACGGGAAACAAAAGCAACCATTCTCCTGAATCAAGGCTGACGATTCCGCCGCAGGTATTCCAGATTTTCACGAATGGTTATTGTATTAGGATGATTTGCCCCCAAGCATTTTTCAGCGATCTTCAAAGCTTCAATATACAAAGGTTCGGCATCGCTGTACCTTCCCTGTGAATCGTAGAGTAGTGCCAAATTGTTCAGGCTAGTTGCCACATCGGGGTGTTCATTCCCAAAACGTTTTTTAGCAGCTGATAAACATTGTTCACGCCACGGTAAGGTTTGGACGTAGGCTCCTTGACCATTGTAAAATCTAGCCAAGCCTATAAAAGGCCAGATTAAATCATCATCGCTTAACCACGCTTGGTAAACCGTGGCAGCTTCGGTAAGGTGAGGGATGGCAAGAGTTGCTTGAGCAATTTCTATCAATGTGGGTGTGTAAGGAATATCTTTTGCTACGGCTACCATTGCTTGACAATAGCCGCGCTTGAGTTCCTCAGCTTCAGCCAATTCTTCTAATTTCTGCTGCAATAATTCCCGAATGCGATCATGAACTTGGTAGGTGTCCTCTGCCAATTCTTGCAGCAAATAACGCTCAACTAAAATAGTGCGGTTAGCTTTTAAGTCAAATTCCAAATAGCTATAACTCGCTGCTGATTCTACCAAAGACCAAGGGATAGGAGCCAAAGCAAACAAACTCAACAAACAAGCTAATTTTTGCGCCTCTGGTTCCAAGCATTGCCAATTCAACTCAAAAGCTGCTGCTACACCAGACTCGCCTGCTGATGCTTGCTTTTGTAGCTGTGCGAGGATGTCTGCTAGCATAATACTCTCCCTGGCTCTCGGCACTGTGCTGCTATTTGGTAAAGTCCAATTGGTACATAATTCACAAATCTGCAAAGTCCCTTTGCAAATTCTAATTCCTTCTCAACCCTCTCTTTTCCCAGCAGGGTTGTTAATAATTCTAAGGCTCCATCTGCTGACAATTCACCTAACGGCAGTGATGGATATACTAGCCCTGTATTTAGACGAGTGGTAATCAACACCTTAAACCGAGAACCTTTAGGTGGTAGATAGGATTGAATTAGCTTCCAGTCTTTAAGATCATCAAATATCAATAAAACTTTGCCAGCTTGCCACTTCTTCCAGCAATAAGCAACTTGACCTGCTAGGCTTAATCCATCCGGCAGATTAAAGTTAGGTAAATTTACAACTCCAAACTCTACTAACTGGGTTCCCAAATCAATACCTTGGGGGTTTAACCAACAACACCCGCCAGAATAATCTCCCAAATATTGCTCTGAATATTGAATAGCTAACTCTGTTTTACCCACCCCACCTTGTCCAGTCACATCGGTAATAGCCACAACATCATTAACTTGCAATAGCTGATGCAATTGTTCTATTTGCTCATCCCTGCCAACAAACTTACGAGCTTGACTCTGTTGGATATTATGCGGGATATCAAACGGGTTGAAATGAGATTTTTCAATATCTCCATCCCAACTGCGGGAATAAAAATAAGTCGGCAGTTGTTTTTTATCTAAACTAATAAATCGCTGCTTAACTGCCTCAGTAACTTCCTTCATATTCGGGGGAAAATTCCCATTAGTTGCTGCAAAAGCCTCCCGCACAGCTTGAGAAAAGTATCCTGTTTTATTTTCAGAATATACCTTAGCTTGCTCTCCTTCTCGCGTAGCCAGTAACACAAATTGTTGACTATCTTGCTTTGGCTGTCCGCTCAGAAAAGCTTTGCCACCTAAGTTAGTTGGTCTTCCCTTTGACTCTAAAACATAATTGGCACAGGCATCAATAATACAAATATGATTACGAATCTGAAATTTATCGGAACCCAACAACAATAATAAAGAATTAAAATCTAAATTCTGCCAATTCTGTTTATTAGCATCAGCACAAAGCAACCGACGCTCTCGTTCTGAGGTAATCAAACCATGTCCCGCCCAAAAAATGTAGAGTAAATCGCCCGACTTTGGGGATAAAAAGTTAGTCACAATGTCGGAGATATTTTGCTCTGTTGCTAACTCTACAGTTAACCCACATTCCCCAATTAACTGATGATTTTCTTCCAGTGCTGATAAACATAACCGGATATTCTCCTTCGGTACACCGTGCAGATGCAGCCAATGAGCAAATTTCAGCGCGTCATCGGCTGGCCCCCCTCCAGTTACATTCCAAGCAGATTCGTGGTACTTTTCAATACCCACAATTAACCCAAATGTTCGCTCAGGTTTAGCCATCAACTGCATGATGACCTAGCCTCTCACGTTATGAGGAATTACACATAAGAGATCGCCCAACCCACTTAAAAAGGGGCTTTTAGCGTTCCTCCTACGGTGTACACACAAGTCTGAAGTAGTTTAAGAAGCTGGTTTTTACCCCACCCTAACCCTCCCCTTGTAAAGGGGAGGGAACTAGATTTCCGGCTTCCCCCCTTTCCAAGGGGGGATTGAGGGGGGTAATTTGACTTGTCTGTACACCGTAGCCTTGTAGGGGAGAGGTTTGGAGTGGGTTTTTCTAGATACCGTAAAAAGTAAACCATTATGGCAACCTCGAAATAATCGCCTCCCAGGTTTTGGCATTTGTCCAATAAGCACCGTGGGAACGGGGAAACGGTTGTCTGCTATCCACTCGCACATCCTGCACTCTATCAGGAAAAATTCTATTACCCACGTAACTGAGAAAATCCCGTAAATCGTAGATATTCAACCATTGCGGGAAATGCTCAGGCAATAACTGCCCATATTCTAAGCTGTAGAGGGCGTTAATCTCATATAAAAATGGTGCTTGGGAACCAACTGTTACCAATAATTCCACCTGAGACAACTGCTGCTGCACTAGCAAATCTACACAAGCGATACCTCCCAAACTATGGGCGATTAAAACCACTGGCGGTTCTGCTTGGGCAATTTGTTGTTGGATAAACGCCCTGATTTTTTCACCCCGCGTCTGATACAACAAAATATCACCAGGCATAGGCGAAATTTTATCAGTTAACTCAAGGCGGTTTCCTCTGACATAATTTGTTCCCATTGGTAACGCTAATCCAACAAGTGGCTTTAATAACCAGCCACCCAATCCTAACTCCGCCTCTCCTAAAGCCAGAGTCAGCAATTCCACAACTTTGTCGCGCAATTGGGCATCGGTGAGGATGGGGGGAAATTTCTCTTGCAGTTCGCTAATAAACATTGCTTGAGCCACAACAGCTCTAGCTATTGGTGCATAATATTCACTCAAATCAGATTCGGAAACAGTGAGCAATGCCCGTTCATACGGTTCACTGCGAATCACAGCCTCTCGTGCTGGCTCAAATACCTCTGCAATTCCCGCTTCTTGCAACTTAGCTTGCAGTTGAGATGTCGGAGTGAGACTTGCCACACGAGATTGTAAAACATCCCCTGGTTCTTCCCCAAAGGGATTTCCTGACTCAATCGGTTTCAAAGACAACAGCCGTAATTCATACAGAGGATCGCGGTATAATTGCCCCCACAATACAATATCTGCGTCTTCTTCTGACTCAGATAAAGCCAGTGTCGCATTCCCAAGGGTACTGATGCCCGATTATCATTGAACTTTGCACCTAATACACCCCAAAGGCAGGGAGAAACTTTAATATCAGGACGTTGGGCGCGAATCTTTTGCTCAATTATCTGAAAGGTTTCGTTGTATTCTCGTTCCCTAATGCCTGTGCCATGTACAAATATTACGGTGGTCAAGTCGCTTCGCTCCAATTAAAAATTAAAAATTATTAATTAAAAATTGCAAGATGCTCTCTACAAGACGCTGCGCGAACATCGTAGAGGTTTTCTCCTGCCTCCTGCCCCTTTCATTCACTTGGTTTATTGAAAACTTCTAAAATCTGTCGGCAAATCTGTTTGAGCTTATCCTCAATTTCACCAGAAGGCGAAGATGCACCGACAACATTCCAGTTTTCTACCGTAGAAAGTCGCCACGCTTCACCGCGATGATCGAATCCAGCTACCTCCACACCGATCGCACGCCGGGAATTATTGATGGGATCTTGATAAAATCGGATTTGAATTAAAATACTACGACTTCGCCAAGATTTGCTGATACCAGGAAAGTGAAAGCCAATATCTATAGAATCTGGATCGACTAACTCCCTAGTTTCCGGGTCATTTTTCCAGGGTTTGAGATCGGATTTGGCATCAGGAAACTCGAATTTGAACAAATTAACTACCGTAGCTATGTTGCTGGCGAGTTCAAGGTTCGTTGCCTGTTCAGCTGCGTTCACTAAAAAACACTCCTATATCGCGTCGGCATCTTCCGGGATGTGAAGACAGAAAAACCGCCAGAAGGCTTATATTATTGGTGTTTCAGCTTATCAAGACCTTTGAGATTTAGCAACTCTAAATCATATTTCCCTAACAATATCAGTTAACGTGAGTTCGACAAGTTTTATTTGACCTCTCCCCCAGCCCCTCTCCGACACGGAGAGGGGAGCAAAAAGCTGAATTTTTCCTTGCTCCTCCCTTTCAGTTTCGGAGAGGGAGGCTGGGAGGGAGAGGTTCATCTAACTCACGTTCAGTTACTAACAGAAGCCAAAAATCGCTTCTTGTTGGGACTGCCTAACACCTATTAAGTAATTGTACTTAAAAATTACTCAAAAGCAGATGGAACTCTGCTCTTTGGAGAAAATATCAAGATTTTCTGCAAAATCCTTGGCTGACAAGAACGATTGACTGCGCTAGCGATCTAAAATGACACTGTGAATCGGTAAACCAAAAGCAATTAAGTTGAATATATGGTGCGTCAACGCTCGATTTTTTCATTTTTCCTAGTACTATTGGCCACATTCCTGATTAGTTGTGGTGGCCCTGGTGTTGCGATCGCACCTCCAACTTACACAGCACTACAACTTGAAAAAATTCAGGCTTATGTTCCTGAAATTCAGGCTGTGCGCGATCGCTCAGAAGAATTGACAACCCTGATTAAAAAAGGTGATTGGATCAATGTGCGTAACTTTATACATGGGCCGATAACAGAAGCAAAGCTGAATCTGACTTATGTCACTCCCAACCTTCTACCCAATGACCAACCCAAAGCACGTCAAATAACGCGAGATTTTTTTAAAGACCTGGTTAAACTCGATAAAGCTACTAGTGCTGGCAATCCTCTAGTTGCCTTGAACCAATCCCAAGCTGCTTTCGCAGAGATTGACAAATTTCTCCAACTGCTTCCGAAAACAGAAGAGAGTTAGGAGTTAAGAATTAGGAGTTAGGAGTTAAGAATTAAGAATTTTTAACTTCTAACTTCTAACTCCTCACTTGAAACACAAGTTATGAATGTAGTTATTATCGGTTGTGGTGTGGTTGGGGCTGCGATCGCTTACGAACTGAGTCTAGTAAAAGGGCTGAAAATTACAGTTTGCGATCGCCAACCACCAGCCCAAGCTTCCACAGGCGCTGCACTTGGTGTTTTGATGGGCGTAATCAGCCAAAAAATCAAGGGCAAAGCTTGGCAGATGCGACAAACCAGCATCCAACGCTATGAAACCTTGATTCCTGAATTAGAAGCTTTAACAGGTCGCAAAATTCCTTTTAATCGTCAGGGAATTCTCATGCTTTTGTCTGATTCCTCTCTAGAGGGGATGTCAGCATGGGAAAAACTAGTAGAAGTTCGCCACTCTCAAGGCTGGAATTTAGAAATTTGGGACACGGCTAAACTCCAGAATATTTGTCCTCAAGTCGATGTCTACGACGGGCTGCACCTACGCGAAAAAGTTACTGGTGCTGTCTATTCTCCCCAAGATCGTCAACTCGATCCAACTGCTCTCACATTAGCTTTAATTGAGGCCGCCCAGCAAAACGGTGTAACTTTTAAATTTGGCGTGACTGTTTTGGATGCCCAAACCTCACCACTTGATTCTTCTCCCCAATTTTGCGATCGCCTTGAGACTACAGAAGGAAAAATAACCGCAGATTGGTTTGTAGTTGCAGCAGGGTTAGGTTCAACACCACTGACGGCAAAATTAAATCAGATAATTGATATTCGCCCCGTACTTGGGCAAGCTTTGCAAATGCGTGTGGGGCATCCATTAGGCAATCCCGACTTCCAGCCAGCGATAACGGGTAACGATGTGCATATTGTTCCTGTGGGCGGTGGAGATTATTGGATAGGCGCAACTGTGGAATTTCCTAGCAATGGCGATGAGATACCGCCAAATCAAGAACTGCTGGAATCTGTTAGAGAACAAGCGATCGCATTTTGTCCAGAATTAGCCACAGCAAAAATTATCCGCACTTGGTCGGGGTTACGTCCCCGTCCTGAAGGTCGTCCAGCCCCAGTTATTGGTAAGTTGCCAGGGTTTAGTAACATCCTGCTGGCTACCGGACACTATCGCAACGGCGTTTTACTAGCACCCGCTACAGCTTATGCGATTCGTGAGATGATTATTTCTCAGGGACTTGGGGACTAGGGATTGGGGACTGGGGACTAGGGACTGGGGACTAGGGACTGGGGACTGGAGACTGGGACTGGAGACTGGGACTAAGTACTAGGGACTGAATTCTTCTTATCAATACCCAATCCCCAATACCCAATCCCCAGTACCCAATCCCCAATATAGGAAAATAACGTGTCAATAACAGAACATAAAATCAATGTAGATTCACTGGAATGGTTTTATCGGGAATCTTTACCAATCGGCAGAAGTGACTTAGCGCCTGTGTTGTTGCTACACGGCTTGGTTTCACAAAGTTATAGTTGGCGTCATATTATACCTGCGTTGGCGAATCAGGGGACAAGAGCGATCGCTCCAGATTGGATTGGTTACGGCTTTTCTGCTAAACCAGAAAAACGAGATTTTGCTTACACTCCCGATGCTTTTATCACAGCTTTAGAAGGATTTATTAGAGCTTTAGAACTCGAACATTTTTCTTTAGTTGTCCAAGGTTTTTTAGGTTCTGTAGGACTACAATATGCTTTGCGTCATCCAGAACAAATTGCTAATTTAGCTATTTTAAATACACCAATTTCAACAGATGCTAAATTACCCTGGAAAATTAAACAAATGGGTTTACCTTTAGCAGGTGAAGTCATGACCCAAGACCCCTTATTAGTCGATCGGACGCTAGAAGGCGGAAGCCGTTATCGCATAGGAGATAAGGATTTAGATATTTATCGAAAACCATTTTTAAAAAGTTCTTCATCTGGTCGAAGTCTCTTAGCAAGTATTCGCAATTTACAGCTTGATTCAGCCATGACAGAAATACAAACTGGCTTTAAAGAATGGCAACAACCAATTCTAATTCAATGGGGTATGATTGACCCTTGGCTACCTGTAGATATTGCCGAAAACTTTGCCAATTCCGTACCAAATACTGAATTAATAAAACTTAATAACGTCGGACATTATCCTCAAGAACATTACCACGAGGCGATTTTGGAAGACCTTTTACCCTTTGTACGTCGTAAAGATGTTCATTGACAATATAGCTTTGGCAAAAATCGATATTATAAAAATGGATGTCAGGATTCAGGAGTCAGAATTCAGAATGGGCTAAACGCTTCGCTACCGCTAACAGGAGTCAGAATCAATTAGTAGAGGATGCAAAATCATCACTGTAGTTCATTAAATGGAAGATTGAGTGGCAGAATTCAAATGTTATTTATTGTTAAAACTCCATCCTTTAACAGGTGGAATATTCTGAATTCTGAATTCTGGCTCCTGACTACTTTTTATTACCATTAAAAATGGATCGCAACCACAAATAAAGGAGATTATGATTCGTGGCTTATTCATGGTTTAAAGCTTTTCATATTGTCGGATTTGTAGTTTGGTTCGCTGGTTTATTCTACCTAGTACGTCTTTTTATCTATCACGTTGAAGCGAACGTTGAACCTGAACCAGCACGAACGATACTGAAAAATCAATATCAAATTATGGAAAAGCGCCTTTACTCTATCATCACTAACCCAGGAATGTTTGTGACGATCGCAATGGCCATTGGTTTAGTAAGCACTGAACCAGATATTTTAAAAGAGGGTTGGTTGCATATCAAACTGCTGTTTGTGGCTATTTTAATTGGCTATCATCATTACTGCGCTCGGCTGATGAAGAAATTAGCAGTAGATGAATGTCGCTGGAGTGGTCAGCAATTACGTGCTTTAAATGAAGCGCCTACAGTTATGTTAGTAGCGATCGTGTTGCTGGCTGTGTTTAAGAATAATCTCCCTACAGATATCGCAGCTTGGGCAATTTTCGCCATGATTATTTTGATGGCAGTCACTATTCAACTTTACGCCAAAAAACGCAGGCTGGATAAAGAGAAATTGACGGCACAAATAGGGCAACCACAAGAACAAAGTTAGACAAAGTAAGGTAGCACAGTCGTGCTACCTTACTAAACGTTGCATCACAACAATAAATGCTACCAATTAACTATTACTTCATCCTGGAAACGTTTACAGTAAATCATCTCCAGGAATCACGGTAGTGTAAAAAATATATTTGCGATTAGCCACATAACGGCGGTCTTGTTTAATAATTGCCATAAACTCTCTATGTCCCTCACGGGTACGCCCCACTAAACAACCCGCGCTAGCAAGGCGAATATCATTCCGGGGGAAATCAAAGCCGTAGTGTTGATTAACGTAAAAATTATCGCCTGTATCAAGTTTGTCGCCAGTCCGTGTAAAATCTTTATTGAAATCTCTACAAACAGTTATATCTCCAACTTGCACTAACGCTTCATGAGGTTCGGCTGTGCCGTGAGTACCAACAGCCCAAGCTTTGTATTGTCCAAACTGAATCCTAGCTGCTCCTTTGGGATTCATCGGATTATAAGTGTAGTACCTCCCTGGTTCTGTAGTTGCTTCCCAGTGATCTACGATTTTGGGAACGCCATTTACTACTTCAATCACAATTCGCCGATCGTTAAATTGATTGGGTGTATCACTGTTGAGAGTCCAGTCTGCATCTATGCCCTCTACATAAACAATGTTGTATTCTTTGGGATTGGTAAATACCTGATAACCTTTGGATAGCATGTATTTCACAATCTTACTAGCGATGTCATTGCCTAGTTTTAAGGGGGGTTTAGGAAGATCGTCTATTTTGGTTTCAATTAGTTTTTTGGCTGTGACTGCTCCTAAAAAGCCACTCTCTTCAGTCTTTGTTAATTCTTGAAATTTTTTGAGAGCTATCACAGAAACAGGGCCAAATTTACCATCGGCTGGAGGTTCCAGCAAACCTAAGCCGTTTAACAATATCTGAATCTGACGAGCTAAGTCTGCATCTTCTGCGATCGCATCAAATGACCATTTCTCATCTTTTCCCAAGAAATCTTGTAGTTTCATTATGCACCTGCTTTCATTTATTGAGTTCTAAGTATAAACATCATTTTAAAAATTGATGTCGTCTAAAACTATACTCTAACCTCAAATATGATGTCATCTGGAGTCTGCGATATCTACAACGAGCTACGCTAACGCACATTGCCTGAATGCAATACTTCATACAAGCTACATTATTAATTAGCTCAATTTCTCTGCTGCGCGTCCAAGCAGCAAATCGTCGTCAGGCATCGCCTCTGTAAAACCCAAAATGACTAACGAAGAACTGCTGCAAATTATTGAAAAAGCTGCCAGAGACAACGCGACAACATTAGACCTTTCAGGTAACAGCTTAACAACGCTAGTGCCAGAAATTGTCCAACTCACTAACCTGCAATCGCTCATCCTCAGTAGTAATCAACTGAGCAGTCTGCCACCAGAAGTAGTCGAACTTACCAACCTCCAAACCCTCATCCTTAGCAATAATCAACTGAGCAGTTTACCATCGGAAATTGTTAAACTCACCAACCTGCAAACGCTTTCTCTCAGTAGAAATCAACTGACCACTCTGCCGCCGGAAGTAGTCCAACTCACTAACCTGCAATCGCTCATCCTCAGTAGAAATCAACTGACCAGTCTGCCACCCGAAGTAGTCCAACTCACTAACCTGCAATCGCTCATCCTCAGCAGAAATCAACTGACCAGTCTGCCACCCGAAGTAGTCCAACTCACCAACCTGCAATCGCTAAACCTCAGTGTTAATAGACTAAACAATCTGCCGCCAGAAATTGTTCAACTCACCAATTTGCAATCGCTAAACCTCAGTGTTAATAGACTAAACAATCTGCCGCCAGAAATTGTTCAACTCACCAATTTGCAATTGCTAAACCTCAGCAGAAATCAACTAAGCAGTTTGCCACCGGAAATCAGACAACTACCAAACCTGAACAAGCTGGATCTTCGCAGAAACCCACTTCCGATTCCACCTGAGATTTTGGGGATAAAGGATTTATCGCAAGATCCTGGCGATGTCAATGAAATTCTCGATTTCTATTTCCGGGTGCAAGACCCAGCTGAAACTGAACTTTTCTATGAGGCAAAATTATTGATTGTTGGCGAAGGAGGAGCAGGTAAAACCTCTTTAGCCAAAAAAATTGCAGATGAAACCTACAAACTGCAACCAAATGAGGAATCAACCAAAGGTATTGAAGTCATCCACTGGCACTTTACACAGCCCAATGGCAAAGATTTTCGCGTCAATATTTGGGACTTCGGTGGTCAGGCAATCTACCACCAAACCCATCAGTTTTTCCTGAGCAAGCGTTCTCTCTATGCTTTAGTTGCTGATACTCGCAAAGAAAACACTGATTTTTACTGGTGGCTAAAGATTGTTGAACTTTTAAGCGACAAGAGTCCAGTTCTCATCATTAAAAACGAAAAACAAGACCGTCAGTGCGAAGTCGATGGGGGTCAGTTACGAGGAGAATTTGACAACTTGGAAAAAATTCTGGCAACCAATTTGGATACTAATCGCGGTTTAGTAGAGATTAAAGACGCTATTCAGCTCTACATCAGCAGACTTGACCATGTTGGTACACCTCTACCAAAACTCTGGGTAAGAGTCAGAGCAGTTTTAGAGAACTATTCCCGCAATTACATCAGCCTTGAAGAATACTGTAGCCTTTGCCGACTCAATAATTTAACTGACCGTAAAGATATGCTGCGCTTGAGCAGCTATCTCCACGACCTCGGTGTTTGCCTCCACTTTCAAGATGATTCTACACTTAAACACTACGTCATCCTCAAACCAGAATGGGGGACAACTGCCGTTTACAAAGTTTTGGATAATGACAATGTTAAAAAAAAGTTGGGTTGTTTTACTAAGAACGACCTGGAAGATATTTGGAAAAGTGGCGAATATGCTGAGATGCGAGACGAACTACTGCAATTAATGATGCGGTTCAAGCTGTGCTACGAAATTCCCGGTCGCCCTGCCAACTATATTGCCCCTCAATTGCTGCCCATTGAAAAAGCTGATTATACTTGGGACGATCGCAACAACCTGATCCTGCGCTACACCTATACATTCATGCCAAAAGGCATCCTCACCCGTTTTATTGTCGAGACGCACCCTTGGATTGAACAGCAAAAACTCGTTTGGAAAAGCGGTATTGTTCTCAACAAAGACCAAACTCGTGCAGAAATCATTGAAAACTATCATCAACGGCGAAATTAAAATCCGTGTAGCCGGAAACCGCAAAAAAGAACTGATGGCTGTCATCACCCATGAACTCGAAAAAATCCACAACTCTTACGAACGTTTGCAATATCAAACTTTAGTTCCTTGTAACTGCGAAACTTGTAAAAATCTGCCCATACCTTATTCCTATTCTTTAGACAAACTCAATAAGCGCTTGAGCGATCGCCGTTACCAAATTGAGTGCGAAAACAGCTATGAAATGGTAGATGTCCGCAGGTTAATTGATGATGTCATGTTTCAAGCCATTAAAGCAGATGCGGAATTTAATCCCCAAGTTGCACAGTTGCAAAGCGAACTGGAGCAAGAGAGAAATGAATCATTGACGCATCGTTTACGAGATAGTGAAGAAGAACAAAAACAGATCGTGAATAGTCAATCTGCAATTGAATTCGAGAAGGAAATTTTCATCTCTTATGCTTGGGGTGGAGAAAGTGAGCAATTTGTCAATAAACTAGATGAAACTTTCCAGGCGAAAGGGATCAAAATCATCCGCGATAAACGCGATTTGGGCTACAAAGGACTAATTAAAGCTTTCATGGAACGGATTGGACGCGGGAAATGTGCGATCGCGGTTATTAGTGACAAGTATTTAAAATCTCTCAATTGTATGTTTGAGCTACTGCAAATTGCTAAAAATGGTGAACTTTCTAAGCGAATTTTCCCTATTGTGTTAGCGGATGCCCAAATTTATAAACCTGCTGCAAGACTTCAATATATTAAGTATTGGGAAGAAGAAATCAAAGAATTTGATGAAGAGATGAAAGGCGTTTCCGCAGCTAATTTAAAGGGATTTCGTGAAGAAATTGACCAATACACCGAGATTCGCAGCAGGATCGCAGAACTCACCAACCTGCTGAAAGATATGAACACGCTCACTCCTGATATTCACAGCAAATCAGGATTTGAAGAATTGCTGAATGCGATCGCACACCGTTTAGATGAGTAAAAATAACCTATTGATTAAGCTCAGAGGTTGAGCAATGTCTCCGACAAGCTAGACTTACGCCCTTTTAACTAGACAATTTATGTTCTAAAGTGCAAGCTTTAAGTTCAAAAGTAGAATTATGAGGGTTAAAGCCGCAACTTCGAGGATAAAAGGTGCAACTTTGAGGATAAAAGACTCAACTTTGAGGATAAAAGGTGCAACTTTGAGGATAAAAGGCTCAACTTTGAGGATAAAAGGTGCAACTTTGAGGATAAAAGGCTCAACTTCGAGGATAAAAGGCGCAACTTCGAGGGTTAAAGGTGCAATTTTGAGGGTTAAAGGTGCAACTTCGAGGGTTGAAGGTCAAGCGATCGCTCTTTTAACTCGACAACTCATGTTCAAAGGTGCAAACTTCGAGTTCAGAGGTGGAGCGATCGAGATCGTATGATTGCTTCAATCTAACAAAGGAAAATCTTTGTGAATTAAGCATCGTTTACCTGTCTGTCTTCTTCTAACAGTGCGGCTAGTTTATTAGCAGCTTCATGGGAATTATAGGGAGACCACACATGATAAATGACTCCTGGCTGTAACGACAATGCTTCTTCAGTCGCCAGTTCTTGAACTAAAAACTGCATGACCTTGAGTTTATCTGCACGAGATAGGTTGTGCAAGGTTGGAAACAAATCTACTACGCTCATATCAAGTTGAAGATAACGACTAAATACTTTTTATATTTTTACAACTACTATAAGGTGGTTAGAAAGTTTGTGGCGTTGGCGTAAAAAAGATTTTACTACGCAAAACCTGTCCCTCTTCGCATCGGAGAAGGACAGATTTTAATAAAAGTTCAAGGTAGGGAGAGGTTTGATAACTAATTACTTGATTTGCGGATGTGCATCTTGTCCATCACAACAAACTAAGGTTAGGTGTAGCTGTAGTTTTAGCCTGGTAAGCTTTTTTAACACCAACCCAGTTACTAGCAATTGGCATTCGCCAACCGGTTCCGAAGGCGCGATCGGTGATTTTTAAGCCGGGAGGTGCTTGTCGCCGTTTAAATTCAGCCCGCGCCACCATTTGGATTACTCTGTCTACAATCACCGGATCGTGACCGGCTGCAACAATTTGCGCTGCTGATTGGTGGTTGTGAATCAGGCGTTGCAAAATATCGTCCAAAATTTCGTAAGGCGGTAGAGAGTCTTGATCCACTTGGCCTGGTTTGAGTTCGGCGCTGGGTGCTTTAGTCAAAACGTTTTGCGGGATGATTTCATTATTGCGATTTAACCAATGGCAAAGTGAATACACACGGGTTTTAGGAACATCTGCAATCACTGCTAACCCGCCATTCATATCGCCGTAAAGAGTACAGTAACCCACAGCCATTTCTGACTTGTTACCTGTAGATAAAAGCAGATAGCCAAATTTGTTAGCGATCGCCATTAATAAATTACCGCGAATCCGAGATTGGATATTCTCTTCAGCCAGTCCAAACTCTGTACCCGCAAATAAATCACCCAATGTTTGATCGAAGCCTTGCATTAACTCGCCAATTGGTAAAAGATTAGTGTTAATTCCCAAATTTTTGGCTAATGCCACAGCATCACTGATGGAATGCTCCGAACTGTAAGGCGAAGGCATGAGAACACCGAGGACATTTTCTTTACCAAGTGCCGCAGTGGCGATCGCAGCTACTATTGCAGAGTCAATCCCGCCACTTAAACCCAACACTACTTTAGAAAAGCGACACTTACGAGCGTAATCTCGCACTCCCAAAACCAAAGCTTGCCAGATTTCTTCATCTTCCGATTCATAAACAGGTGCTATAGTACCTAATTGAAAATCCCGTTGCGCTTCGTCAAATTCAACTACTACTAAATCGGTATCAAAACCACGAGCGCGACACATAATTTCACCTTGACGATTTAAGGCAAAACTCCGCCCATCAAAAATTAGGTCATCATTTCCCCCAACCTGATTAGTGTAAATCATCGGTTGTTGAAAACGTACTGCACTATGCCTGAGCATAGTTTCACGAAACTGCTGCTTGCCAACTGTGTAGGGCGAAGCAGACAAATTGACAATCAAATCTACACCCAAAATTGCTAAGTCAGCAATCGGATTTACTGTATAACTACGTTTGCCCCAAAATTCCTCGTCGTTCCATAAATCTTCGCAAATAGTTACGCCAATATCGATATTATCTAAAGTGAAATAATTAGCTTGCAAGCCTGGTTCAAAATAGCGACGTTCATCAAAGACATCGTAAGTAGGCAAAAGTCGCTTGTGAAAAACTTGCTTAACCTGGCCATTTTCTAACAAAGCCATGCTGTTAAATAAAGTTTTACCGCCACTAATATGTGCATTGAGGTTCGGTTCAACAGTTCCTACCAACACAGCTAAATTTGGTGGTAAATCCTCAGCCAAGTTTTGTAAAGTGATGCCCATTGCTTCCACAAAACTAGGATTTAGTAATAAATCTCTTGGTGGATAGCCACACAAAGAAAGTTCTGGTGTCAACAACAAACGCGCACCGCTAGATGCTGCGCGTTGTGCCGCCTCCAGGATTTTTTGGGCATTTAAAAGCAAATCACCAATTGTAGGATTAATTTGAGCGATCGCAATTTTCATATTATTTGTCATTTGTCATGGGTCATTTGTCATTTGTCAAGAGTCATAAGTTACTCTGGACTTAAGACTTTTAACTCTGGACTTGGGGTCGAGATTGATTAAATAAACACCAAAGGTTTATCTTTTAAGGGAGCAAAAGCTTCGGCGTCAAACTTATACAAGCTAGCCGGACGGCCAGCACCCCGTGATACCTTAATTCCGGTATCGCATAAAAAACCTAACTTGAGTAGACGCGCCCGAAAATTAGAATAATCGGAAAAGTTATCACCTAAAACTGTGGCGTATAACTGATATAAATCATTCAAGGTGAACATTTCTGGCAAGACTTCAAAAGCCACCGGGCTATACTCTAATTTATTTCGTAATCGCCTGTGTCCATAAGCCAGAATTTCGTTATGGTCAAAAGCTAATTGCGGCACTTGTTTTACCGGATACCAAGCGATACCAGTCATGCGATCGGCAATCAATTCGGCTTCTTCAAATCGCACTAGGGCAAAGTAACTAACTGATAAATAACGCACACCATAACTATCAATTGCTTCCCGTGGATCGCGATTTGGCCCGCCAAAGGTATACAGTTGTTCTAAATAGAGATTGTTGACCTTAATTTTCTCCGCCATAATGCGATAAGCGGCATCTTCTAAAGACTCTCCTGGACGTACCAAAGTACCAGGAAGACTCCAATGATTTAAAAATGGTTCTTGCTGTCGCATTACGAGTAGAACTAACAGCCGATTTTGTACAGTATCTACAGAAAAAATTACATTATCAACACCAACCTTGAAATCGGCCAAAGGTTGTTGGTTTAACGGAGTTGGTATCTTTTTTTGTGAACGTCCTGGCATTCGTACAAATGCTCTCGATTAATATAGGCAACTACAGGGGCTGTGAGGGCTTGGGGATCTCCATGTTCGCGGTACGCTGTTGAGGAAACATCTAGACCGGTCAGACTAGCGATCGCAATTTTCCCTCCCAGCTTTTGCACTACCTCTGAACTAGATTCATCTATTGCATATCCGGGTCGCGGTACAATCAGTAGTTGCACTTGCTGTAACAAATCTTCAATGCGATACCAACGTGGTAGCTGACTCAGTAAATCTGAACCAATGATCATCGTTAATTCAGCGTCTTCACCCCAAATAAGCTTCGCTTTTTCCACTGTTTCCAGCGTTCGGAAGCTACTCAATTCTTGTTCCAAAGCAATATTGTGCCGTGGCGCGTCTATATCCGCAATCAACAGTCGCAACATTGCCGCCCGATGTTCTAAGGGTGTTTGATGAGACTTAAACGGATTATCCGCCGCCCAAACCGCAACCCAATCATAACGCTCAGACAACCAACTCAGAATTTTTTGATGTCCCGCAGTTGGTGGATCAGCGCTAGTACCAAACAAAGCAACTCTCATCATCTTACTTTGCGTCCTTGGCGTCCTTGGCGGTTCGTTTCTTAGTTTCTTCAGTCAACACCCGTAACCCCTCAGAAATTTCCACTTCTACAGCCACCGGATAATCCAAGCGCCGTGTATCCTGTGGCAAACTAGCAACAGAGGCGGCGGTACGCTGACGAATTGTTGCCAACGACTCCAACGCCTGCACCCGTTTACCTTCTTGCACTACCAACTGCAACAAAGGTTCTTCTTCCACAGAACTTTCACCTAAAAGTCCCAACCTGTCTGCTTTTACCTTACCTCCCGTAAACGAGCGAAAAATCTGCTTGCGCCCTGGATAAGTAACTTTACCACTAGACTGCTTCATCACTGGGATACCATCAATGTCTACAAGTTTATAAACTCCATTTACGGGCGAACCTGTAACTAGTCGTGTTCCCAATCCGTAACCATCAATCTCGGCCCCAGCAGCTTTTAATCTGGCAATTTCCCACTCATCCAAATCACCACTGGCAAAAATTGGCACACCGGGAAGGAGCGATCGCACCTGTTTTGATAAGGTAACTAAATCTCCTGAATCCAATCTCACTCCTGTTAATTGCATTTCCCCGGAATTTACTTTTTCCGCCAAGCGCTGGGCAGCAGCAATGGTATCGTAAGTATCAATCAGCAATGGCGCACCCGGAAAATATCGATGAAATGCACTAAAAGCTTGTTCTTCAGTGCCTTCTATTGCTGACAATGCCATCACCAAGGCGTGTGCCATCGTACCACTTGGCTTTTCTCCCAGTTGTAGCGCTGCTAACACATTGGAAGTGGAATCTAACCCACCCGCTAACGCCGCCCGCGCCGCCCATAAAGACCCTTGGGGACTAAATGCTCGTCTTGTCCCAAATTCTAAAAGTGTTGCTGATTCCCCTGCTACATCCCGCAACCGGGCTGCTTTTGTGGCAATCAAAGTCTGGTAATTAATCGTATTTAAAAGGTAAGTTTCCACTAGTTGCGCTTGCCAAAGGGGTGCTTCCACCCGCAACAGTGGTTGATTGGCAAACACAGCCGTCCCTTCCGGTACTGCCCAAACATCACCCGTAAACTTTCCCTCAGCTAAAAGTGACCAAAAGCGATCGCTTGCGTGAGCGAAAATTCCCGTTGCCTGTAATGCCGCAATTTGCGCGGAACTAAAGCGGATTTTGGCTAAATATTCTAATGCCTGCGTCAGCCCCATTGCAATCAAATAACCAAAACCCTCTGGCAATCGTCTGACAGACAATTCAAAGCTTGCCCGTCGTTGTTCTATACCTTCGCCTGTGTAACAAGCTGCCATTGTTAACTGGTAAAGGTCGGTCAGCAAGCTGTAGTCATCGGCAGAAAGGTTTAGTTCCTGGTTCTGCTGGCTTTGCTGTTTATATACATAGTCCAAATCTGGCAAAGTTGTCATGCAAGAGCTTCCTTACAAGATGCTTCTTTTATTTATGGTAATATTTACCATAAATAATGTCAACTCCCTGCAAGTATATTGCCTGAGATTGCTGTAGAACAGTAGATTTATCGGTAGCTTAATACTAACTTCATCAAATACTTAATATTTTTTAATAGTGATGGCGCGCAATAATGTTAATTAGAGCGGGTGGCTAATCAAGGAAAATAATATCCTGTCAGAGAAAGTTTGTTTTGCTTCGCTATTTTCCCAAATAGGTTGAAAGAAACAACTATGTTACAATTAGAATCGAAGAGAAGAGTTTGACTTTTTGACAAGCTAAAGTATTGCAAAGTTATCTGAATAAACATTGCATATAGTCTCAATATATTGAGAATAAGAGCAAGGCTTGAATATCAGTATTACAGTATAGCTAGCACAATTAAAGCGACTCGAAAATAAGGAGTCCAATATTATGGCTATTTCCAACATCATTGCGAACATAACCAAGTATATTTCTGAAGCCGCAATGCGGATTTTTGGGCCTAATGATGACGCTTATCCTGCTACAGGCGTACAACCTTTTATAGGTGAACCTTACGATAAGCGTAAAGATGATAATAATTAGGTGCTGATATAGTAGGTGCTGATACGGCATGTGAAAAACATTTATGAACAAAAAGATCCCCGACTTCTTCAAGAAGTTGGGGATCTGATTTTCTCGGTGGAGGGGCAATCAAATAGAATTGCTATAGTTGCGTTGCGATTTATATAAACTACTTGGCAACAGATTGTCCAGCCGAAAATATTTGTTGTGCCGTTAATTGCAAGTTAGGAAAGATTAAGGAGATAAGTCGATCGTTGTTTTGAAAAAACTGTTTTTGATACTCATCCTCTATTAGGTTGCAAATTGTCACCGTTGGCTGTTTAGGTTTGCCAATATATTCTCTGCCACCAATACCTAAATAATCAACAATCCAATATTCAAGAACTCCTAACAGGGCATAGTCTTCAGCTTTCCGGGCGTAATCATTCTGCCAGTTTGTGCTAACAATTTCAGCAATCAGTTTTATTGAGTTTCCAGATGTAATTACAGGCTCTTGTTTCCACAACGGTTCATTAATCAATTGAGTTTGGTCTAACACAATTACATCGGGACGAAAAGCTGTTTCTGTTCCTAAGAGTTTGATTAGACAGCGATGGGGAATAAAATAGCTTAGATCCTGACGATCAATTTCTACATTCAGTTTTCGCCCAATCAATGCAGATACTTGCTCGTGTGGGTCGGTTGGTTCCATCTCAATTAATTCACCATCAATTAGTTCATAGCGATCGCACTCAGCGTACTGGCTAATAAATTCATCAACGGTTAGAATTTTTGGGGCTGATTGAACCATTGTGATTATTCCTCAAGGTACGAGCCAATAAGGTAAGGCGTTATAGCGATGAATTATGCTCAATATAAGAGCAAAGAGCGGAGTTAATTAGAGATTCGTAGCCTTTTCCTTTGCTTTTAAACCTAATCCAAAATATCTCGATCTAGTTTAATTAATGTAGCTTCTTGGCTAACAGCTTTTACCATTTTGGCTGTATCCCACAATTGCCGATCTAATTCAGGAATATCTGAAGTATCAATCGCTGTATCAGGGATATTTTGGAGTTCTTTAAGTCGATTGGGCGAGATGCTCATAGAGTCAAGTGTAATAAATAAAATAAAGGCATGAGGAAAAACTCACGCCTTTTTATTTAAACTTTTTTCCCACCGCCTGCTAAGAGTTCCAGAATGACTCCATTTGTCCAGCCGAAGCCAACTTCGTTAGAACTATATCCAAAGGAGATTTCATCGGAAACGTTGGCAGAACAGCGTTCAACATCATATTTCTCAACTAGGGTATTGTGACGCTCGAATTCTTTAATTACCATAGCCAGAAATTTGTTGGCAATGCGATCGCCTTCTGTATGAAACCCATAACGGTGAAGTCCTTGGACAGCAATGAACGTCAATGGTGCCCAACCGAAGGGAGCATCCCATTGGTTTCCGGTGATATGAGTACTGGTAAGAATTCCGCCTGGGGCTTCAAACAAAGAGAGATTTTCCACGACGCGCTGCGCTTGGGCTTGAGAAGAAATTCCTAGCCACAGGGGATAGAATGTGGTAGCAAATTCGTAGCAACGGCGTTTTCCACTCTGGAAGTGATAGTCGCAATAGAGTCCTCGTTCTTCATTCCAGAGAAATTGATCGATCCGATCGCGCCGATATGCACCGCGATCGCGCCATTGTTTTTCTAGTTCTTCGTTTCCCAAAATAGCGTTAATTTGCGCTAAGTCTTGTTCTACCTGATATAGCAAACTGTTGAGGCACACAGGAGCATAGTGGAGGATATCAGCACTGAAGGGGCCAAATCGGTTGGTGATATCAAAACCGGACTCGCGCATGGTGCGATCGGCCTTGTAAAATAGATGGGTCAGTTTGTCATCTTCCCGATCGTAGTAAAGATTAACGTCGTAATCGTCAATCTCAAAGGTTTGGTAATATTCCTTGACGCGATCATAGTGGCTTTTTCCCTCCTCATCTCGCTCGGAGAACACAACTTCTGGCGCGGGGCCTTCGCCAAAGGCATAAAATCTGGATAAGCCGGTTCCGGGATTCAAATGGGGCGGTACTACCCAGTAATAGTAAAATTGCTCTAGCAGTGGTACGGTTGATCTCAACCACTCTTCATCCTGGGTGTGCTGGAATAGTGCCAAAACCATCATGCTGAGGACGGGAGGTTGCGATCGCGACAGCATATAAGTCCGGTTGGCGTTGAGGATCGTGCCGTAATGTTGCACTTGGTACAATAATTGGTCAACCTGGCTTTGCGCTAGCTCCCATTCTTCATCGTGCAAAAGTCCTAGTAATATAAAGTAGCTGTCCCAGCCATACATTTCGTTAAATCGACCACCTGGTACGACGTAAGGGCCTGGTAGGTATAGTAACCCATGCTGTTTAATCGCTTCGACTTCTGCGGGCAAAGTGCGAATTTCTAGCTGTTGCATATCTTTGGAAGATAGCGATCGCTCTAACACTGTCTGAATGTTGGGACAATCTTCTAAGGGGGAAATGTAGACGATCCAGGGAGTGCCTGGTTTGTGGTCTAGTTTGGTATCTTTGGCAGATTGTAATAAGTGTTCGTGCGATCGCGTTAAGGTTTTCCAGGTTTTTTTGATATGGGCCCGCACGCTGTCAATCCGGGTGGTGGTAAGTGCTGGGGGAGTGATCATAATTCAATTTGACGGGGTGTGAGGAGGTTGGAAGAATTTTTTTTAAGGCAGAGGAACACATTCGCAAAGCGTCTCGAAGAGAAGGGAATCGCAGAGATACGCAGAGATTTGACGGCATTTCTCTGCGTGAGATAGATTTATCTTTTTACTCGGCGCTACTAACTAATAGAGCGACTGGAAAATGGGCGAAGGCAGATCCGATAGATAATGTTTCTGTTGCCTGTAAGGGTTCTTGAGTGATGACGTTTTTCCAGGTGAGGGGAGTTTCAGGGGGTAGTAGCAGGCGTGTATCTTGCCATACTGACAAGCCGTTGGGGTTTTCTCCTGGCTGGATGAGGCTGGTTAAAAAGCGAGGTGCGATCGCGATCGCTGTTTGATTCCCCTCGCGCCGTGCAAAGGCGATAATGTGATTGGCGTAGGTTCCTTGAACTTCTAACGGTACATAGTCGCCATCCTGGAATAATGAGACATAGTTTGTTCTGGCTTGGAGTAATTGAGCCGTTAAAAACAGTTTGATTCTGCCGTCTGTTTTGTCGTTTAGTAACTCCTGAATTAATCCGAGAATGTCTGTTTTTACCTGTTCGCGGATGGCGCTTAAGTAAGTACGTCGCTGTTCAAAATCCACGGGACGGCGATTATCTGGATCGACTAGACTCAGTTCCCAAAGTTCCGTTCCCTGGTATAAGTCGGGTACGCCGGGTGCGGTAATCTTCAGTAGAGTTTGGGAAAGGGAATTGAAGATACCATACTCTGCAATTCGCGCTTGAAAGGGACGAAAGGCTTCTAGAAATTCGCCAGAGATAGCAGGATTTAGTACTTTCTCAATAAAGGAGGTACAAGCTTCCTCATACTCGCTATCAGGTCGTAACCAGGCTGTATGCACCTTCGCTTCTCGTATTGCCTTTATTATATAGTCCTTTACTCGTTCCACGAAGGATGCATGGTCTTGTTCGGCAAAAGGAAACGCCCCTACTAGGGTTTGATAGAGAAAATACTCATCGTTGCGATCGGGTATAGCGAAGCCGTGGCGATCGCTACGATGTCCCCGATTAATCGCACTCCAGGTATTTACCTGCTGATCCCATTCATCGGGGATTTCTGAGAGGACATTCAATCTGGCCCGCACATCTTCGCCGCGTTTGGTGTCGTGGGTAGCTGTGGTGTTCATTGTGTGAGGCCAGGTTTCTTGATGCTGTTTGTTAAATGCATGAAATTTGGCTAAGTTGATGCCAAAATGACCAGGATTTCCCCCGACTTCATTCAGCGACAGCAACCGATTGTAAACATATAATGTGGTGTCTTCTACGCCTTTTGCCATTAGCGGACCGCTGTATTGCTGCATCCGTAAGACAAAATATATCCACTGTTCGCGTTCTGTTTGAGTCAGAGAATTATCAAACTCTAACAGCATTAACTTTTCAATAAAGGTCAGTTCGTTTTGCAATAGGGGCGCTTGTTCTTTGGCTTGGCGAATTACTTCTTGAATCGTAGCGCGATCGCTATCTCCAATTCCATCGGGGGTAATGTAGGTGCGGTAAATTGGGAACAGTGTCAAAACTTCGGCGATCGCTCTTTTTAATCCATTCAATGTAAAATCATTGCCATAGCGATATTTGCTGGAAACGTTCTTTAACAAAAGAGCCAGATTGTCAATATCACCTGCTAAATTCTTTTCCAAAATCAGGTGCTTTTTATCTTTTACTACCGATGCATAATCTACTCTGGAACTGATAAAGTTTTGGTAAATTTTATCAAAGGATAATTCATTTTCTGTTTGACAAAATACCCCATTTACATAATTTAAAAAGTCATATCCAGACGTACCTTGAATTTTCCAGTTTTCTGGCAGTTCTTCGGTGAGTTCTAAAATCTTCTCGACGGTGATATAAACATCTCCTGTCTTTTCCCGCAGCCTTTCGAGATACTGGATTGGGTTATAAAGTCCATCAATATGATCGATGCGTAAACCTGTAAATTTGCCTTCCTCAACCAGCTTTTGAATTAAGCTATGGGTATTATTAAAAACCCGCAGTTCTTCAACTTTAACGGAAATCAGTTCATTGACAGTAAAGAAACGACGGTAATTCATTTCCTCTGCGCCAACCTTCCAGAAGGCGAGGCGGTAAAACTGGTCGTTCAGTAATTCATCTAGGAGGTTAAAGCTTTCTGAATTACCGGGTTCTCCGTTAAAAGTTTCGATATTTTCGTCAATGAACTCGCGGATAGCATCGTTTGTATTATAGAGTTCCCAAAGTAATCCTTTAATAAATGCGATTTGGTCTTGTCGCTGTTTTCCTGCAACTTCTGAAGGCACACTTTTGAGAATGTAGAGAATTCCCAATAGTTTAATAAAATCGGGATGATTGCGTCCCAGTGTACGCGTGAGTTTCCCTAAATTATAGGTGATAAATTTTGTGTAAGATTCTAACCGCAACGGCAATTTCAAGCTGTAATAGTTGACGGTTAAACCGTTTTCTTCGTATTGCAGTTGAATATGTCCGTTTTCCAGGGATGCACCATAGAAATCTCCCAGTAGTGGCGCGAGAATTCGCTCTTGGCGATCGCCAAAGGGAGCATTCCAAGAAAGGTCAAAGTAGTCGGTATAGCTGGAATCTGGGCCGTGTTCCAATACGTCCATCAAGTAATCGTTTTCGCTGCTATAAGCCATGTGGTTGGGCACAATATCTTGTAACCAGCCCATACCAAGGGATTGGATTTCATCAACTAATGCATCAAAGGATTCATTAGTTCCCAATTCTGGGTTAAGTTGAGTGGCATCTACTATATCGTAGCCGTGTGTACTCCCGGATCGTGCTTTGAAAATGGGGGAGGCGTATAAATCAGAAATACCTAAATCTGCTAGATAGGCTGCGATCGCTTTGGCGTTGTCAAAGCCAAACTGAGGTGTAAACTGAATTCGATAAGTGGCGGTGGGAATTCGCATATTTTTTTTGAGTGGAGAGTAAAGGGAATGAGGGAAATGGGGGAGTTTGAGGTTTTGAGCTTGAACGTTGAGCCTTTTATAGGATGTTTGAAAAGTCCTCTTCACGGTAGCAAAAGTGTATTACCCCCCTTATTCCCCCCTTATAAAGGGGGGAAACAAAAAATATAGTTCCCTCCCCTTTACAAGGGGAGGGTTAGGGTGGGGTAAATTTTAAGGGGGGATCAATAAGTACCTAAAATCACAGCCAACCACTTTTCAAACAACCTGTTAGCTTGAACGTTGAGCCTTTTAGCTCGAACCTTAAGGCTTTTAGCTTGAACCTTAAGGCTTTTAGCTCAAACATTAAGCCTTTTAGCTCGAACCTTAAGGCTTTTAGCTTGAACCTTAAGGCTTTTAGCTCAAACATTAAGCCTTTTAGCTCGAACCTTAAGGCTTTTAGCTTGAACCTTAAGGCTTTTAGCTCAAACATTAAGCCTTTTAGCTCAAACATTAAGCCTTTTAGCTCGAAAGTTGAGCCTTTTTGCTTGAAACTTGAAGTTATGAGGCTGAAACTTTAAGTTCTAACTCTCTCCCTTATCCTTTTTCATAGAGTACTAAACTAGTAGGTTGCAATTTCACTTCTTGGCCCACAGACAAATGTTCAGCAGCTTCAGAACCATGCCCAGACCATGAGGTATCAGCAGAGTCCAACAACTTATTAGCATTATGCTTAAACGGCAGAGTCACTGTCACTGGAGACGAATTGAAATTCATCACAAATATTAGTTCACTTGATTCGCACCAACGGCGCACGATGACCAACTTCTTATCTTCATCGCTAGTCGCTTCGATGAAATTGCGGTCTTGGTTGAGAAGTGCTGGATGCGTCTTGCGTAAATTAATTAACTGACGATACCAATCCCACAGAATTTTGTGCTTTCCTTGATTGCGTAATTCCCAATTAAGTTTAGACTTGAGGAAAGTTTCTGCCGATTCGGGATCTGGGGGATCGTCTGCATAGTGAAATGCTTCAAATTCTTGTTTGCGTCCGGCTCGAACTGCTTGAATTAAATCGGGATCGGAGTGACTGACAAAGTAAATGAAGGGTGCAGTTTCGCCGTATTCTTCTCCCATGAATAATAAGGGTAAGTTAGGTGACAACAACACAGCCCCAGCAGCTAACTTTAATCCCTCAAAAGAGATCCGCTGGGTGAGGCGTTCTCCTTTCATTTGATTGCCGATTTGATCGTGATTCTGAATGCAGACTGTAAACTGTGACAGAGGGCGATCGCGGCAAGATACGCCATGAAACCGTTTGCGATCGGGCGAGTACTTCCAATCGTAGACAAAAGTATCACTATAAGCTTTTGCTAAATCAGCCAACTGCCCAAAATCTTGATAATATCCTTGGCGATCGCCTGTCAACAGTGTGTGCAATGAATGGTGAAAATCATCACTCCACTGAGCATCAAGACCATATCCACCCAATTCGGCCGGACGAATTATTTGCGGATTATTCAAGTCACTTTCAGCAATTAGATGGCGTTTCCATTTTTGCCCTTGTTGTGAAAAATGATGAACTGCTTCCGCCAATTCCCATAAAAAATGCTTCGCCCCCAAGTCGTAAATTGCTTGAATGGCATCCAGGCGCAATGCATCAATGTGGAATTCACCCAACCAGTAAAGCGCATTTTCGATAAAATAATTTCGCACACCCTGACTATGGGCATCGTCGAAATTCAGTGCTTCGCCCCACGGCGTTTTATAGGTTTTAGTAAAATAGGGCGCGAACTGACTCATATAGTTGCCTTCTGGCCCAAAGTGGTTATACACCACATCCAGCACAACGGCGATATTATTTTGATGGCAAGCATTTACCAGTTGCTTGAGTTCGGCTGGACTACCGTAGGAATTTTGGACAGCATAAGGATAAACGCCATCATAGCCCCAGTTGCGATATGCAAGAGTTGCCTCAACATGAGTGTCTCCCGGAAACTGGGAGATGGGCATGATTTCAATGGCGTTAATTCCCAGTTCCCTCAGTTCTGGTAAACGGGGAATGATCGCGGTGAAACTTCCTTCTGGGGTGAATGTCCCAACGTGAACTTCATAGAAAATCATCGACTCTACAGGAATCCCAGTCCACCCTTCATCAGTCCACTCAAAATGTTGATCGACAATTTGCGACGGCCCATGCACCCCTTCCGGTTGATACTGCGATGCCGGATCGGCAAAGTTGTCTTGGCCATTCAAGACATACCGATAAAGCGTACCCGGATATACATCGTTGACTTTCGTGTGCCAGTATCCCTCAGATTGAGGCTTGAGGGGAATTAACTGCTGTTCTGGCGTCAAAATTTTTACCGTGACGCTATCTAATAGCGGAGACCAAACTGTAAATTCACACTCTCCGTTACCCAAGTATTGAGCACCAATTTTCACGCAGTATCCTCCCGTCAGTTCAGTTTGTTGTGCCAAATTGCGGCGCGATGGCGTACCCGCCCTTTCCGGTGGCGATCGCAAATGTCATTGATTGCACAATGTTTACAAACACGCCAGATAGCATAATGGTTGGTCTAGCAGACTTTTTGCTAGCATCTGGAGGCGGATTTTTTACCAGAAAAAATTCTGTCTAATGACCAAAGAGGCAGGGGAGCAGGGGGCAGGGGGCAGGGGGAGAAAGATGCTGGAATTCCCCCGCACTCTAGGGTTATGAGCTAATAAATGTATTTATGCTCAAGGAAAAAATATTTATTTTGAGCGAAAAGTGCGACGATAAATAATGCGTATTTGTCTCAGAGCCAATACATTTATTTATGGGGTTTCCCTTCATCCCCCTGCCCCCTGCTCCCTGCTCCCCCTGCCCTCTGCTTCCTGCCTCAGACTGGGAATACCTTCACCTTTACTACCTACGGCTTGCAGCTACCATCAAGACAGTACGATGATTGATATGTATTAGAACGTTTACCAAAGAGTGCATAGCGGTTATCGCGGATTTGTTCGTAAAAGCGATCGCCTGCCCATTTCATCCCCGGTAATGCTCGATAAGCGTCTACAAATATACTTCCTGCTGGCAATAACCGCCCAATTTCTTCTGCTGCATTACTGCCTTGCCAGCGTCTCTGAGGTTCATTACCATCAATTAAAATCACTCCCTGTTCGCAATCTTGGGCTGAAATTCCCCACTGTAAAAGTGTCTGCTCATCTTGCATGGGACTATAGCGAAATAACTTTCCTTGGTCTAAGGTTTCTAGCAATTGCACCAGGCTAACGCAGAGATTACAATTCCCGTCGTAGATTACGTAGTAATTCATAAAAATAATGGCTCTTTGGCAATGATAAGTTAGATGTGTCTAAACACAGCTTTGGTATTCTAGCTTAGAAAACTGTAGCGATCGCTTTTACCTCACCGAATCATCCCCAGCCCCCAATCCCCAGTTCAAATATGCATAATGTCGTCTAGCTTAAGTTGTAAATTTGGCAAGACATCAGAAGAAATAGTATCTCCTAAGCGATATTGTTGTTGCTGGTACACACCGTTAACTAATTGACAAACGGTAAAGGTTGGTTGTTTGGGATTGCCGATAAACTTATAGCAGTCCTAAATCATTCGTGAAAATTATATCTATCTCTCTTTCTTTTTTCTTTCCTTTGTATCCTTGGCGTCCTTGGCGGTTCGTTTCCTAATCTATATTTTTCACAACTCAAATAGGATTGCTATAACAGGTCGATGCATTAACATAATAGGTCGATGCATTAACATAATAGGTCGATGCATTAACATAACAGGTCGATGCATTAACATAACAGGTCGATGCATTAACATAACAGGTCGATGTATTAACATAGCAAGTCGATGCATTGGCATTGCAGGTCTATGTATTAACATTGCAGGTCGATGCATTAAGTCAAACATCGCTCCCAGTTTCCAGTTATCATGCCTTTGGAATGGTATTTGCTTAGTTTTTTCATTAATGAGAAAATATTCATGAGATACAAACTCTTGGGCAAAAGCGGGTTAAGAGTCTCTGAACTCTCCTTGGGAACCATGACCTTTGGTGAAGATTGGGGTTGGGGTGCATCTGTTGACGAAAGTCGTAAAATTTTTGATAGCTATGCAGAAGCAGGGGGAAATTTCATTGATACCGCCAACGGTTATACCGATGGTAGCAGTGAAAAAATTGTCGGCGAGTTGATTGCTAAAGAACGCGAACGTTTTGTAGTTGCGACAAAATATTCCTTTCCCTTGCGGATGAATGAGAAAAAGGGCGATCCTAACGCCAGTGGAAACCATCGCAAGAATTTAATTCAATCTTTGGAAGGTAGTCTGAAACGGCTGAATACCGATTACATTGATTTATTCTGGTTGCACGCTTGGGATTTCACAACACCGATTGAAGAAGTTTTGCGATCGCTTGATGATGTAGTGCGTCAAGGTAAAGTACTTTACATCGGCATTTCTGACACACCCGCTTGGATCGTTTCCCAAGCAAATACCATCGCCCATTATCAAGGATGGACGCAGTTTGTCGCCCTCCAAATTGAGTATAGTTTGATTCAGCGAACACCAGAACGAGATTTGCTACCGCTGGCTAAAGCCTTCGATTTAGCAGTAACACCGTGGTCGCCCTTGGGTGGTGGTGTGTTGACAGGCAAGTATAATCGGTCTCCTCAAGGAGGCGCTGAACAAGGACGACTCGAAACTTTGGGCGGAGGGATTTCTGAGAAGAATTTAGCGATCGCTCAAGTTGTTAGTCAAGTTGCGGCAGAAATTGACCATACACCTTCACAGGTAGCATTAGCTTGGTTACGCGCTCAAAGTGGTGTGATTATTCCGATCGTTGGGGCACGTAAATTAACGCAGTTTCAAGATAACTTAGCTTCAATAGAAGTCAGCCTCTCACCAGAACATCTGCAACGATTAGATGAAGTGAGTCAAATTGAACTGGGTTTTCCCCATGACTTTTTGCACAATGACGTAATTCGCGATCGCCTTTTCGGTGGTACATTCAATACCATAGATAACCATCGTATCTGACTAATAGTCATATACAGTAACACATTCAGCCATTAATATAATCTGTCGTCAGAGAGTTTCGCACAGGCAACCAAAATCTGTAAAGTTAGATGCAGAAGGCATTAACGTAGAACTATGAGCGACAACACCATTACATCACGTCTGTACCCTACCCGCATTGATATTCCCGCCGAAGCGCGAGTACAAATCGTGGTACTTCTCAACCAAACCTTGGCAGCTACTTCGGATCTAAAAACCCAAGCAAAGCAAGCGCACTGGAATGTAAAAGGAACTGACTTCTACCAGCTACACCTATTATTTGATGAACTTGCTGGGGAATTGGAAGGATACATCGATATGGTAGCTGAACGCGTTACAGCTTTAGGCGGATACGCTTTTGGAACAGCCCGCGCCGCAGCTAGTAATTCGATCCTGCCAGAATATCCCTTAGATATTTTGGATGGTAAAGACCATGTAACAGCCTTGTCAGATCGTTACGCATTTTATGCTAAACATCTCCGAGACGCGATCGATAAAACTGATGAATTAGGCGACCTCGATACTGCTGACCTTTACACCGAAATTTCCCGCACCATTGACAAACGACTCTGGTTCTTAGAAGCTCATCTGCAAGTAGCAGAAATTAAAGCAGAGAATGGCAAAGCGGCTACTACTAAAACTCAAAAGATACCTGCTGGTGTAAAGTAAGCACTTTTGAGAGACACTTAATTCATTAATAGGGTGCATTAGACTAAAGTTTAACGAACCCTATGATAACGGTATCTTAATGTGAGTTCTACAAAATTCTCTACCTAGAACTAAAGTTCAAAAGTGTCCCTCTCCGACTCGGAAAGGGGCACTTTTACGTTGTAAAACTAGGCAAAGGTTATTAGAACTCTTGCACAAATGCAAAATTCGCCCTCATCCTCAACCCCTTCTCCCAATATTGGGAGAAGGGGAGCTAAATTCAAAGTCCCTCTCCCACAGGGAGAGGGATTTAGGGTGAGGGCATTTATTCAGCGAATTAGACAGACATTATATAAGTCGTGGAATTCACGTTACCTCGATCGGATTTTTGAGAAGTATATAACACGCCCTAGCAGCTAATCTTGTTGTGCAAAAATTTAAATTGTAGTAATTTAGTTTTCCAAGATTGTATTTTATTCAATTAAAAACATCTGTCAAATTTCACAGTATCTTTTTGGTAAGTACGCCACTTTTAAGTGCGTACTTTTCATTTTATGTGTATATACTTTACTATTTAAATAGTTACAAATTAGGTCTAATCAATCAGAAGTCTAAACTTTGAATTCTAAATTCTTCTAAAAACAATTAACAACGAGGTAAATTTATGTCTCAAAATACAATTACCCACTTAATTCACGATCGCAATGCCCGTGGTCACGCGAAAATGGGCTGGCTCGATAGTTATCACACATTTTCCTTCGGTAGTTTTTACGATCCCAACCGTATGGGATTTCGCTCTCTGCGGGTAATTAACGACGATCGCATTGCCCCTGGTGCTGGATTCCCTACCCACAGCCATCGTGACATGGAAATCCTCACATACGTCTTAGAAGGTGCTGTAGAGCATAAAGACAGCTTGGGTACTGGCTCAGTGATTCGCCCTGGTGATGCCCAGATTATGAGTGCTGGAACTGGAATCAGCCACAGTGAATTTAATCCCTCACCAACTGAACCACTACACTTACTACAAATCTGGATTCTTCCCGATCGAGAAGGAATAACGCCAAGATATGAACAAAAATCTTTTCCTCTCGAAGAAAAGCGCGGCAAATTACGCTTAATTGCTGCTAAAGATGGGCGCGATGGTGCTGTGACAATTCACCAAGATGTTGATTTATACACATCTGTTTTAGAGTCAGGTGATGTTGTTAACTATCAAGTCAAACCTGGTCGCTATGCCTGGTTACAAATAGCGCAAGGCATAGTTAACTTAAATGGTGAAGAACTCAGAGCCGGTGATGGTGTACAAATCAACGGTGAAGAACAGCTAGAAATTAGCACCAACATCGGCGGCGAAATCTTGCTTTTCGATTTAGGCTAATATCGCGGCGAAAAGATGGTTAGAAACCACGTCTAAACAAAACCTGCTTCCGCAGGTTATAACAAGGGGCTTAAGCCCCTTGTTTTGTCTTAGTCCGCGCAGACGGACTTCGCCTGTGTAAAATGAGACTGTTGGAATATATCCAAATCACGGTTATACTTTCTCATAAAACCACCAAAATATTTGGGGGCAATGGCCAAAAAGTTCTTAGTTTGGGAAAGATATATCAGACTTTAATAACTATTAGAGGTGGCTGTAATGCCGACGATTCATTTTGTGGATGGTGAAAAAGGCGGGGTAGGAAAATCTCTCTTTGCCAGGACAATGATTCAGTATTGTTTGGATAAGAGAATCCCATTTATACCAGTGGAGACAGATAGATCGAATCCAGATGTAGCAGGGGTATATAAGGAGATATGTAAATATGCTGTGTTTAGTGAGAATGAACGACAGGCAAATAAGGCAGATAGAATATTTGAGTGGGCGATAGAGAAGCCAGTAATTGTGAATTTAGCTGCACAATCGCATAGAGCAGTACAAGGGTGGATTGAATCTAATCAATTACTTGAACTAGGAAGTTCGCAGGGAGTGATGTTTTGCAAATGGTTTGTATCTACAGGAGGATACGACAGCATCAACCTGTTTGCTCAGTCAGTGAATACCTACGGTGACAAAATCCCTCATATTCTGGTGAGGAATTTAGGGCTGTGTGATGATTGGGAGCATCTAGAGTCAGACTCCAACTATCAGAACATAGTAAATAAATATCAGATAAAAGTTATAGATTTTCCGAAGTTAGCATACAGAGAAAGAAACATAATTGACCAAAATCGCCTGACTTTTGCAGAGGCTAGAGAATATAAAGAATTTGGGATAATTGGAAAACAGAGAATAGTGAATTTTCTGAAGCTTGCTTATGGTGCTTTTGAGAAAGTAGGTATCTGGTATGAAAAAGTTGAGTAGTCATTAGTCATTAGTTATTGGTCATTGGTCATTGGTCATTGGTCATTGGTCATTGGTCATTAGTACCCATGACTTAGGACAAACTTTAGCAGGAGATTGGATGGGGGTGCGATGGCGTACCCAGCCGCCGTAGGCGATCGCTTGGCGAATTTGACTACAATTCTTAGAAAGAGTAGTAAAAACCTAAATGTCTAAAAAGTCCGATTCTCAGTTTCAAAATCTCTTTAGTTCACCCAAATCAAGCAACTGGGACGAAAGATTAGCCCAAATAGCCTATCGCTTTAACCGCGAATATCAACGTGAAACCTTTGAACTCCCAGCAGAAGTACAAGCGATGCCGATATTCCGTGAGTGGATTTCTGGAAGTTTCTCAGGGAGAATTGCTTCCCCTTTCTGGGAAATTGCTAAACCTCAAAAAAACCAGCACTGTATAGATATTGGCTGTGGGATCAGCTTTTTAATCTATCCTTGGCGGGATTGGCAAGCGTTATTTTATGGGCAAGAAATCAGTAATGTGGCGCGCGATACCCTTAATTCTCGTGGGCCACAGTTGAATTCTAAGCTGTTCAAAGGTGTTGAGTTGGGAGCAGCTCATCAGTTAAACTATCCATCAGAGCAATTTGATTTAGCGATCGCCACCGGATTCAGCTGCTATTTTCCCCTTGAATATTGGGATGCTGTACTAGCAGAGGTGAAGCGGGTGTTAAAACCAGGTGGACATTTTGTGTTTGATATCCTCAACCCAGAACAGCCCTTAGCAGAAGATTGGGCAGTTCTGGAAACCTATTTGGGTGCTGAGGTGTTTTTAGAGCCTTTGGCTAAGTGGGAAAAAACGATTAAGGCCGCTGGTGCTAAAGTCGTAACGCATAAATCAGGGGAATTATTCGAGGTGTATAAGGTGCGATTTTAAAAATCTTATTACTCAGGGATAAGTGGACTCATTGGATCTAAGGAAGTTGTAAAAACAAAATAGATTACCCCAGTTCCGAGAATCATCACAGCAAGACTGAACAGCAACACCCAACGGTCTGTTGGTTCGTAAGTATCTTCTTCGATATCACGACGCACAGCAAAATAATGTACTGTTGAGAGCCACACCGTGATTAAACCCACCAGCGAGAAGACTAAACCTAACTTCCAGCCGTTGCCAGGACGGGGTACTAAAGGTACATGGAAGGCACGCAAACGTACAATAACAACACCAAAACCTAAAAGAGCGATCCCTGTGCGCATCCAAGCGAGATAGGTACGCTCATTTGCCAAGTGATCTCGGATTCTGGACGGATTCAGTCGTCCTGGCTTTTTTTTATCTTTTTCTTCTTCTGTAGGTTTCAATTTTAACTGCATCAATAACACCCTTATCCCCAAAGCGGCTCTTATCAAAAAAATGCGAAGGTAGTAGAAAATCTCTTTCCAGATGACTTGCACCCAGCACAATAGTTGCGCTAATGAAATATGCCTGTTGTAATTGTACATTTTTTCCAAAATTTATTTTAATGCAGATATCAAAATAAAACAAGCCTAAAATTGAGGATAGATAAATTCAAAAAAAAAATAGCCAAGATCAGAGAGATGTTTCACCAGTGTTTGTCCTGTTTTTCTCTGATTTTGGCTGTTACCCTATTTAAATTCAGAACAATCATTCAAAAATAGACTATGCAGTTCTATTTCAAGACTGATTGCTAGGCGCATTAGGAACTCGTGTATTTATGAGATCCTGCGATATATCTGGGATAAACCAGTTAGCCTCTTTGCTGTTTAGAACTTTTACAGTCGGGACATTCAATTCAATCGCAGCAGTATCTGGATTCCTCTTAATTACCAACTGAGTTCCATCAAGGATCTTCAGAGCAGCGGCTCCTGTCAATTCTTCACCTTGCCCATTAGGACTAGAAGTAAAATTTGCTACCTGGACATCATTTGGTAGATAGATGCCATCACAATCCCAGTTATTTTTTGTGGATTGACCATCAGCTAGAAAATATAGACCATTCTCGTATACGGCATCTTCATTGTCTTCATCATTTGGTCTTTTACCGTATACCGCTATGGTATTACCTGTTTGGTTGTTGCACTGACCCCAATTGATTCCCGTCTCTAAAGCATATTTTTGCAGTGTTAATTCCTCAGTTCTTTTTTTTATTTCTTCTGGTGTGAGACCTTCAACTTGAGTTTGAGTATCTTTTGTCTGAGAGAGTTGCTTAAGAGCTTTAGTGACTTCGATGTAATCAGGGTTTTTGCTAAATTTTGGTCTATCAGCAAAAGAAGGTTGAGCAAAGGCGAGATTAGCAACAATCATTAAGACAATTAGCAGAGATTTCCAGATTTTCATGTTTTGATTCCTGTTGATGGGTAAGATATTTTGCCGTTTGCAATTAATTTTGCTCAGAAAATTAATGATGCACATCTTTATTAGACAATTAATTTTTCTTGTTCTTCACTTGATGGCTGAGTATTGAAACCTAAAATCAATGAGAATATATAACTAGAAACTACAGATAAAAGAGTCCAATTAACATTTTCCGTGACAATAAACACGCCCAAACCAATCAAGATACAAGGTACAAAAGTGTTGCCATTTTCAGTTAAAAAGTTGGCGATCGCAGGCAAGTAGGTTAACTTATAAGCGGTATAACACCATACACCCACTAGGGTAAAGAATACACCTGTAATTACCAGCAGACTATCTAATTGTGAGTTGGCAAACAGGGGCACGTAGACGCTGATATTATCACTTCCATTAGCAAAGGCGATCGCAGCGACATTGCAAGTTTGCGGAGAGACAAAACTTCTAACTATAGAGGGACAAGACGGCTCAGTTTCTTCTTCGGCTTCCTCTGGTGAATCCTCTTCGCGTTTTAGTAAACTGCTCACACCAATGATTATTGGCATTAACCCAAGTAGTCTAATCCAGTCCTGCGGTATGATTAGTCCACCCAAGAAACCGGGAAGGCTAGCAACGATCAATGCTGCAAAACCGAGATACTGACCAGCAAGGATGTGACGACTGCGAAACGTTTTAGTTATTTGTGAAAAAAGTAACGTCAGTATGACAATATCATCAATGTTGGTGGCAGTGAATGCGGTAATCCCTGTGGTAATTGCAGTTCCTAATTCGCTCATTTGTTGATGTCCTTATTTTCATTCTTGGGCATTGGGTATGGGGCATTGGTTACTCTCCCTCATCTCCCCCTGCTCTTTACTTGGCCGTTTGAGTCCGTGCCGAAGCTTTGATTTATACTTTAGTCAAACTAACCGATAGAATCAAATGCTTTTATTTGTCAAAATGATAAATGAAAGTGATTAAAATTTTGACACCAAGTCTTAGGGATACGATAAATGGCAGGAATGACGCTTGAGCAGCTAAAAATATTTCTGGCTGTGGCGCAGAACTTACACTTTACTCGCGCAGCAGAGGAGCTTTATATTACACAACCTGCCGTCAGTGCAGCGATCCACAACCTAGAACAAGAATACGGTGTGAAACTATTCCATCGGATTGGTCGCCATATCGAGATTGCTGAAGCGGGTAAATTACTGCAAGTGGAAGCGCAGAAAATTCTCGATCAAGTTTCCTTGACAGAAAGGGGATTGCGAGAATTGAACAATCTGCAACGGGGTGAATTGAAATTAGGGTCGAGTCTGACAATTGGTAACTACTGGCTACCAAGTAAGATTAGTGAGTTTAAGAGCCAATATCCTGGTATCCAGATTGACTGTACTCTTGCCAATGCAGAAACGATTTGTGTTGGTACAGCGATGGGACAGTTTGATTTAGGTTTGGTGGAAGGTGATGTAAAGCCAGCGCTTCAGAATACTCTAGAGTACGAAATAGTTGCGAGCGATCGCTTGCAAATTGTGGTCGGTCAAAAACACCCTTGGTTTGAGTGGGGAGAAGTTGATTTAAGTCAACTAACCCAAACTCCTTGGGTGATGCGGGTGCGCGAATCTGGAACCCAGCAAAGGTTTGAGGAAGCGTTGCAAAATTGGGGCATCAATCTCAGCGAACTGAATGTAATTTTAGTGTTTACCAGTGGTGAGATGGCAAAAGCCGCGATTGAAAATGGCGTAGGCGCAACTGGAATTTCTGAGTTGATGGTAAAAAAAGAAATCCAGTTGGGGACTCTGCGGGCAATTCGAGTTATTGATAATAGAGAAGGTAACGGTGCGATGCCTACGGCGGGCTGCGCCTACGCAGAAATAGTTCGACCTTTTTTCAAAATCAAACACCGTCAGCGTTTTCAAACTGCTCTTTCCAAAGTCTTTGAACAAATGTTGATATCGTCTATGTTGGATAGTTCGCATCAACATTTATCAGTTATTTGAAGGAGATTGGGTATTGGGCATTGGGCATTGGGCATTGGGCATTGAGAATTGATCAATAATTAATAATTCTTCTTCCTCTGCTCTCTGCTCCCCTGCTCCCTACACCTTCCGCATATTTCTACTGATCGGGTCAAAACCTCTAGAAAACCGCGTACTTTCATCATAGTAAGCACCAGTCAGATTAGCTCCATACAACTTGGCATAGTTGAGTTTTGCTCCTCGAAGATTTGCTTCATTCAGATTGGCACCGCTCAAATTAGCTCTGGTCAAATTCGCTTTGGCTAAATTAGTACTACTCAAATCTGCTCCCCAGAGTTTAGCTTTAGCTAAGTTAACTCCACTCAAGTCAGATCCCCATAAATTAATTCCAGGCAAATCGGCTTCAATCAGCTTGTCCCCACTCAAGTTGACGGCTGGAAAATATCTTTCTCCTGCGGCAAAACGCCTTTTTAATTCTTCAGCATTCATGCGTCACGTTGACCTTCTTTAGCAATACAGAAGTTATTTGTTCCCATTCTTGGCTTAGTTCTCCTGAAAATTCTGGCTGACCACTGCGTTGATACCAGAAATGGGCATTGTTCAAATCGCCTTCTTTGCGGTGCAGATAAGCATGAACCCAGGCACTATCAGCATCACTGGCATTTGCAACTATTTCATGAGCCTTGCTCCAATCACCTTTGTTGTCATACCACATTGCTTGCAGTCCTTTTGGTAGTGTCTGAGGACATAGACGCTGTTTTTCGATCAATCGCAGGAATTCCTCTGTATTCACGATCGCCACCTAACAAGAATCAAACTTCTATCTCTAAGATACTCTCAGCTTCAGGGGAGCAGGGGAGCAGGGGAGCAGGGGAGAAGTTGCAGTAAGTTTTTCCCCTCCGCCCCTCCGCCCCTCTGCCCAATGCCCAATGCCCAATGCCCAATGCCCAATACCCAATGCCCAATGCCCTTCATCTCTACTTAACTGGAATAACTTCAAACTGGAAAGTACCGATCAAACGGTTATCAATATAGACTTCTATTCTATGCTTACCAGCCGGATCGCCAGGGGCGATTGTCCAAAAATTCTCGATTACACCTTCTGGAGCCGACTGTGTGCGCCGTGTTACAGATGTCTTGCCGTCTGCTGATATTGAGAAATCTTCACCATTATCTGTACCCCAAGTTTCTGGAGGTTTTGGTAAATACAAGACTTCACGCCATTTCACTTCACCTTGGTAGTTTTTGAGTTTAATCCGCCACCCGTAGATGTTTCCTTCCTGAAGTGGCACTCTTGTTGTCTGGAAAATAGTAACGTTTCCTTTGGAGTCAACTCTCTTCAGACCAAACTCGGTGTTACTGACAGTAATCTGTTTTGCATTCGTTGGCGTCGGAGATGATATGGCATTTTCTACCAAAACAGAAGTAGCATTGATTGGCTCAGAAACGATAATCCCAGATATTAGCCAAAAAGCAGCTAGCACAGCAGTAGTAGTCCAAATTCTCATTAGTATGGTTTTCCTGTCAGACTTTTGGTACTTATTCAAGTAATCTGCCATGTTTTCCGGGTCAAGGTTAGCGATGGTTAGACAAAGACGAAATTGCTTTGAGAAATTTGGCGGATTTAATCAACCCACTGGCTTTGGTCAACATCCAATTTAAAATCAGTAAATTATAGTCTTTGCGAAAGGCAAACCATTGCGCCGGCGTTTCTGCATCTGCGTAGGCGTAGCCCGCCGTAGGTATCGCATCTACTCCATACCCATTCCTCACCGTCTTACTCTACAAGAGACTTCACGAACGGGATAGTGTGGCATGGATGTAGTATTCTAAATCCTGAATTACGATCCGAATTTTCAACGCCTGGGATTTGCATTGTTTGGAGTCGCCAGTCCATCTGACTTAATTGCTGACAAACGCCGGACACCTTTTAACATTGGGACAGCTATAGAGTTATACGGCTTTCGATTGCATGAAGCTAACCCATTGCTAAATGGGTTACAGGGAGCAATCAGCCAACCGTTGTGCTGCAAGAGGTGATCTATTGGACAGGGGGGCAACCGTTTCTAACTCAAAAACTTTGTCAATTAGTTCTCCAAACTGCCTTAAATACATCAGAGCGGAAAATTATCCTATCCCCAAAAACTGAGGCGTATTGGGTAGAAGAATTGGTGCGATCGCACATTATCCAACACTGGGAATCACAAGATGAACCCGAACACCTGCGCACGATTCGCGATCGCCTACTTTTTAACCAACAACAAGCTGGACGGTTATTGAGTCTTTATCAGCAGGTATTGCAAGCAGAGGAAATAGAGGACGCAAAGAATAAAAATACTAGCGACTCTTGGTATCCTCTACCTCCAATATCTCCCGTGCCTACCGATGATAGCCGAGAACAGACAGAGCTTTTACTATCGGGATTGGTCGAGAAACACAACGGCTATCTCAGAATTAAAAATCCCATCTACCGCAGTATTTTTAATGCTGAATGGGTATTAAAGCAGTTAGACAATCTGCGCCCTTATTCACAGCCATTCAATGCTTGGGTAGCATCGGGCTTTCAAGATGAGTCACGCCTGCTACGGGGTAATGCTTTACAACAGGTCTTGGACTGGACTCAGCGTAAAAGTCTCAGCGATTTGGACTATCGATTTTTAGCAGCCAGCCAAGAATTGGAACGTCGAGAAGTCCAGCAAAAACTGGAAGTGGAACGACTCAAAGAAACTGAAGCGCGATTGGCGAGTGAACAAAAGAGCGCCCGCCTTCAGCGACGACTCCTGCTAGGGGTAAGTTTGGCTATAGTAGCAGTTATTATCTTGGGGTTCACAACACTCTATGCCGCAGGGCAAGCATCGCTGAGTGAGGTACGGGCGATCGCATCTGCTTCCAATGGGAGTTTTAATTCCAATCAACGCTTAGATGCACTGGTACAAGCAATCCGAGCCAGACAGAAATTTCAACGGCTCGATCTGCAAAATTTGGCAGATGCCAATGCCCTGGATCTCCAAACCCGCAAAGTATTAGAACAAGCTGTCTACGGTGCTGATGAATTCAATCACTTATCAGGGCATCAAGGGATTGTCTTAGGCGTTGATTTTAGCGCTGATGGTCAGTGGATTGTCTCATCTCGATCGCACAGTCAAGCTATGGAAGCGGGATGGAACACTGGTGAGAACGCTACCACATACTGCAACCATACATAGCGTTCGCTTCAGACCCGATAGCCGCCTGATAGTCGCTGCTGGCATTGATGGCGCTATCCGTCTTTGGAGGATCGATGGTAAATTGTTGACCATTTTTAAAGGGCATAAATCTGCGGTGTGGCGAGTTGCCTTTAGCCCAGATGGACAAACGATCGCTTCTGGCAGTGGCGATTTTAGCGTCAAGCTTTGGCAACTAGATGGTACTTTAATCAGAACTCTTAAACATGAGCGTGGTGTGTGGGGAATTGCCTTCAGCCCTGATGGTAAAACCCTTGCCTCTGGGGGAGATGACCAACTTGTGATTCTGTGGGAGCTAGAACAAATTCTCCATCTCAACCTGTTGAAATACAGTTGTGATTAGGCGCAGAATTATTTAAAGACTAATATAACAGTAGAAAAGAGCGATCGCTCTATTTGCAATTACAGTCTTTTTCATTGATTTGAACCATTATCCCTTGTTGGGGCGACTGCAAAACAATACCTATGAATGAAATTCTCAAGCAGCCCTTGCTATCAGCATTTATCAATCTTGAAGCAATTCCAACAACCAAAACTCCTTTAATACAATCTCTGACGAAATTTACACGACAATTTAAATTTTAACAATTAGTTTGTTTAGCTGAATCTTTGATTAACAATAATTAAAAAACATCAAAAATTCTATGCTGAAACTACTCAAATACATTAGAATTTTCCTCATTACTCCCTGTTTACTACTTGCTTGTAATATTTCAGCACCAACTGAAGTAAAACGCCCTCCATTGAAAGTGACATTTGCATCTTTTGTTGGAGAGTTTCCAGGCATAATTGCTCAAGAAAAAGGATTCTTCAAAGCCCAAGGGGTAGATGTAGAACTAATTCATAAACAATACCCCCAATTGGAACAAGCAAACTTCAATGCGGGTAAGTATGATGGGATTACATCGTCCTTGGGAAATTTTATAATCTTGAGTGCCACAAATCCAGATATACAAGGGGCGATCGTTATAGATGAATCAATAGGAGCAGATGTGGTAGTCGCCCAATCAAAAATTAAAACCGTCGCTGATTTGAAAGGGAAAAAGCTGGGTGCAAATCTAGGCGGTTTTAGCGAACTTTTTGTGACTGAAATGTTGAAAACTGCCAACTTAACCAGTGATGATCTGAACTTGGTTAAATTAGAGGCTTTAGAAATCCCTCAACACCTGAAAAATAATACTATTCAAGCCGGACACACTTGGGAACCCCATCTCTCTGAAGCGATGAAATTAGGGGGAAATATCCTATTTACGAGCAAACAAACCCCTGGCTTGATTTTAGATTTGATTATCTTTCGCGGTGAGACAATCCGCGATCGCCCCGAGGATCTTCGTGCATTTGTGCAAGGATGGCTGCAAGCCTCGACCTACTGGAAAGCAAATGTTGAGGAAGGAAACGCGATCGTCAGCAAAGCGTTAAAAATTCCGCTCAATACTCTCTCTCTAGAGGGAATAAACCTAACTGATTTAGGTGAAAATCAAAAATATTTTCAATCTAGCAACCCTAACTCCATTTACAAAACGGCCAAGATATATGCAGACTTTTTTATTCGCTCTGGAAACATTACACGTATTCCTGAGCTAAAAAGTTTGTTCAATTCTTCCTTCTTGAATCCCCTCTAGTTTGAAGTTATGCAGCACTCCTTTTTGGGCGGCATCCGTACAAAGTTAATCGCCTCGTTTCTCGTTGTTGCCTTGATTCCGTTGCTGTTATTGGCATTTGTCAACAAACAGACAACCGAAAAAGCACTAACTGACAACGCCCGACAAGCCCTATCTGCGGCGGCTAACGAAACCGCTAACAGAATAGATGCCTTTATTGATGGAAATCTCAATGCCGTGCGCGTAGAGGCAATTTTACCAGGTTTGGCACGCTACCTCAGCCTTACTCCAGAAAAGCGAGATGGCAGCCCCGAAATGCAATTGGCGACAGAAACATTAATCCGTCTCAGTCGCAAAGATATGCTCAATATTCTCTCTTATGCTTTGCTCGACTTAAACGGTAAAAATGTATTGGATACACGTACACTGAATATTGGCAAAGATGAATCAGTTCAAGATTATTTTAAAAAACCGCTACAAACTGGTTTCTCCTTTGTTTCTAGCATGAAGCGATCGCCGACAATTCCCGATCTTATTACCCTCTTTTTTAGCAGTCCAGTTCGCAATGCCAAGGGAGATATATTGGGGATATTGCGTGTTTCATATAATGCTACTGTTGTTCAGCAATTTGTAACTCGACAAACTGAACGGGCTGGAGCAAAATCTTTTGCGATTCTTTTAGATGACAATAATATTTATCTGGCACATAGTACTGCACCAGAACTGCTGTTTAAATCAATTGTACCTCTGCCTGATGATGTTGTAACTCAACTGCAATGGGAAGGTCGTTTGCCTAATTATTCTCTCAAAGAATTGGCAACTAATGAGTCAAAACTTAAACAAGCATTGGATAATAAACAGTCTTATTTAATTGCATCTTTGTCAGCAACAGGAAATCAGGTTAATTTGATTGCGATCGCTAGTTTGCAATATAAACCTTGGTCTGTGTTGTTTGCACGACCCCTTGCTGTTGCTCTAGCACCTGTAGAAAAGCAAATTCGTGACACAATTTTTCTATTTGCATTGATCGCTGGAGTAGTGACAATCATTGCTTTTGTCATTGGGCAACTGCTGACTAAGCCAATAATTTATCTTACCAATATAGTTTTCCAGTTTACCGCAGGTAACTTAGATATTCGCGCTAAAAATAACTCAAAAGACGAAATAGGTCAACTGGCAAAATCGTTTAACAACATGGCACTTCAGCTACAAACATCTTTTGAGACTTTGGAACAACGGGTACAGGAGATAACAGCAGAGTTAGCCATTGCTAAAGAAAAAGCCGAAGTAGCAAATCAAGCTAAAAGTTTATTTATTGCTAATATGAGTCATGAATTGCGATCGCCCCTCAATGCTGTTCTAGGTTTTTCTCAATTAATGTTACGTGCTAAAAACTTGCCTGCCGAGCATTATGAAAATGCGGGGATAATTTATCATAGTGGTGATTATTTATTAACGCTCATTAATAATATTCTCGATTTATCAAAAATAGAAGCGGGTCAAACTACTCTTAACCCCAGAGATTTTGACTTGTATCGCTTGCTGGATGACTTAGAAGATATGCTACATTTACAGGCAAGTAATCAAGGCTTAAATTTAATATTTCAACGTGGTGAAAATGTCCCATGTTATATTTGCACAGATGATTTAAAACTTCGGCAAGTATTAATTAATTTGATTAGTAATGCCATTAAGTTTACTCAAAAAGGAACAATTAGTTTAACAGTAAATAATACTAGTGAAGAAATTACAGATATTTTAACTCTTGATTTTAAAGTCTGTGATACAGGAGTGGGGATTGCAGCCACAGAATTACCCAAACTATTTAATGCTTTTTCCCAAGCCCAAGCTGGAAAAGAATCCCAAGAAGGAACGGGTTTAGGTTTAGCAATTAGTCACAAATTTATTCAGTTAATGGGAGGAGATATTTCTGTTGAAAGTAAATTAGGAATCGGGACAACTTTTAAATTTTATATTCAAGCAAAATTAGGCCAGCCAACCAATATAAATACTTTAGAAGTACATCCAAAAGTCTTAGAACTTGCACCAGGACAACCTATATATAAATTATTAATAGTAGATGATAAAGCGATTAATCGCCAATTATTAATTAAACTTTTACAACCGTTAGGGTTTGAGATGAAAGAAGCTAGTAATGGCAAAGAAGCGATCGCTATTTGGAATGAATGGGAACCCCACCTGATTTGGATGGATATGCGAATGCCTGTCATGGACGGTTACGAAGCTACAAAATATATCAAGTCCACTACAAAGGGGAATGCTACAGCTATAATTGCTCTGACGGCAAGTGTTTTAGAAGAAGAAAAAGCGATCGTCCTTTCAGCAGGGTGTGATGACTTTCTCCGCAAACCTTTTGCAGAACATACAATTTTTGACACACTAGCCAAACATCTTGGTGTCAAATATATATTTGCTGAAAATAATTATTCAAACTTGGAATATATAGAAAAAACTTCTTTAACATCCAACAATCTAATTTGTATGTCTCCAGAGTGGATTAATCAATTCTATAAAGCTGCTTTAGAAGCAAATACTAATCGGGTCATAGAATTAATTAGAGATATTCCCAAAACAGAAACATTTTTAATTCAATCTTTAACAAAACTTGCTCGTCAATTTGAATTTGAGGAATTGGTTGATTTAGCCGAACCCCTGAGAAGCAATGAATCTTGATTCTGATAAAGAAAATAAAGGTAATATTCTCTTAGTAGACGACAGTCCCAAGAATTTACATTTATTAAGTGATTCTTTGGTCAAACTCGGCTACACTGTTCGCAGCGTCACAAGTGGGCGGATGGCACTAAAAACAGTAAAGGCGAAGCGACCAGATATTATTCTTTTAGATATCAAGATGCCAGAAATGGATGGCTATCAAGTTTGTAGAACTCTGAAAGCAGATGAAGTTCTACGCACCATTCCGGTTATTTTTATTAGTGCTTTAGATGATGTTTTCGATAAAGTGATAGCCTTTGAGTCAGGGGGCATAGATTACATCACCAAACCCTTTCAGATGGAAGAAGTTGTAGCGCGCCTAGAAAATCAATTAACCATTCAACGTCAGCAAAGGCTTCTAGAACAAGAAAATATTAAGCGTAAGGAAACAGAAGAGATACTGTATCAGTCCAGGGCAATGCTAGCCAGTATTTTGAATAGTTCACTAGATGGTATTGCCGCTATGCAAGCTGTTCGCAACCCTACAACCGGGTACATTGAGGATTTTCGTTGTTTAGTTGTGAACTCTGTCATTGCTAGAGCCTTCGGAAGCAAATGTGAAGAGATGATTGGCAAATTAGTACTCAAAAAACTCTTAGCCCATCTAGAACCAGAACTCTTTAATCACTTTGTTAATCTTGTTGAAACGGGGGAAGCTTTAAAACGGGATTTTTACCATCCATTAGGCAATTCTTGCTGGTATCACTTTGTTGCAGTCAAACTAGATGATGGTTTTGCTATTACCATACGCGACATTACTGGACGTAAACAAATTGAATTGGCTCTCCAAGATGCCAATCAGAAACTAGAACAACTGGCAAATTTAGATGGCTTGACTCAGGTGGCTAACCGTCGTTGCTTTGATGCACGACTAAAAGCAGAATGGAAACGCCTTGCACGAGAACAACAACCCCTGTCACTGATTATGTTTGACGTTGATAAATTCAAACTTTACAACGATTACTATGGTCATCTTGCAGGCGATGATTGTCTAATGAGGATAGCGCAAAGAGTTCAACAGACAATTTATCGTCCTGCCGATTTAGTGGCGCGTTATGGTGGAGAAGAATTTTTGGTACTCTTGCCTAATACTGACTTAACGGGAGCGATTAAAGTAGCCCAAAGTATTCAGCAAGCAATTCATGCTCTGGCTATTCCTCATGTACAGTCTGATGTCAAGAATATCATCACCGTTAGTTTAGGAATTACCTCTCGCATACCCATTTGGAATATCAAGCCAGATACACTCATTGCCTCAGCAGATAAAGCACTGTACCATGCCAAACAAAATGGGCGCGATCGCTATTCTAATGATTGAAACATTTTTTATAGCAATACCTTCATTCCCGCCATTACTACATCAGTAACAATCACATCCGAGGCTTTTTTATAAAATTATACTAAGCTACAAGCACGTTGCAACGCTTGCTGAAGTAAATATTGATATTCTTTATCCCCAACCCGATAAGCGCCAAACCTTTCCAAATGGGGATTCATCATTTGGGCATCAAAAAATACAAATTCCCTCTGACGCAATTTTTCTACCAACTTGACCATCGCCACCTTTGAACCTTCGGGAATGCGGTAAAACATCGACTCGCCAATAAAAGCCCCACCAATCACAATCCCTAAAATTCCCCCAGCTAATTCGTCACCCTGCCAAGTTTCAAAACTGTAAGCGTAACCCTTCTGGTAAAGTAGCCAGTAAATCTTTTCCAATTCCGGTGAAATCCAAGTTGTCTCTCTGTCAGCACAGCCAGCCACTACAGCTTGGAAGTCCCGATTAATTGCCACAGTAAACCGTTCTTGATTCAGAACGCGCTGTAAAGACTTGGGGTAGCGAAACCGCTCATCCAAAGGAATAAAAGTCCGATCGCGACTTCCGTACCAACTCAGGCGATCGCGTTCATCAGCCATGAGAAAATAGCCTTGGGCATAGCCCTCAACAATAGCGGCGATATCATATTGCATAAATAAATATAAAAAAACACTCTTAGAAACGCAATTTGATGCTAAGAGTCAACCTCAGCGTTCCTCTGCGTTTCCCTCCGCGTCCCTCTGCGTTAAAAAAAATGACTCAACCAATTCCACCCATCACCCTACCACCGCCCGAAAACCCCCTACTCGAAGGTGAATGGTTACGAGAACGCTTACAACGGTGGCTAGATACAGAATTTATCCCCGAAGCAGTCAACCAAAATATTGCCCAACGAGCCGCACAGATTTTTGTGCGTCAACGGATGGAAGGAGAAAATGACCTTGGTTCTCTGGTAATTGCCATTGTCACAGAGATGCAGTCCTATGATTTTTCCAATAGCTTCTACGGAGAGTTTGCGATCGCCAACGCCGTCAGCGATCTACTCTTAGAAAGTCTGGGAATTGATAAGTGTTGTGGTCAATAATATTTTGTCATTAGTCCTTTGTTATTTACCAATGACTAATGACTAATGACTCTTGACTACCAACTAGACTTAACAACTCCAGGTAAAAGACCTTCATGCGCCCATTCTCGCAGTACGTTCCGAGACAACCCAAAATCGCGGTAAACACCTCTAGAACGACCAGTCAACCAGCAACGGTTGCGGTGACGGGTAGGCGCACTATTCCGGGGTAGCTGTTGAATCTTCCGGTGGATTTCTAGCTTATCCAAAGGAGATGCTGCACTTCTGAACTCTTCCAAAAGAGCTTCCCGCTTGTCAGCATACTTTTCTATCAACCTAGTGCGCTTTTTCTCGCGCTCAATCATGCTCTTTTTAGCCATATATTCTCTAACTTATTTAAAGACACCGTTTTCCATTCTACAGTCTCTCCATCAATTCTGGGGTTACTTGTGTCGCTTATCCGACAACCACTGGCTTATTTGCAGCAGGACATAAATCAGCAAGCTCACAAGCAATGCAGACGGGAGAGCGTGCTTTACAAATAGCACGACCGTGATAAATCAGCCGAATTGACCAATTTTCCCAATCAGGCTGAGGCAATAAACCCATTAAATCTTGCTCAATCCGAACCGGGTCTTTTGCTTCAGTTAAACCCAAACGTCCGGTGAGGCGCTTAACGTGAGTATCTACTGTCACGCCAACATTAATACCATAAGCATGAGCCAGAACGACATTTGCTGTCTTGCGCGCCACACCAGGAAGCTTTAATAATTGCTCCATTTGGTTGGGGACAACAGAGTTAAACTCAGTGACAATCATCCGACAGGCGGCTTGAATGTTCTTGGCTTTATTGCGATAAAACCCAGTTGAACGCACCAAACTTTCTAATTCTACCAAGTCAGCGATCGCTAAACTCTCAGCATCAGGAAACTTACCAAATAAAGCTGGTGTCACCTTATTCACTCGCTCATCAGTACACTGAGCAGAGAGAATCGTTGCCACCAACAATTGTACTGGCGTTGAGTAGTTCAAAGAGCAAGTAGCATCTGGATAAAGACGCTTCAGACGAGCTAAAATTTCTATTGCCCGTTGCTTTTTAGATAACGATTTGCGGGTAATGCTCACTGGAACAATTTTTGTACCCACTCCAATTGGCTAGTTAATTGGGTAGTTTCTTTGACTATCAGAAAAATTCCTAAGCCTAAGAGTAATACCAAACCAGTTTGCATTACACCTTCTTGAATCCGGGACGGTACAGGCTTACCGCGCAAGCCTTCAATCAGCAGAAAAGCCAGTTGTCCGCCATCCAAGGCTGGCAAAGGCAAAATATTGATAATAGCCAAATTAATGCTGATAATTGCCGCAAAAGACAACAGATTTACACTATTGTCCTCAGCTAATTTCGCACCTATTTTGACGATATTAACTGGCCCAGAAACTTGTCCAGCAGTTTGTTGAAAATTGGTAATCAACTGTCCAAAACCGCTCAGTGTCCCAACAAATAATTGTTGAAACCTGTTAGCAGCAAGACCGAAAATTTCAAAAGGACTATTCGGACGGCGATAAACTGCTGTAGCATTTGGACTAAGTGCCACACCAACTACACCTTTGCCATCGGCTCCTAGCTTTGGTGTTAATTTCAGGGTTTGTTCTTGATTTTCGCGCAGAATTTTCAGTTCTATTTGCTGATTGGGATGAGTTTGAATTTCTTTTGTCAGCAAAGGAGTTGATTTATCAGAAGCCGGGAGTTCTTGACCATTAACAGCCAGAATAATATCTCCTTCCCGAATTCCTGCTTGATAGGCAACAGATTCTTGATTAACAGGCTGTACAATCACACCAGCTTGATAGTTTAATTCTTTGGGAATACCAACGATACCCAATTGCAGAACCAGCACCAAATAGGCAAATATTAAATTTGCGATCACTCCGGCACTGATGACAATAGCCCGGTCTAAAACTGGACGGTTACGCAGCAGATTTGGGTCATTGGGTGGAACATCGCTATCGGGGTCATCATCAGGAAAGCCCACAAAGCCGCCCAAAGGAAAGGCGCGGATAGCATATTCGGTTTGTGAACCTTGGTACTTCAAAAGAACTGGGCCAAAACCCAAAGAAAAACGGTTAACGAGAATGCCTTGAGAACGTGCTGCAACAAAATGTCCCAACTCGTGTACCAAGATCAAAACAGCCAAGACTGCGATCGCTGCTAAAACTGACATAGAGTAAATTTAGTGAAGATATTAAGCTATAGTTATCTCCATTCTAATTGGGCATTGGGCATTGGGCATTGGTAAAAGACTAAGGACAAATTACAAAAGTTCACGCCCAAAATAAGGTTGCAGGACTTCTGGTATCCTCACCGTCCCATCAGATTGTTGATAATTCTCCAAAATTGCTGCCATCGTCCTTCCCACCGCCAAACCCGAACCATTCAGAGTGTGTACGAACTGAGTGCCTTTCTTCCCCGCCTCTTTAAAGCGAATATCAGCCCGTCGCGCCTGGAAATCTATAGTATTGGAACAGCTAGAAATTTCGCGGTATTTGCCAGAAGAGGGCAACCAAACCTCTAAATCATAAGTTTTGGTAGAGGCAAATCCCAAATCTCCAGTACTTAAATTTACTACTCTGTATGGCAACTTCAACGCCTGTAAAATTGCTTCTGCATTCCCTACCAATTTCTCCAGTTCATCAAAAGACGTACTAGGTTCGACAAATTTCACCATTTCCACCTTGTTGAACTGATGCAGGCGAATTAATCCCCGCATATCACGCCCATAGCTACCAGCTTCGCGGCGAAAACAGGGAGTATAAGCACAGTGGTAAATAGGCAAATCCTCAGCAGCGAGAATTTCACCCCGGTAGAGATTTGTAACTGGAACTTCAGCTGTCGGAATCAGCCATAAATCATCATCAGCGCATTTAAAGCTTTCTTCCGCAAACTTGGGTAACTGACCGGTCGCCGTCAAAGACTCAGTATTAACTAACAGCGGTGGACTGACTTCCACATACCCAGCCTGAGTATGGAGACTCAGCATAAATTGAATTAATGCCCTCTCCAATGCCGCACCAGCGCCCATCAATGTCACAAATCGACTTTGGGCAACTTTTACAGCTCGTTCAACATTGAGAATACCCAGCTTTTCGCCAATTTCCCAGTGAGGGAGAATATTCGGATTTTGGGGAATGTACTGATCACCCCAACGGCGCACTTCTACGTTATCTTCCTCATTCTTTCCAAGGGGTGTAGAGTCGCTTGGCAAGTTGGGAAGTGCCAACACAAGTTGAGCAATTTCGGCTTTGAGGTTTTTTTCTTGGGGTTCCAGTTGACTCAACGTCACTTTTACAGAGTTACCTTCATCCCGCAAAGCTTGAATTTCTGGGTCTTGAGGATTGATCCCAGATTTAATCTTCTGACCGAAAATTTTACCAATTTCGTTGCTACGGGCTTGGAGTTGACTACGCGTCCCCTCAAGTTCCCGTTGTTGCCGATCTAACAGTAATATCGGTTCTATGTCGTATTTACCACTACGACTATTCAATCGTTCTTGAACTAATTGCGGATTTTCCCGTATTTGCTTGATATCCAGCACAGATTTTTCTCAGTTTTTAGCCTATTATCTACCTGCCAACACATCAGCATATACTGATTTTGGCTTCGTGTGAGCAGAAAAGCAAGCATTTCAATTTTTCTAGCCCTGGCAAGATTGGCAGGGCTAGAAAAATTGAAAATCCAAAATTTGGGATTAATCTTCTGATTTTCTAGACTCCTGAGTGTTTGCAGGTGAGGGTAGCCAGTAGGCAAGTACACCTGATAAACCACTCCAGTACACTGCCTGATTTTGGCTATTATCGCGTTCCATAAAGATTAGGGAACTACATAATCCAATCATCAATGTGCTAAAAAGTACTTGTATACCAAACTTCCAAATTTCTAGTTTTTTCATAGTGTAAGACCTCTAATAAAGATTAATTCACCCTGATAACGGTTCTAATATCACTCTTTAGATGGGTGCTAATATAACTGGTATTATTATCCACACTCTAATTTAATAATTTCGGAAAACTTCAATCAACATATTTGAATTATTGCTACCGCTGAAAAAGAGGAGAAAAGAAGTCAAAGAAATTGCTAATTTTTGACTATTACCTTTTCTTCTGACCAAAACAGAAAAGGATACAAGCCCCTAAATTTATTTATGGACAAGAAAAAAGATTTATTTCGAGATACGAAGCATGAGAAATAATTTATCCTTATTTCAAGCCCCTAAATTTATTTATGGGGATAATAATTTTGAATTTTGAATTTTGAATTCCCTGAAGGGGTTGACTCCCTTTTTTAAGGTCGGTTAATGCGATTGAGTAACCAAAGTGACGCCACCAGCCCTGCAAAGTGGGCTGAGACGGTGTTGGTGTTTGCCTGTACTACAAGCATATCTAGACCGCTAATAATTCGGGTAGGGTCAAAAAATTGGGTAGTTATCGCTTGTGGAGATATGGATCGCGCTACCAGTGTGCCAACGATCGCTTGCGCCCCCAAAAGGGTCACTAGGGTTCCTCCTAAATTCACCCACACACCTAAGCGTAATACTTGCACAGTCTCGCTTTTCCGAGGGCGGTTGCTGGGATTGGAGGATTCCAATTGCTTGCCAATTCTCGTGTAACGGTAAGCTAAATAAATCCCCCCACCTAAAACAACCAGTCCACAAATTGCTAAAAATACACCAAAGCCAGTCCCAGGATTATTACTAGGACTGCCAGTTCTTTGATTAAAGATGGCGAACAGTAGCACAATTATGCTAGAAACAACGCCTAGTACTAGCTGAATCCAGAAGCTAATCCAACCTGTAAGGCGAAAAGTTTGGGCAATTGCCCTAAGAGTTGAGGAAGATGATGGGGCATCGGGAGTTTGTGACATAGCGATCGCTAATATGCTGGGTGCTTGATAAAAGAAGACGAGGATGAGAGGACGAAAGAATGCGAGGACACGGAGAGTTCTTTCCCTACGTCTCCCCTCTCCTGTCTTCTTTCCCCTAGTATGTAGCGCCTTCTTTGATCAATTTACTATTACACTTGCCAAATAAGACAAGAAATTCTGCGATCGAGGAAATCAGAAATAGTTACTGCTTAAGTGTGTCTACTGACGTAGCAGCTTGATCCCAGATATATCCCTTCGCTGAAGATTTGAGAATTTACATTGGGAAAATCACTGTAAAACAAAGTGTTTATTAAGTTTTACAGACAAAATAGCATTTTACCTGTAAAATTTCTTCGATGGCATTTTATTGCTTAAGCAGTTCTAAGCAGCTCGGCATCAGTTAACACCAAGATAGTGACTCTCTCACTGTCTGTTCGCTCCTCACCACACCGTATCGAGCTTGAGTGAGGGTACATTGTTTTGTGCCCTTAAAACTCGCAAACTCGCCCCACAACTTCACAGGCGTGGGTAATTGTTTGATGTTTACGCAATGGATATCTAGTCTAAGTAGCTTTATATGTATTACTCACGTAGTAGTAGCACTGTATACTGGCTACAAGGATTGTAGACTTTACCCTAAGACATTTTTTTAGCCATTCACTAACCATGAAACTTGAGGATATATATCAATTTTTTGAGAATCCTCCGCCAACTTACCTTTGTCAGGAACTAGCAGTTTGTTACATACTGTCTGTTTTATTACAAGGTGAATCCTACGGAACCGAGTTGATCGAGCAATTAGAAACTGAGTATCCCGTCTATCGGCTTTCAGATACCGTACTTTACAGTGCAATTAAATTTCTGGAAGACCAAAGTGCAATCACTGGATATTGGAAGAAACTCGAAGGACGGGGACGCCCCAGGCGGATGTACCAAGTTTCTCCCGAATGGCAAGTTCAAGCTCAGGATTTAGCTTTTCTTTGGCAACACTACATCAACGGGAGGAAAAAGTAACGAATCATTGATAATGAATAAGTCTCCTCCAGTCAAACACTAACAATTAGTTATGGATACTGCTATTCTGCCTTCTACGTTCCTGCTAACCTTGTTGTTATCGGTTGGGCTGTTTTTCTTTATTCGTGCCTCGACTAAAGACCGCACAGAAATGGCTCAACTAGTATCTGAGCAAGATGAAGCTGTTTTAATGTCTCAATTAAAAGAGTATTTTCGATCGCGGTCTTACCGAGTTGCAGCCGTAAACCGAGAACAAAATCAGGTAACTTTTGAAGGTAATGTTCGCCCCAGTTGGTTCTTAGCTATATTTCTAACTTTACTGGCAGCGACTGGGATTGTTTGTCTATCTCTGGTTACATCCCTGCTTTTTCCTAGCCTCAGTACCCTTGTTCTGGCGATGGTACTGCTGTCGCCTTTAAGTGGTCTATTTTATTGGAAAAAATCTGGAAGACTTGAGAAGGTGTCGCTCAAAGTAGAAACAACTCAGAGCGAACAAACCTCCTCAAGTAAGATCACTGTAGTCGCCCATCGAGATGAACTCGGTGAGTTGCAGAGGACTCTACAGCTCAAGCCTGGGAAATAATTTTTGATTTTTGCGACCATCTCTTAACTATGATATGCAGACTTCTGACCTGACCTACTCTTTAGGTAATGGAAAGTAGGAAGAAGAAAATCAAGATTGCTGCTTTGTCAGTTTTCCCCACGACTTTGGTCGTGGGGAAAAAATTTAAATTCATCAACTTAAATTCATTGACAGAGCAAACTTTAACCATCTACGGCATAAGAGCGCAACTTCACTAGCACTTTTAGACACGCTTGGCTCTATACCCACTCCTTTCTGCATCATCAAATTAGTATCAACCCATGCAATCTAGCGTGGTTTGAAACAGGTTCACTTTCCAACTACCTGGACTAGATTTACTGGCAAATCAGCTACAAACTAAAAAAAAATTAAATTTTGCATAAACTTAGCAATTTTGCCAGTTAATAATAGTCAGGAGCCACATTCAATGCCCAAGATGACCATCTATGGTTCACCGACTAGCTAAAGCAAGAGGTTCTTGACCTGGTGAAGGTTCTAACACCCTCAAACTAGGAAACAAGAAATGATTTTCCTCTACGTATTGAGCACCAAACAGCCCCTTTTCTGCCCAGAAATAACGATCTGTAGTGTGTTCATTTCGCTTTACAAGTAGCAACGCTGGTGGCAAAATCCCTTCAGCTTGAATGAATCTTCTAGCTGCTGTTACAGGCTTTTCTTCGCCACTTTCGATGCTATATTGAGGCACATGCTCCAAAATGCGCCGTCCTTCCTGACGACGACGACTCTTCCTTTTGCGTCTCCTTGCCAATCTATTGTCCTCCTCTTTCAAGCTATAGATTGTAGTGATAGCTACAAAATCCGTCGTCATTATATAGGTTCTAGTTCAGAATATCAATAGTTTTTAACCTTTTAATATAAGAAAGTTAATATCTTTGAAACATAGAGAAAATAAAATCACCTAAGAATATAATCTCCTAGTACAAACCATCTCTAAGAAAATTTTAGTTAAGCTTTATTAAATGAATGAGGTAAAAATTAAGTATCCTCTCTTACATCATGCCTCAAAATCTATAATCTTGAGCAAGAGCTAAAAAATGTTAATGTCTGCCAGTTCCGATTTTCTTGCTCTGTGTCGAGAGCAAATAGCGCTACTAACCCAAGGGCTGGGAGCAACTTTAAGTATTGTGTACCTAACACAAGAATTGGTAGATACTCCGTCCGGCGATGCCAAACTGATTCCTGTGGTGATTTACCCGGAAACAGCATTATTGCCGCCAGGAGAGGAAACTATTGAAGCGACGGCATACAAGCAACTTCAACTTGGAAATGCGTTTATATTACCCAATCATCAGGGAAGGTTATTGACAGCAGGTTCAGAATCTCCAACTTCGTCACGGGAGTCTGAGATACCAGATGCGTCTCAACCCGATCTCAAAGAGGAGTACTTACTTAGTGGCAACCAAATTGTTTTACCTCTGATTTATGAGGGTGTGATGATGGGGTTACTAGTGACAGGTAGGAAAGACCGGGTATGGAATGAACACGAACAAAGTCAGATTCAACGGATAGCCCAAACATTAGCGATCGCTTGTATTTTAGATCAGCGGCGAGCATGGTTTGAGCAGCAGTTACGCGAGCAACAAATTCTCCAAGAAAAACAGCGGGATTTGCTGGATAACCTGTTGCATCAGTTTCGTAACCCATTAACGGCGTTACGAACTTTTGGCAAACTGCTATTGAAACGACTACGACCAGCAGACGCTAACCGGGATGTGGCAAATAGTATTGTCAGAGAAAGCGATCGCCTTAAAGAATTACTGCAACAATTTGAACAAGTAATTGACTTGACACAGGCAGATTTAGCACCACTACATCTACCAGAAGATGAAGTATTTGTAGAAGCAACTATCCAAAAAGACGCTAAACCGCCGCTATTATTACCGGGAACGGGAGATAAAGCAGTTGACTGCTCGTTAGCAGATATATTAGAACCATTATTAATATCAGCCAAAGCGATCGCCCAAGAGCGAAAGCTAAAATTAATAACAGAAATTCAACAGAATTCATCCCTAGTACGTGCCAATATCAAAGCATTACGAGAGGTGTTAACTAACATTATTGATAATGCTTTGAAATACACTCCCACTGGTGGCAAAATTTTAATTCAGGCGGGGCAAGAAAAAGCTCATTTTCAGGGAATAGTTATTAGTGATAACGGGCCTGGCATTCCACCCCAAGATTTAGAACATCTTGGAGAACGGCATTATCGCGGTGTACAAGCGCAAACAGAAATCCCCGGCACAGGTTTGGGGTTAGCGATCGCTAAACAATTAATAGAGCAAATGCAGGGTGAAATCGAGGTTTTCAGCCCTGCAATCAACTCTAAATTCACTTCACCCAATGCGCCAGGAACTACGTTTATTATTTGGTTGCCGGAAGTTCAAAATTAGTCATTTGTCATTTGTCATTTGTCCTTTGTAAAGACTAATGGCTAATCACTGAAGTAGAGAGTTGGTCATTTGTCTTTTGTAAATACTAATGACCAATGACTAATGACTATCTTAGTGAAACCAACAAATTTTGATTGATTGTCATTTGTAAATCGGTATTTGGGTCAATGGCGATTAAGTCAACACTATTCTTGCCGAAGAACAGACCAACCAATGCACCGATACCAGCACCACCCAAGACTTCTTCTGTGGCAATGGCGCGATCGCCAGTGACAGCAGATACCGCAGTTGCCGCACCTGCGCCCAATACAGTATTCTTGATAATTGAACTAACACTAGTACCCTTCTTGACGGTTTCAGTTTTGGTAATAACGTCAGAAGTAGCGTTCAGCTGATACTCTTGACCACTGGGCAAAACCAGTTTCTCGGCAACGAATTGAGAACCACCCGTAGCAGGTTTGAGTTGACCAATAACCTGACTACCAGCAGGAATCACTACAGATCCATCTTGCGTAACCACGTTTTGAGATACTGTCAATGTCAAGGGCGATGTTTCATCCTTTGTTACCAGAATTTTTTCTGCCTTGTCATACTTCACAGCAATAGCAGTCCCTTGGGGAATTGTGACTGATGCAGATGTTGGAGTAGTAGATCCGACAGCCACAACATAGGGTGAGTTAATTGCTGAGGCTTGATTAGAACTAACTAATGCTTGGTAGATAAAAGCTGCTACTTGGGCGCGAGTGGCGGTTGCAGTTGGATTCAAGAAGTTCACATTCGGATAGTTGACCACAATTTGCTTTTGGGTTGCTGCTGCGATCGGGCTACGGGCATAGCTAGCGATGTTAGAGGCATCGTTGAAGTATTGCAGAGTGCTTTCGGTATTGCCACTGGGAGTATATGCTAGACCGTTAGCGAGGGAAACTAAAACCTGCTCGCGAGGAATAGCCTGGTTAGGTTCAAAGCGATTTCCAGGATAACCAGACAAAAAACCAATGGTATAAGCTTGCTGAATCGCACTGGATGCCCAATAGTTGCTAGGCACATCAGCAAAACTGATTGGCTGCCGTTGCTGTGCTTTTTGGAAAGCTTTGTTGACCATCGCGGCAAATTGAGCGCGTGTCACCGGTTCTTCTGGGCGGAAGCTACCATCAGGAAATCCGGCAATTACACCTCGCTGTGACAATTGTTGAATAAATTGTGCTGCCCAATAGTTAGATGAAACATCAGAAAAAGTAGTTTGAGCTAAAGATGGCGAAGCTGTAATGAAAGGCGCTACAGTACCGACTGTGACGCTCAAAGCCATAAGTGCAGCTGTTCTAGATTGCCAACAATTTAAAGTAAACATTAATTTTTAACTCCAGTCACAATTAGTTTTTTACTGTTAATTAATTAGACATTTACTGAAGCATGAGGTTCCCAATTTTTAGGTTTTTTGTAAAAACCATTACCTTAGTTATATAGTCATGGTCAAAAAATCTCTGTCAAACGAAGTAGGCAAGTAGGCGAGAATGAAACAAAGTAGATTAAGTAATGTAAAAATTTTAAGATTATTTTATCACAAGGGCTTCAGTTCTCTCTTCTCTACAAGAGACTGCGCCGAAAAGACGCTACGCGAACAATTAAGGGCTAAATTTCTCTCTGCAAACCTTCGATTATTTACGCATATTTACTTATAGACTATAAATAGTCTAATCACCGTATTATCTCTTGGCACAATTAAATAAGTATTTCAAGAAATATGGATACTGAGTCAGACGATACAGAGTATAGAATAGTTGCTTGAAAATAGAAGTTTTAAGTGTAAAAATGAAGATGATCGCACACTCTAGTTAAAGTGGCGATCGCCTATTGAATAACTATCCCTCTTTTGTCACTTTGGTAGAACCCAATCGCTGAAAGCCTTTCAGGGCTTACATCTCCAGGTTTTGGCTACAAATTTGAGTTACTGTTAGAAAATAAAAGCTCAAAGCTGGGCTACATAAAAGTTTCAGAATGTTGCTTCGATTATTATTTTCTGAAAGTGACAAAAGAGGGCTATTTAAGTCAAAAGATTCTAATTGTGACTGATACAGGTGTTGAAGTAGTAGACCCGACAACTACTGTGTATGGCGAATTAATTGCTAAGTTTTAACACGACATAGGGTGAGTTAATTGCTGAGGCTTGATTAGAACTAACCAATGCTTGGTAGATAAAAGCTGCTACCTGAGCGCGAGTAGCAGTTGCGGTTGGATTCAGTAACTTGACATTTGGATAATTCACCACAATTTGCTTTTGGGTTGCTGCGGCGATCGGGCTACGGGCATAGCTAGCGATGTTAGAGGCATCGTTGAAGTATTGCAGAGTGCTTTCGGTATTGCCACTGGGAGTATATGCTAGACCGTTAGCGAGGGAAACTAAAACCTGCTCGCGAGGAATAGCCTGGTTAGGTTCAAAGCGATTTCCAGGATAACCAGACAAAAAACCAATGGTATAAGCTTGCTGAATCGCACTGGATGCCCAATAGTTGCTAGGCACATCAGCAAAACTGATTGGCTGCCGTTGCTGTGCTTTTTGGAAAGCTTTGTTGACCATCGCGGCAAATTGAGCGCGTGTCACCGGTTCTTCTGGGCGGAAGCTACCATCGGGAAATCCGGCAATTACACCTCGCTGAGATAATTGTTGAATAAATTGTGCTGCCCAATAGTTAGATGAAACATCAGAAAAAGCAGTTTGAGCTAAAGATAGCGGGGAGCATCCCACTTTGATGAGTTTGTCTTGCAAAGGATAATTCACTGGATCGCAAACAAAATCCGCTGACTTAGCCTCTATAGATGTCCGCGTTGGCGGATTTTGTTTCTCTAGCGATTTCCAATTCTCAGAGATTTTTTCGAGAGTGGGATGCTTACTTAAAAACTGTGAGTCTGCAACAATATCGTGAGTCCCCTTGACACTTATCTTAGAACTATTCAGATAAATATTGTAATCATAAACAACGTTTGCATTTTTAGTGTTATTGTTAATATTTTTTCCAGGAAAAGCATAGAGAATGTTCCTTAAAATTCTGACATCGGATGAGGTATGAGCAAATATTTGTCCACCATTAAGTTCTGGACTCTGATTATTCAAAAAAGCTGTGTTATTTACAATATCAACATGCTCACTTAAAAATGCATGAATTCCTGAACCACCATTATTAAATGCAAGATTGTTTTTAACTAAAGTACGTCCTTTATATGCACCCAATTTTGAGTTTTCATCATTTCTTGTACTATCGATAATAATGCCATTGCCGTCTGTGATCTTTCCAACTGCAATCCAAGGGATGTACATGCGATTGTTGTAGGTCTTGTTGTTGGTAACAAACATCTTATATCCCTGGTTGTTGTCAGAATTCCAATTACTCAACATTGAAATGCCACTGCAACCATAAACGCTGTACCAGGCATTATTAAATACCACATTATTATCTATTGTCACATAGTCCGCTTGAATCGCTGAAATACCTGCTCCTCCACAGTCATGTACTTTGTTGTTCAGAATACGGATGTGATGAACATGACCATTCGTTCGACCATCAACGTTGATGCAGTTTCCATTCGTCAGTGGGTTTTGTTTGTTAGTCTTCTCACTCATCGCGTAATCAAGGGTGATATTGGCATTGTTTCCTATAACCTCTAGCCCGTTGATCTCGATATATGAAGCTTTATTTGAAATTGTGATACCATTCCATGTATTGTGCTGAATTTTTGGGAAATGCCCAGGATATGCTTTATACCTAATCCATGCATTTGCAGTCCCAGAACGTTTAATACTTACTACACTCCCAGCTTTGTCTGTATTTGTGTATACTCCGTTCATAATCAGTACTGTATCGCCAGGGTTCGTAAGGTCTGCTGCCTTTTGAATTGTTTTAAAGGCGGATGAAGTAGAAAGTCCGCTATTATTGTCGTTTCCAGTACCACTAACATAGTATGTTTTCGGTGTTGAATTGGCGCTGATTAGCTCACGGCTAGATAGGCTCACTTCCTTGTTAGTGGATGCCTGACGGACGTTTTCAACTAAAGATACTTTTATATTGTCTCCCGGAACCAAAAGACTTAATAATACGGGAATTGCAAGATATGTGCTTAAATTTAAACCTTGAATTACCACAAGAAAAAGCTCCTTGATCGCCACTACTTAACAAAAGTATCAGGATATTCCATGATTTTGAATACTCTTTTAGATACAGAATACAATAGAGACAACTTTTAAATAAGTATTACAATCAATATCGATATCGATATTGATTAAGACGATATAAAGGTGCAATAGTTGCTGATCAATAGAAGTTTTGAGGGTTAAAAATAAAGGCGATCGCACACTCTAGTTAAAGTGGCGATCGCATATAACGGATAATTAAATTCACAACTTGAATGAAGGTAAATTTAGTAGCGCGATCTTGGTACTAAATTCAAGTTAGAATCCAGTGTAAGCCTTAAATCCTGTGCAGGTCTGAGGACAAATGCATTTCCTTCTTTTTTCCGCAATAGCACGCTAGCACCCGCACCCGCAGCCGCACCAATAACAGGTTTTAAATCGTCAATTCTGCGATTACCAGTAATTAATGAACCTAAAAGACCAGCACCCCCACCAATAGCTGCGTCAGTTAAAACCTGATTGGTGTTGGGCTTCTGTGAAACTCTTTGAGTTGTGGTGTATGTCCGAGAAGTTGCATTAATCGACTGACGCTGACCATTAGAAAATTCTAATTCTTGAGCGACAAACTTTACACCTTTTCCTTGATTATCATCATCTCTTGTATCTCTTGAATAACTATCTAAGTCAACAGATTCTAGCCGTCCATGTACTTTAGTACCAGCAGGAATCAAGACGTTTCTATTTCTGTCGATAATGTCGTTGGCTATTCTCAAGGTTAGAGATTTACTTTCTCCAGGAGCAATAGTAATTGTCTCTTTTTCGTAGGTGACAGGAAGAGCAACTCCAGAAGGAATGGTAGCGTTTCCGTATTGCCCAGTTCTGTTTTGCCCAATGTTGTATTGTGCATTAGCAGGAGCCAAGCTGAATAGGGGGCTAATGACGCTTGTAGTAACGGCCATTGCCATAAGTGCAGCAGTTCCAGATTTCCATTGATGTAGGCGAGTCATAAGAGGGTTATCCTTTGTGTATGTGATGTATTTAATGACGAGGATTCACTGAGTTTGTTTCTGACTGTTGTTGAACCTGTCTATAGACGTATACAAGTACTTATTATGATGGGAAGAGTGTGCGATCGCGTGGGCTTAACCCGTTGTAGACATAGTGGTTCAGAATTTTTATCCTGCTAATGTGCATTACTAAAAGTAAGAGGCGAAACACTCATAAGACATAAAATGAGTATTATTTTGTTCCTAAATGCTGTTTTATTATTTATGTCCACATATCTTAAGCCATCGAATAGAGGCGAATAGGCTGACTGCGAACTCTTACTTCCATTATAAATTTATTTGCTAGAAATTGGAAAATATTTTCGCTTTCTTAACGAATGATTTAGTATCTGTTATGTGTGTATTTAAGATTGCTGCTGACGCTGTTTAATCTCTGCGATCGGTAATAGCAAAGTATCTTCTATTTGCTGTCGCACTTCACGACTTACATAACAATCGCTATTTAGGCAATCTACCAAAAACTTATTAGCATTGTAATACTGGTTCAATAATTCCTTCTGCCCATCGCTGAACTGCCAATTATGGCAAGTAGTACGATATTTAATCATCACTACTCTTAATTTCTCAGTCCAAGCTTGGCTATTAGCTTTCCACCATTGCTTAAATATTTCATTCTCACTGTCTCGTTTAGGTAGTTGCTCCTGAAGTTGTTGCTGTGCTTTCTTGAAATCCAAATCGAGTGAGAGATCGCGGGCGAGGTCGCGCGCGAGATCGATATCAATGGCACGGGCGAGATCGAGGGCACGGGCGAGATCGAGGGCGCGGGCAATGGCGCGGGCAACAGAGCGAGAGCGGGCAAGCGAGCGAGCAAGAGAGCGAGAAAGGAAACGGGAACGCACACGGGCACGAGCAAAGTAAAAAGCCCTAACAGCAGCTAACTTATAAGGAACCTCAACTGAAACAGATTTCTGATTTACCCACATCAAATATTCCTGCAATTTATCATCACTAGCCAAAAGTAAATCAACCTTTTGTTTGATTAACAGTAACAGACAGTCTGCATTTGGCGACATTCCAACTGCTAGCAAAAAGACTTCTCGCCAGCGTTTTTCGGTGATGTGCTTGACCAGGCTTTGCAATGATGTTTCTGACGATTGCTTAACAATAATAAATTCTCTAGCTGTAAAATACTCATGAAATGTTAGATGTGAAAACGAGTAAATTCCTTTAGCCCTTGCCACAACTAAGCCATGATGATGCTCAATAGAACGGAAAATTTCTTCACTGTCGATTTGCAATTCTTCTTCATCAGTATTAGCAGAAGGTAAATTGCGGATGTAATCTATGATATATTGTTCTGCTGTTTTCTGCTTAAATAAATAATCTCCTTGCTCAAACGTAGTTAGGGAAATTTTGCTGAGTAAATCTTCCTTTCGGTGGATTGATAGCTTTTTGTAAATCAGATTGCGCTGAATACCGCGTTTAGCATCCCATTTTTTTAGCAGCGCATCCAGTCCCTCTTTATACAGTTCAGAACGATTGCCTGGAAAATCCCCTGACTCTTCAAATGCCAAACATACTAACGTCAATAGCAGAGGGCTTGCGGTCAGTTGTTTGATTCTGTTATTGTTTTTCAACTGTTTAATAAAAGTCTCCACTTTTACACCCTTACCCTGAAACCAGTTGTTTGCAAATGTCGTAATTTGTTCGTCATTAAAATCAGCAATTTCTACTTCGGTAAATTTTTCAAATGTATATTCTCGTGCTGCAATGCGGCAGGTTATTACAAACTGATTGTTCCAGAAACGCTCAGAAAAGTCTCGAATCTTCTTTAAGACGCAGATATTATCTTCTTCTCTAACTTCATCCAATCCATCTAGTAAAATTAATGCTTTGCCCTGAGTTATTACATCTTGGATAGACGCAATAAATTGCCTGTCTAAAATATTATCTGTCTCAAAAACGTGATTTATGGCATTTTCACTAATGTATTCTAATAATCCCGGTTTATTTGCAGCTTCGGCAAAATTTTTGAGTGTGATAAAAATTGGCACGCGATGATCTTGAAACTCACCTTTAATACACTGAATTGCTAAATACTTCAAAAATGTGGTTTTACCTGCTCCTGGTTTACCCAAAATCATTAGCTTGGAATATTTCTCAACCGCTTCCAATCCTGGAACTCGTTTTTCAATGATTCTGTTAAGTCCAAAGAGGTCAAAATCCTGTCTGCTACAGTGTTGCAATAATTCATCAATTCCTAACCGTTGTCGCCCAGTGATTTTTTCTAGGATATTAATGCTGGTATAGATGTCATTCAAGCCGATGGGTTTAGTCATATCTAACACCCGCATTGTGCCGCAGCGTTCTTGAATGAGGGGTTTTATCTTTTCGCGTACTTCTTGCACGATCGCATCAATATCAATACTGTTATCCTGATTTACCTCTGGTTCACTGGCTGGTTCAGCGACTATTTCTTCCCACTCTAGGTCTAGTCTGTCGCAAATCTGGACAAAGAGATTGCGGTTAACAGGTTTACCTGTAAAGAATTTTCCGATCGGCTGGCGAGTTACTTCTAAATCTTCAGCTAATGCTTTTTGAGTTAAGGAATAACGAATTAAAGCTCTTCTTGCTTTTTGGATACCTTCTGGAGAACTGAAAAGCGATCGCCCGGACATAAGCTAACCATTACACTTTTGCTGATTCTAACTGCGAATTTGGCAATTCATCCTCATCGCATACACAAGTCACTCATATCACAAACCTGTATTTAAGCTTACAACAAACACTCGCCTGTCAAAGTAGGGATGTAGTGATTCAAACGATTTAGGAGTGGATCAATGTTATCCAAGAAGTTTTCTTCAAGAGATGAAGTGCTGGCTGTTGTAACGCTGATTATGGTGATTGGTTCTCTCACTCTTGCAGTCATCGATGAGAAGAGTCGCCCTCAATTTTTAGATTTAACCAAATTTGCTATAGGTACATACATTGAACTGTTGATACCTCGGTTTAGGTCAAACGATCGCAATCGCAATTAGCCAATGACAAATTCGACAAGAAAGATCCCCGACTTCTTTAATAAGTCAGGGATCTGTAACTTTCAATTCTCACAAATCAAATAAGAATGTTTTCTTCTCAGTCAACACAAAAAAATAACGAAAAGCCTCCTGGAGAGTTTCATTTTTCTCCGAAGACAGTAAAACTTTTTCATGCAACAAGAAAAATTAACTCATACTATTGTAAATTTTTGTAAATTTGATGTCTTCAAGACTAGAAACCTGATATCTAGATAGCTAAACTAACAAACAGTGCATCTGTACTGTTATTTATTAAAAGTAGATGTGGCGCTATAGCCTGAATGATCCCAGTACAACTTATCCTCAAAAACTTTCTCAGTTACCGTGATGCAACTTTAGATTTTGGCGGTTTGCATACGGCTTGTATTTGTGGTTCCAATGGTGCGGGTAAATCTTCTCTTTTAGAAGCAATCACTTGGGCAATTTGGGGTGAAAGCCGCGCCACTGCTGAAGATGATGTCATCTATTCTGGTGCGAAAGAAGTTCGGGTTGATTTTACTTTTCAAAGTAACCAGCAAAAATATCGGGTGATTCGCACCCGAATTCGGGGAGGTACTAGCGTTCTTGAATTTCAAATAGAAATACCATCTGGGTTTCGCTCACTCACTTGCAAAGGGGTAAGAGCGACACAGGATTTGATTTTAGAACACATCAAGCTCGATTACGATACATTTATTAATTCTGCCTACTTACGTCAAGGTCGTGCAGATGAATTCATGCTCAAGCGTCCCACAGAACGCAAAGAAATTTTAGCGGAGTTGTTGAAACTCAATCAGTATGATGATTTGGAAGAACGGGCAAAGGAATCTTCTCGTCAGTTCAAAGCGCGATCGCTAGAGTTAGAGCGTTCTTTGGAGTCGATAAAAATTCAGCTGCAACAACGCGAAATCACCCAAGCGCAAAGAGTGGAGTTAGAAGCCGAACTCAACCAACTGCAACAGGTGCAAGCTTTTGATAATATTCAATTGCAAAGTTTACAAGTTGTCCAGCACCAGCGCCAAAATTGGGAACAACAACTAAATTTTGTAAAGCAGCAATACCAAAATCTTACCCAAGATTGCGATCGCCTCCAACAAGAACAATCAGCTATTAGCTCTCAGCTATCAGATTTAGAAAAAATATTACACCAAGAAGCTGAGATTAAAGCTGGATACGCCCAATATCAAAGTCTCCAATCTCAAGAAGAAGCCTTTGCTGTCAAATTTGAAGAATACACCCGCGCCCAACAGAATCGCCAACAAAAGCAACAACAGCTTACCAAACAAATTCACGAAATCGAACGGCAACTCCAACAAGCCCAAGCGCAGCTAGAAGCTTTGCAGCAGCAAGAGCGGGACATTCAGCAAACTCTGACTAAATCAGGTGAAGTAGAAGCCGCTTTGTCACAACTAACCGCAGCACGTCACCATGTTGCTCGTTTAGATCAATTGCAAATGCAAGTGACTCCCTTGTTGCAACAACGAGCGACTTTACAAAGCCAACTCGATCGCACTCATGCTGGTTTAGTAGCGCGACTCGAACAACTCCAAAGTACTGAGAACCAATTGCAACGCCAGCACGGCCGCCAACCGCAACTACAACAAGCGGTGATGGATGTGGCAATCCAGATCGAGGAACTGGAAAAAAAGCGGGTTTATTTGCAACGAGTCCAAGAAAAAGGGCAAGAAAGGCGGCACTTTATCGAACGTCTGCAAGCTCATCAACGGGATTATGAAAAACTGCTGGGAGAATTAGAGCAGAAATTGCAAATGCTCCAAAATCCCGAAGCACTTTGTCCATTATGTGAGCGTCCTTTAGACGAACATCACTGGAGTCGGGTGGTGGAAAAAACCCAAAGTGAGCTAGAGGATACTCAAGGGCAGTTTTGGGTAGTTCGAGAACAAATGGCTGTCTCTGACCGAGAAATTCAGGTACTTAGGCAGGAATATCGCGATATATCCCAACAATTGGCTGGCTACGACGGTTTACGCGAACAACGGGGACAGTTGGCAGCACAGTTAGAAGCGACAACTGATGTGCAACAACAGTTACAACAAATTGCTGCTGAAAAACAGCATTTAGAGCGATCGCTCCAAGCTGGTGATTACGCTCCCGATAAACAAACCGAACTCCGGCAGCTAGACCAATATCTGCAACAAGTTAATTATAGTGAACAAGACCACGCCCTCGCCCGGAGTGAAGTTGAGCGGTGGCGATGGGCAGAAATTAAACAAGGGCAAATTAAAGATGCAACTAAGCGACAAGCGCAACTATTAGCCCGAAAACCAGAATTACAATCCCAAATTGCCCAATTACAAGCCAGAATCCAGCAGGATCAGATTGATTCTGAATGTGCTAAACAAATCGCGGCTCTTGAGCGTCACATTACTGAAATTGGCTACAGTTCCGAGCAGCACAACAATTTGCGTATAGCTGCAAAGAAAGCTCAATCTTGGCATTTGCGGTATCAACAACTGCTATCAGCCCAGCAGCAGTATCCGCAACTCCAGACGAGGTTGCAAGAGTTAGAGGAGTCTAGAAGCGCCAGATTAACGGAGCGGCAAAAACTCGGCGGACAAATCGAAAGCATTATTCAGCAACTACAAGCAACAGCTAACCCATCTGCCCAAATTCAAGCTTTAGAGCAGCAGTTAGCAATACGCAGACGGCAACTCGATGAGCAAATTACAAAGTTGGGGCGTTTAGAACAGCTGGCACATCAATTGGAAACGCTACAAATTCAGTATGAACAACAGCAGCAGCAACTACAATCTTGCAAGCAGGAATATCGGGTTTATCAGGAATTAGCGCAAGCTTTTGGTAAAAATGGTATCCAAGCACTGATGATTGAAAATGTCTTACCACAACTAGAAGCCGAGACAAATCAACTACTTTCGCGGCTGAGTGGTAATCAGTTTCATGTACAATTTATTACTAAAAAAGCTGGGCGCAGTGCTAAATCAACCAAGAAAAATGCCAAACTGATAGACACCTTAGATATTTTAATTGCTGATTCTAGAGGAACGCGATCTTATGAAACTTACTCTGGTGGAGAAGCATTTAGAATTAACTTTGCCATTCGTTTAGCTTTGGCGAAATTATTAGCGCAACGGGCGGGGGCGGCGTTGCAATTGTTGATTGTGGATGAAGGTTTTGGTACACAGGATGCTGAAGGATGCGATCGCTTGATTGCAGCGATTAATGCGATCGCTTCCGATTTCGCCTGCATTCTCACTGTCACTCACATGCCCCACCTCAAAGAAGCTTTCCAAGCCAGGATTGAAGTGAATAAAACTCAGGAAGGTTCACAGTTGAGTCTGTCAATTTAACCTGAGTTCCAAGAGTTTAAATAGCTGTCAAAGAAGGCTCTTGTCTGGAGTTAGAGCAAAGATACAGCAGTTTTCTTTTGCATGAAGCACAAAGCTATAGGTGTTAAGGTAGGATGTAAAAACTCTTTATATCTGAATTTTGAATCCTGCATTTTGTACCTCACTTACTTGCAAACTGCTGTATAACTAAGCAATTACTTGCACGTCACCTGTATCCAGATTATAGTAAGCTCCTAGAACTTTCACTTGTCCTTTCTTCACAAATTCTGCTAATACAGGTTGAGATGTCTTCAATTCATTAGTGACATATTTAATGTTGGCTCGTACGGCATTATCAACAGCATCCCCCAATTGCTTGTTAGCTGATTCAATCGCTGGTGCGATCGCCTCTGAAAATTTGCGATTGCTTGAAAAAATTTCGTACACCTTAAGGCAACAAGCAATTAATCTTTCCCTATTGCAATAGTGCCTTATAAGTATATTTTTACCACTGTTGCCTATTCCCTATTTCTTGCCCCAAGGATTTGATCAAAGCTATTCTTTGACCAATTTGATAGTTGGTTTGGCTGCTTATTTTATTTTGAAGAAAAGAATTTTAAATTAGTTAATTGAATTTTACCCGTGCATCAAGACCTAATGAACGGAGCTTTTTCGTTAGCGTTTCTGCTTGGGCGCGATCGCTAAATGCTCCAGCATTCACATAATCCCCTAGATTGGATTGCTCTGTGACAGCGTTAGGTATATATTGTTGCACTTTACTCAGAGTATCATTACTAGAAATTGGAATTATTACTCTGTAAGGATTATTAGCAACTAATGTATTGCCATTGGTAACAGGTACTACATAGTCATTGGCAGGAGGTAATGCATAGCGATTAGTTTCAGCTAATACATAATCATTATTTTGAGTATAATTGCCCCCAGTTGAACCATTTAACCCCAATGCTTCCCAAGTTTGCCAATCTACATTTCCAGTAGAATTAATTCGAGAATGTTGCTGGAATGCGATCACAGATTGTCTGGTGTAATCGTTGAAAACTCCATCAGGATTAGTATTAGAGAAACCCAACTGCGCCAAACGCTCTTGAACTAATGTGACATTTTCTCCGCGATCGCCTACAGTTAGATAATTTCTACCTGGTTGTTGAATACCACCTGTGGAGACTCTACGCACTGAGTCCAAAACTTGGGCATTAGCAATGCCATCAACAGGTAGTCCATTATTTCGCTGGAATGCAATTACAGCTTCTCTAGTCATTGGGCCAACATTCCCAGTGGCATCAGCATTTAAATAACCTAGCTGGCGCAAACGCACTTGGAGTTCTCTGACTTGTTGAGTGGAAAGACTCGATCTTCCTGGAGTCGGAGAGGAACCCATTAGTGCGTTCCAAGTTTGTCGGTTCACAATCCCGTTAGCAGTTATGCGATAACTTCGCTGGAATGCAATTACAGCATCTTTAGTAATTCGTCCAAAATTCCCAGTGGGATTAGTATTAAAGTAGCCTAACTGCCGTAGACGTTGTTGTAATCTTGTGACGGCTGCACCAGTTTTGCCTTGAGAAAGAGTAGGATATTGACCAACTGGCGCTTGCGATGCGCCACCGATATTTCTACTAGAACTTCTACTTTGACACGCTCGTTGCAAGGCTCGTTGAGTACTAATACCCACAATTCCATCAGTCGATATTCTATTGGCTTGCTGGAATTTGATCACAGCATTTTGAGTCAAGCTAGCAAACTTACCTGTCACCGGGCCGTTAAAATAGCCTAACTTTTTTAAACATCTCTGGCTACTGCTAACTTCAGACCCATTACTTCCTATTTTCTGAAGCGCTAAAGCTTCCCCAGCAATACTCAGAAGCCCCGTAATTAGAGCCACAGACAAAAGACGCATTGCAGCACCAGTCGATAACTTTTTCCCATTTAAAAATTTAAAATTAACTACGATAGGAACAACCTTGATGCTTTCGGATGCCTCGTAGACTGAGGCAAGCTTGATTAAATGGCTAGCTACCCCTGTTTTCACTTGCTTTTTTCAAGTTAACGACTATAAAAAAGTATACTACTTACTATGTGTAATAATTACTTTTCGTATGATTCTTTATAAGTAAGTGCCCTGGGGAGTAGGGGACAAGGGGATCAACAAAACTCAGCACTGGCTCAACCCTAGCTATCCGCTAACAGCACTCTTTTGCCCAATGCCCCATGCCCCATGCCCTATACCTATTGTTCATCAACTTTTTCAGTATTACCTGCTTTCACCCAACCTTCTTGTTCGCTACCTTCCAAACGAATCTTTTGCCAGGATTTGTCGTCGCTTTCTGACAAAATAATAATTTTTTGATTAAAAGGAACCCCACCAATCTTTTCAGCTTCTTGATTTGGTTGCGATCGCAAACTCAAGCCTTCGGCCCAACTAACACGCCCTCGGTAAGCTCCTGCTGGTAATGGTTTTGATGATGGGGTAGCCTTTGGTGCTTCTGTGGGAGTAGAGGTTGAGCTTGGAGACGATTGAGTAGATGTCCCAGGTGTAAGAGCGGGCTTACCTCCTCCAGGCTCAGTTTTTTTAGGAGCTTGGGCTTTCACCGAAGGACTATCATTGGAATAAATGGGTTTGGCAGGGGCTATGCCAGTACGATTCATAAAATAAAGCGCAATTGCAGCACCGCCACCTATTAGCACAGCGATCGCTAAGAAAAACCCCAGTATAAACTTTGTTAAGCCAGAAAACATAATTAAAACCTGATTATCAAGAGTCAAGGATGAAGGTGAGCCAGTCGTGCGTATTTTCCCCATTGAGGAAAGTGCTGTTTAACTGGCTCTCAAGGGTTATACCATTTTGGATTTTAGATTTTAGATTTTGGATTGTGAAACATCCATTGGATAAGTGTTTCAGTTTTCCATCTGTCGCAATCATTTTTCAAATTGGTATTATGAGTAGAGAAGTAAGTAACCCATCAGTATAAGAATCAATAGTCCATAATAATTCATCATTAACTATTGACTTTTGACTAACTGATTATTGTAGCTATGCTGAATAGACATCTGGTGAAATTAAATATGCGTTATCTAAAACCTTTGTAGCGACGTAGGAGTACTACGTCTCTACATTTATTTTTGGGTTCACGTAGTGCGCCGGAGGCGTTCGCTCAAAGGACTGTGTTTAGATGCTAAACGCGCTCTCCCAGCAGCAGCCCATTCTTGGAGTTGCTGAATTTGCTCTACGGCAGTTCGTGCTAAGGGGATGATCTGACTAGCTGCTTCTAAAATGTCGTCGGTAGCAAAGTCGCGGTTTTGGCTAAATCCAATATGCATCGCTTCAATTAAAGTTTGCTCAATCTCTGCCCCAGAAAAATCGGGGGTCTCATAAGCTAGCCTATCGATGTCATAACTTTTCAAGTTATGGGGGCGCAGTCGGGATAAATGAACATCATAAATTGCTTTTCTCTCTTCTTGGGTGGGCAATCCCACAAAGAAAATTTCATCAAATCGCCCTTTACGGAGCATTTCCGGTGGTAAGGCTTGAATATCGTTGGCAGTGGCGACGACAAACACGGGTGAGCTTTTTTCGGCTAGCCAGTTAATAAAAGTACCAAACACACGGCTAGCTGTTCCGGCATCACCTTTACTACCAAGTCCGGCAAAGGCTTTATCTATTTCATCAATCCACAAAATACAGGGAGCGAGAGCTTCGGCTACTTGGATCATTTGGCGAGTCCGAGATTCTGATTCACCCACCAAACCACCAAATAACCTTCCCACATCCAAACGTAGCAGGGGTAAATGCCAGTGATGAGCGATCGCTTTTGCCGTTAACGATTTCCCAGTTCCCTGAATACCCACCAACATTAAACCACGGGGGTGCGGTAATCCGTACTGTCGTGCCTTATCAGTAAATGAGCCTCCCCGACGAATCAACCAGTCTTTCAAGTTATCCAGTCCGCCAATATCAGAAATTTGCTCAGTGGCAGGGTAGAAGTCCAGAATTTGAGTTTGGCGGATAGTTTGGCGCTTTTCTTCCAAAACGAGATCCACATCTTCTGGTTGCAATTCACCGTGAGTTGCGATCGCTTTTGCCAAAACCCGGCGAATTCGTTCCATCGAAAGCCCTTGACAAGAGCGCACCAAATCATCTAAAACTTTTCCAGAAAGGGAGTTACCTGTACTTTGCAGTAAGCGTTCCACCTCAGTTTTAATTTCTGGCGCGGCGGGTAAGGGAAACTCGACGACTGTCAGCACTTCCGTTAAGTCGTCAGGGATGGCGATGCGTGGTGACAGTAGGACAATATTTTTTGGTTGCGACTTCAGGAGTCTGGACAGGTTGCGGAGTTTGCGAGCGATCGCTACATCATCTAAAAAACGATGATAATCTCGGAGAATCAATACCGCAGGTGCGGAAGCTGGTAATTTTTCGATAAATTCTAAAGCTTGCAACGGGTTACGTCGTCCAAACCCAACATCATTGGGGTTTCCCTGATAGCCATCGACAAAATCCCAAGTATATACTGGGCGATTACCCTGGTTGGTTGCTTCTTCCCGGATAGCTGCTTCTACCCGCTCCTCCTCGTATGTAGGAATATAAATCAAAGGGTAGCGGGCGCGTAGGAGCAGTTTAAACTCTTCACGGAAGTTCATATTTAGCTATGGTTATTTGTTCTTCTCTCATTGTTCAGGTTTGTATCGCCTCTAACAACTAAAAAACCAACATCTACCAGTTCATAGCGGTTGCCAGTGCGATCGCTCTATGTGAGATATTTTTTAAAGGCGATCGCTCTTTTACAGCAAAAATCATGTATTGTAACCACATCGGTGGTAGGGGTGCAAGGCCTTGCGCCCCTACCACGTGGTCTATTTACCTGAAAATAGCTGTAAACTAGAAACCCGACTTCTTCAAGAAATCGGGTTCTATATAAATCTCATAAATTAACTGAGTAAAGTACTAGCTACGTTACTATCCCGGAAGTTGTTTTTTCAGTGCTTCCAGAGAAGCCCAACGGTTATCAACTGGAGTTTCAGGACTATCAGAACTCTCAACAGTAATTGCAGGAATACCTGGACAATTGCGATTGCACAGTTGCCGTTGTGGTACTGCCAAGCACATCTGCTCATAGAGCCATTCGTTGGGGTAAAAATAACCATCGGGCGGTAAACTTTCCAGCAAATCTTCCATAACCACTTCCCTTTCCAGGGGTAAGTCATTTGCCTGATTTGACGTTTCGTCTAACCAGATGATTTCTTTCGTATCAAGCCCTAAACGTCGATTGTATTGCTGCAAGCAGCGATTGCAGGTACAAGTAATAATTGTTTCTGCCTGACTAGATACTTGTAAGTAATTACCATGATGCTGCACGCGCACGTAGCCGCGAACTGGTGTCAAAGTTTCCAGACCAGGCAGAAATTCATTAACCTGAACTTCCTCTGTCCGCTCCGGGGCTTGAGTTAGCTGCGGAATATAAATTGCGTCCATAGGATTTGTGAGACATCCTCACTAAAATTTATCTTGATTACCAGTAACTATACTGATATTGAATTTTTATTTTATCCCTTAAGAACAAGAGAAATTTTGAAATTATATTATGGTTATGAGTTTTCAATTAACTCCAAACTCATAACTCCTAACTCCTAACTCCTAACTCCTTCCAACGAAGCTGGACAGACAACCAGATGACGATGTGGCTCTTTACCACGACTGAAGGTTTCTAAATCTCCAAATTCCTTTAAGAAGGTATGAACTTGACGCCGTTCAGCAGAACTAAGAGATTTGATTTCCACTTCTCTACCAGAAAAGCGCACTTCATCGGCTGCTGCTTCTGCTAATGCGCGAATTTCAGCTTCTCTTTTGACCCGGTAGCCATTTAACTCAATGGTGTAAGAGGCTTGTTCTTCTGTGGGTTGGCTAAGGTTTAGAACCGAATTTGCTAGATACTGAATCGCGTCTAACACAGAACCATCAGCACCGATTAATAGCTGGATTTGTTCTGATGTCAAATTGGTTTGGTCAATAGTCAACCAGTAGTTATCTGGTTCTGGAGAATCGCCGTCTTGAGATTGGGCAGTTTCTAAATGACCCTGAATCTCAGCAGGTATTCCAGTGAGTTCCAGCAGGGTTTTTAACCACTGCTGACCTCGCTGCATCGGAATGTCGCTCATGATCCCCCTGTTGCCTTTTTCTTAGGACTTTTTGGTTCAAACGGTAATGCTTTTTGCTCTGTGACTGCTGCTTCTTTCTCCTGGGTTTCTACGATTTTTTGCAGTTCTTCTGGTAGAGGTTCGCGGGAGAGAAGATAAGTTTGGGCGGTTTGGAAAATATTACCAATCACCATATACATCAGCACCCCAGCTGGTAGGGGGAAAAACAAGAACATCCCAGAAAAGATGACGGGGGTGATTTTGTTAACTGTATCCTGCTGCGGATTGCCACCGCTGGAATTTTGCCCGGAAAGCATTTGGCTAACATAAAGGCTGATCCCAAAGAAGACGATCATGGCAACGATATCCCAGTGGATTGTGCCATCTGGATCTTGTGCGCCAACCCTGCCTAAAGCATCAATAAATAGAAAGCCTTTTTCTGCTGCTAGTCCAGGAATTGTTCCTTGAATGGTGACATCTCCCGGTTGCAAGGCTTCTACATTGCCCTCGGCATCAATTTTTATCCTATCTTCACCTTTGGTAATTTTCCAATCAGGAATCAGCTTGTTTTCTGGGTGTTCTGCTAAAAGTACCTGAAATGGCTTACCGTCAACAGTCTGATACTGTATTTTGGTTTGTTCTCCCACCGCTAATTTACTTCCACTGGGAAGAATGGCAGCTACTTTAACGTGTTCTCCATCTGCAACGTAAATATTTTGGGGAGCAGTGGCAAAGGCTTGTGGTTGAATTTGTTCGATTTGTTCTGCGGGAAGAATTTGCAGGTTAACGCTGTAGTTCGCACTTGCAAAAGGTGAACCCCGCAAAGTGGCAAACAGCGCTAGCAAAACTGGCATTTGCACTAGTAATGGAAAACAGCCTGCCAAAGGGTTGCCAAATTCTTTTTGGACATTAACCATTTCCTCCTGCTGCTTTTGCGGATCATCCTTATAGCGCTCTTTGATTTCTGCCATCCGCTTCTGCATCAGAGGTTGTACAATTCGCATTTTCCGCATGTTGCGAATTGAGCCAGCACTCAGGGGATAGAGCGCGAAGCGGACTATCAAGGTCAAAGCAACGATCGCTAATCCGTAGCTAGGCACTATACCATAGAAGAAATCTATGATTGGCAGCATCACGTTGTTCGAGAGAAAGCCGATACCAAAATCCATTATTCTGAATTCAACCTGAGGTACTGTAAACTGAATCTAATTTATCTAAATCATCATTTGCCGGCGACTATCTTTCGCTACGGATAGCCGCACATTTAAATTGGGCATTGGGATGGGGCATTGGGCATTGGTTCTTCTCCCTCTACTCCCTACTCCTTACGATTATCACTTGTTGGCAGTGGCGCTATATTCGGGATTTTTCGCAGCAATTCTTTCGTTTATGTAGTCATAAACTTCCCGAAAATTGGGAATTGCACGTAATTCCAGACGACTGCCATTTTTTAGGGTAATCGCCATATCTCCCCAAAAGCCAATGCCACGGGGAACTTTGACGATTTTGACAATTTCTGAGTAAATTACGTCAGTGCGATCGCGTCCCTGCCAACCTCCGATCACAGTAATTCGGCGATCGGTGATCCGGAAACGCAGCCACAATGCCCTGACAATTGCCCCGACTGTTAATGGTATCCCGACAATGGTTAGCCCAATCAGCAGGTTGACAATTAAATCCCCAACATGGGGCCCACCTTCATAATAAACATCTTCACGAATTCCCATCGAACACCTCAGCTTGTGCCAACAACTGCTCTAATTCTTGCAGAAATTGTGGGCTTACGCACTTAGATTCTGCTGCTGTAGGTTTGACAATGAATACTAGCCGCCATCCTGGTGATAATTTTGGTAGCAAGTTATGTAAAGCAGCAGTAATTTGCCGTTTGATTCGGTTGCGAACCACTGCCCTTTTACTGACTTTTGTGCTAATCGAAATGCCAATCCGCGTGCTGGCAAAAAGTTTTGAGTCAGTTACTTGTGTAGTCTGGGTGGCAGTGTCCAAAGAAGGTTTCGTTGAACATAAGGGCTTTAAGGCTCTCAATGTTAAATAAGAGCCGTGACGCCGAATTCCTTCTCGGAAAACTGCCTGGAAATCCTTTCGGGATTTTAGCCGATTTGCTTTGGGCAAAGCCACTGATGCTCTTTATCGCTTGCTTTGTCCTAAACGCTCAGACGGTGACGCCCCTTTCTTCTTCTAGCGCTAATCACGTTTCTGCCGTCTGGTGTCCGCATCCTGGCGCGAAAACCAGAGGTTCTTTTTCTCTTACGGCTAGTGCCGCCCAGTGTTCTTTTCATACTGTTCTCCTCTTAGGTGATTTTTATAAAAACTCACAATCTCTTATTCTATCACTTTGTTAGGGAATTGGGAATCGCCGATTGGTTGTATCCCCACTCCCTACTCCCGATTCTTAATTAATGCTCAAAATCCATGTTCCCATGTAGCGCAGTAGTGGCACATCGCCAGGGGAGAGTACTTGACAGTTAAAATAGTAAACTCCACCGAAGGATGGGTTTTTCACGTTAGATAACACTACCTCGACTGCGCTACCTGCTGGTACTGGCTCTTGAGGAAAAATATTAATCAGTTTACCTTCTTTGTCCCACTTCACTTCAGAAAGCGGCACTGCTTTGCCTTTGACTCGGACTTCAATTTTTTTCTGGTCAAAAGTTCCTTTGTAATAATCAGGGTAGTTAATGGCAAATTGACCAACTGCCAATTTCATTCTTTTGGCTGGAATCCTTAATATGTATCGATCCCAACCATTAGCTTGTCCACCAAAATCTAACCTAAAGGGCAGCTGGTTTTCGGCTTTGACGCCGCTAAACAGCGTAAATCCAGGTAAACTTTGCGCCCAAGTCAAGGCTGGTAATCCAGTAACCAAAAAGCTAGTCACGGCTAAAGTAGAAAGTAAACGTCGCATAATTGGGCTTCCTCTAAACGAAATATAAATCTGTTATCTAAAAATAACTGTGTGTTAGTATTCTTTACTAAACTTTACTACTGGCTTCCTGACAATGGACGTTTAATTTCCAAAAAAAGTGCCATCCTGCCTGAAGTTTAGGCAACAGAAATTTTACTTAGTATTAAAATAAACATAGATTAAATTTACTTCATTACCCTTATGTAGCCCTGATTTGATTACTAAGTTGGTCAAATTTGAACTAGATAGAAACACAGTTGGGGTTGGATTGTATTTCTAAATATGTATAAGTGTATCTAAATTTGAGAATTTTGTTATAAAAATTGAGCCGCGTCATCAGCGATCGCCAGTTAAGTTGGGCTAAATTGATTAAAATAAGTTGAATTGGAATCGAAGTCGTAATCATTAAAATTTGATTGGGAAATTATCCAGCTTTCAAAATTCGGTCAATATTACTCTATAAGAAAGGAATACCAAAATTTTTCAATCCCGAAAACAAGCTAAAGATAAAGATGCAAAATTTGGGAATCAATTTAGGATGTGCAATACGTAACCCTGTTTGCAACTATCTGGAAATATGACATCTGCGAGCGGCAAAGTGAGGCTTTGCCTGGAGAGCTAAGAGTGGGAGAGGAAAGATTCAAGGTTCAATCTACAAGTAAAATTCATGGCTGATGTTCCTGCCTAAGTACTATGAGTGCGGGACACGCATCATCTGGACAATCGCTTACTTGGCAGAGATTAAGTATTTATCTTCAGGAGATTTCATGAGAATAGCAGTTGCTAAAGAAATTGAAGTTTGTGAACGTCGTGTGGCATTAATTCCTGACACAGTTGCCCGATTGGTAAAACAAGGTTTGGAAGTTTGGGTAGAAACAGGTGCAGGAGAGCGATCTTTTTTCAGCGATACTGACTATGAAGCAGCAGGAGCCACAATAATTGGCGATACTGCCAAATTATGGGGTGAAACAGATATTCTGTTGAAAGTCAGTCCACCACAAGAACGAGAAGATGGACGTTCGGAAGTTGATTTGTTAAAGGAAGGGGCTGTATTAGTCAGTTTCCTCAATCCTTTGGGAAATCCTGTTGTAGCCCAGCAACTAGCAAATCGGAAAGTCACAGCCTTGAGTATGGAAATGATCCCCCGTACTACTAGGGCGCAAAGTATGGATGCTTTGTCTTCGCAAGCTTCATTAGCAGGTTACAAAGCAGTATTAATTGCGGCAGCTGCATTACCGAAATACTTCCCAATGTTAACCACAGCCGCAGGTACGATCGCTCCAGCGAAAGTATTTATTATGGGCGCTGGTGTAGCCGGATTGCAAGCGATCGCTACCGCCAGACGTTTGGGAGCAGTGGTAGAAGCCTTTGATATCCGTCCCGCCGTTAAAGAAGAAGTGCAAAGCTTAGGGGCAAAATTCGTTGAAGTCAAATTAGATGAAGAAACTGTCGCTGCTGGTGGTTACGCCAAGGAAATTTCTGAGGCTAGTAAACAACGCACTCAAGAAGTTGTCGCCGAACACATCAAAAATTCTGATGTGGTGATTACTACCGCCCAAGTTCCTGGAAGACAAGCACCACGGCTCGTCACAGAAGAAATGGTGGCACAAATGAAACCAGGTTCAGTAATTGTGGACTTGGCTGCTGAACAAGGTGGTAACTGCGCCTGTACAGAACCCGGTAAAGATATTGTATGGAACGGCGTGACAATTATCGGCCCCATCAATCTCCCATCATCAATGCCAATTCACGCCAGCCAATTGTATGCCAAAAACGTAACTTCGTTGATGCAATTGCTAATTAAAGACAAAGCTTTGCAGGTGGACTTTAGCGACGACATCGTTGATGCAGCTTGCGTTACCCACGCTGGTGAAATTCGCAATCAACGAGTACGAGATGCGCTACAAGCTTTGACTACTCAACAACCGGCGGTTAATTAGGGAATGGGAGATGAGGGGGATAAGGGGACAAAGAGAATAACCAATGCCCCATTCCCATTTACACAAGGAGTTTTGATTTCATGACAGAGGCATTACTTGCTGCTTTGTTTGTATTTGTGTTGGCATCTTTTATCGGCTTTGAAGTCATCAACAAAATCCCACCGACTCTACACACACCCTTAATGTCAGGCTCAAACGCGATTTCGGGGATTGCGGTACTGGGAGCAATAGTTGCTGCTGGTGCGAGAGACACAAGTGTGTCAGTAATTCTCGGTTTGATTGCTGTGGTATTGGCAACAATCAACGTTGTGGGTGGTTTTTTAGTCACAGACAGAATGTTGCAAATGTTCAAGAAGAAGGAGATTAAGGCGTGAGCGACTTTTTACCAACTGGCATTCAGCTGACGTACTTAGTCGCTGCATCGTTATTCATTCTGGGCTTGAAAAAGCTGGGATCACCTGCTACAGCGAGAAACGGTAATATTGTAGCGGCTGTAGGGATGCTACTGGCAATTGTGGCGACAATGCTCGATCAACATGTGTTGAACTACGAGATGATATTGTTGGGCTTGGCTATAGGATCGCTGATTGGTGCGATCGTTGCCTACAAAGTCCAAATGACTGAAATGCCCCAAATGGTGGGTTTACTCAACGGTTTAGGCGGTGCGGCTTCGGCATTAGTAGCCGTTGCCGAATTCTGGCGGTTATTAGATAGTTCTCAGCCGATACCCCTAGATGTTAACATTTCCATGCTGTTGGACGTGTTAATCGGTGGTGTTACCTTCACCGGTAGTTTTCTTGCCTTTGCCAAATTGCAAGGTTTAATTAGCGGTTCCCCAATTACATTTCCATTCCAGCAACCATTTAACCTCTTGCTTCTGGGTGCTTATCTGGTAGGTAGTGCCTATTTAATCATCACACCCGATAGCTTACCCATATTCTTGGGAGTGGTTGGCGTTTCATTGGTGCTGGGTGTGATGTTCGTCATCCCCATTGGTGGCGGCGATATGCCAGTAGTAATCTCGCTGTTGAACTCGTTGTCAGGTGTGGCGGCGGCGGCGGCTGGATTCGTGGTGATGAACAATATGTTAATCATCGCTGGTGCTTTGGTAGGAGCATCTGGCTTAATCCTTACCGAGATTATGTGTAAGGCAATGAACCGCTCCTTATTTAGTGTGCTGTTCAGCGCTTTTGGTACAGGTTCTAGTTCGGGTGGTGGTGCTGCTAGTGGTGGTGCGACTGATCAAAGCGTCCGCAGCATTGATCCTGAAGAAGGGGCTATGATGTTGGGTTATGCCCGTTCTGTGGTAATTGTACCTGGTTATGGTATGGCAGTTGCTCAAGCGCAACACAGCGTCCGGGAATTGTCAGATCAGTTAGAAAAAATGGGCGTTGATGTCAAGTATGCCATTCACCCCGTTGCTGGGAGAATGCCGGGGCACATGAATGTGTTGCTGGCGGAGGCAAATGTGCCTTATACGCAGTTGTACGACATGGATGATATTAATCCCCAGTTTGATCAAGCGGATGTGGCTTTAGTAATTGGGGCAAATGATGTGGTAAATCCGGCGGCGCGGAGTGATACAAATAGCCCGATTTATGGTATGCCGATTTTGGAAGTAGATCGGGCGAAGCAGACGATTGTAATTAAGCGCGGGATGAGTACGGGTTTTGCCGGTGTAGATAATGAGTTGTTTTACAAGGATAAAACGACGATGCTTTTTGGTAGCGCGAAGGATATGGTGGCGAAGTTGGTTTCGGAAGTGAAGCAACTTTAAACGAACCACAGAGGCGCAGAGAGTGCAAAAAGTAGAGACGTGAAATTTCGCGTCTCTACTTTTTTAAGGATGTCAAGCTATCCCACTTTTCCACTGTTGGCTTATACAACCAATAATCCAGCTTGACATCATCAACAAGCCCTCTAAGTTCAGGATCGGGCCAAATATGAAGCCGATCCTCGCATCCAAGCTCTTTTGCCGCTGTTTCAATGTAATTCCATTGCCTTTTAAAGCATTCTGCCCATGACTTTTTATGTCTTATGGAATCCGTAAAATCCAAGCCAGCCGCTATCATACGTTTTCCATTACTTCCGCGAGCATTAATAGGCTCCCAAAATATAACTTCTGGATTGATACACATTATTTTTTCTAAATGTCTTTTGAAATCATCTAAAGTCATATTTGGAGGAGTAGGAGCAACTGCAACATACATCCTACACCCGGCTTTATGACCTGCCAGCATTGCTTTATAACGTTCTGAAGGAGGAGGAGCTTGAGGTTCAATCTGGCGACTAAGTTCATCATTTAGGTATGGCAAACTCATACCAACGATCACGTTGGTACGATTAAGAATATCAATATCATTTACCCATAACAGACCACGAGTAAGAATTCGGATTTTTTTCTTATATCTCGATAAAGCCTCAACAACACCCCGCGTAACATTTGCAGTCTGTTTAGTTTGATAAGGAGCAGTACCAGAACATACTAATACTACACCTTTTCCTGCTGGTGTTTCACGCCAAGACCTTTTACGACTAAGGATTTTTTCTAGTTGCTCAGGTATCTCTTCTCGAACAAATAAATACTGTCCCCAATCCATTTGAGGATCGCTTACTCCTTTTGAATGCAATTGTGCTTGCTTTGTTCTAATTGCAGGCGTAGAAGGAACATAACAGAATGTACATCCATGCAAACACCCTGATGCTACATTAACCACATAGTCACATAGCCCTTTTTTGTTAAGAGCGCTCTGTTGCAGAGGATTAACAATTTTTTCAACACCTTTAACAATAGACATAGCACACATTTTTATTTATATAGTTTATTATTAGTATTAAAATCCTCACATTCTTAGTTTGGTTATTAATATTATGATAAATAAAGTATTTCAAAAAAACGAAAGCTGTTTATATTTAGTTAACTTAATTATATCACTTTTTCGTAAATCAACTTTACGCTCTTTTACTATTTCACCTTTTCTCCAAACCTCTATTTATTTTTCATTTCTAAGCAGATTTATATAAATTGTATAATGCTCTTTACTAGCTGGATTACGTTCCATAGTTTGATGACAAAGTTCACGAAAAATAATTACGTCTTGATTATTACGTATAATATTGCCCAAATGAGTATCCAATTTCTCTAAACACAATTCTTGGCTATTTTTGGTAATATCAAATTTCAATTTAAGTTGGTTTTCTTCATAAAAGTCTGCTGTTTTAAAACCATGTCCATACAATTCAAAATAATATTGATAATCTAAGTTATTTTCTTGCCAAAAACTTTCTTTCATTACTTCTAAAGCCCTAATGTTTTGAGAAAGATGCATGAGATAATATAAAACGCTAACATTATGTCTAGGAATCATTGAAAAAGTAAATACATATTCAGCCTTGCCTTTGTCTCTAAATAACCTCATCGATTCATTTCTAAGAGAACACTTACCTCCTGTTGTCTCAAAACTATTAAAATTATCAAATTTATAGTATTCTTCTGCCTCTAGCATTCTGTTAAATATATCTTTTTCTTTTCCATACTTACCAATAACAAATCTTTTAATAAAATCAATCATATATGTGTATAGTATTTCCGATCCTCTTAAACCATTAATTTTTCTAATACTTTGCATAGAAACATCAGTCCATCCAAAGGGATCGAGAAAAAAGAACGAGTGTCCTTTGCGAATATCGATTTTGAATATAACTTCATTTACCAAGTTTTCAAATTCACCACATATAAAGTCACATTGTTCTATTAACTTTCCAACTTCGCCTTTAGATTCATGTGGTTGCCCATTAACTAACTCACTTAGACCCGCTTTTGGCATGGAATAATTTTTAAGACAAGCTAAATGTTCTCGCTTATTATCTATAAAAATAAATTTAACATTTAAATCATACTGGCGTTTTGATTTTCTATATCCTGCACGAATAGCTTCTATAATTCTAATAGGTGAGCCTTGCCACTCTGTTTTATTATCCTGGTCATAATACATACCACCTCCACAAAAGCCATCAACAAAAGTAAACGTTGTCTCTCCATATCTACCTTTGCCATAAAGTGTGTAAATGAGATTTTCAAGATATGTTTCAAGAATTTGATGCTTGGCTTTGGTATGAGGATTTATATCAGGAATATGGCTTCCATCAGCACTCCAACTTGCTTGTGATTCGCTCACGTTGATTGTCTCTACAGTAATATTCAATACTAATCTAAAATAAGTAGATTGAAAAGCGATCGCACGCGCCAAGTTCTCTCAAAAAAGCGATCGCTCTCTTCTTCCTCTGTGGTTTGTTAAAAATAGCGATCGCCTGCAAAATTTTCAGCGTGCGATCGCTCTCTTTTTCCTCTGCGTTCTCTGCGCCTCTGTGGTTCGTTAAAAAGAGCGTGGGTATCGACTGTTAAATCTCCACAGTGCGTAGGTGTTGGCGTAGCCTCTCGTAGAGAATGCATCGCTTATTTTTTTCTAACTAATTGTCCTTTTCATCGGAATTTGTATCCAGAACTCACAGCCATTACCAGGTTCAGAAACACACTTGATAGTACCACCGTGTTTTTCTACAATAATTTGGTAACTAATAGATAACCCTAAACCAGTACCTTGTCCAGGTTGTTTGGTAGTAAAGAAAGGTTCAAAAATGCGCGATCGCACAATCTCTGGAATCCCACAACCATTGTCAGCAATCCAAATCAGAATAGTATTCCCTTGTATGGCTTCTGTACGTATCCAAATTTTAGGATTGTCAATTTTTTTTCTACTAGTTGCTGAGTTTTCCAGTGCATCGATCGCGTTGTTGAGAATATTCATAAATACCTGATTCATCTGGGCTGCATAACAGACTACTGGAGGCAATTCACCATATTGTTTAACTACCTCAATAGCAAAAGAATTAGTTTGTGCTTGCAGTCGATGTTGTAAAATTAGCAAAGTACTGTCGATACCTTCATGAAGGTCAACTTGCTTCATTCCTGCTTCGTCAAGTCGAGAAAAACTTCGTAACGACAACACTAATTGAGAGATCCGATCTGCCCCCATCTTCATTGAAGCCAGAATTTTGGGCAAGTCATCATTAATAAAATCTAAATCTAGTGCTGCTACTTGCTTTTTAATTTCCTCTGTTGTCTCAGGATACTGTTTCTGATAAAGGTGCAGTAATTTAAATAAATTTTCGGTATGTTCGGTAACATAAGTGATATTCCCATAAATGAAACTAATTGGGTTATTAATTTCATGTGCTACACCAGCAACTAACTGCCCCAAACCTGCCATTTTCTCACTTTGAATTAACTGGCTCTGAGTGTGCTGTAATTCTTTAAGAGTCTGAGTAATTTCTTCTTTTTGACGTTGAGTTTGTTCTAGTAATTCTGCTTGTTGAAGTCCTACGCCTAACTGAGTACCAATTTGCATCAGCAAATCTACCTCATCTTCTTGCCAATCACGGGGTTTGATATTTTGATAAGCTGCTAGCAATCCCCAAAGTTTCTCACCCTGAAAAATCGGCACAATCATATATGCCCTAGCTTCCATTAGTTCAATCAGGGCAATATAAGGAATAGAATCATCAGTGCTGTAAACATCCTTAATAACCAGAGTTTTACCATTAGCAAAATCCTCGCCTTGGGTTTCTTGCAAGTAATTACTTGCGTAGGCATAGCCCGTTGTAGACATCGCAGGTACAATTTCTTTTACTGGTGTCCAACCTTCGGCTAAAGACTCAGCAACAAATTCGCCACTCCAATCAGTCCCGAATCGATAGATTGTCACTCGGTCAACTTCCAATAGCCGTCGGACTTCTTCTGTACTGGTCGCAAAAATGGTGTCAATATCAAGAGAGTGGCGGATTTTCTCCACTGTTGCAGCTAAAGCCTTCTGCCTTTCGGCTGCTTTCCGTTCTCGTTCCGCGGCTTTAGCCAGTTTTTGGGCTTGCACCTGCATCTGTGTCAAGGATTCAGCTTGCTGTAATGCTACCCCCAATTGAACGCCAACTTGTGCTAGTAAGTTGATTTCTTCATCTTGCCAATAACGGGGCTGGGAGTTTTGATAAGCTACTAGTAATCCCCACAGTTTTTCGCCCTGAGAAATTGGTACAAAAACTTCATTACGTGCATACTTACCCGCTTGTTTTCCTTGTACTAGAACGCTTTCTGTCACAGGCTGTGGCTTAACCATTGGTGTCCAGCCATCAACGATGGAATCAGCCACAAATTCCCCACTCCAATCAGGATAGAAGCGATAAATTGCGACTCGTTCCACTTCTAATAACCGACGAACTTCTTGAGTAGTGGTTTTAAATATGACTTCAATATCAAGAGACTGACGAATTTTTTCTACCGTGTTTGCTAATGCCCTTTGCCTTTGGGCAGCTTTGCTGATATGTGCTGCTTGAATCTGCATTTGTTGGATAAATTCCGCTTGCTGCAAAGCCACACCTAGTTGAGTGCCAACTTGGGTAAGCAAGTAAACCTCATCTTTCTGCCAATCACGGGTTCCAGCATTTTGGTATGCTGCTAGCAAGCCCCAGAGCTTCTGACCGTGGTAAATGGCAACGATCGCATAAGCTCTTGCTTGATATATCTCTAAAATTTTAATGTAGCAGTCACTAAACCCTGAATTGTAAATATCATTACAAATCCGGTACACTTCACATTGAGTGAAGCTACCACCTTCTGTATCTTGTAAATAGGTATCAGCGACTGGGGGATTAGCTAAATCTTTGGCGCTACATTCGCTGACGTTCTCTTTCAATTCCGTCCGTTGCGACTGTTGATCGATGAGGGAAACCCAACCCTCTGCCACTGATTCAAATACGAATTCACCACTCCAATCGGGATTAAAGCGATAAATAGCCACGCGGTCAGTATTTAGTAGCTGCCTAAGTTCTGCGGTGGTTGTGTGGAAAATATTTTCCAAATCTAGGGACTGACGAATTTTCTCAATGGTGATGGCTATGATTTTCTGCCATTGGGCTGCTTTTTCTCTGGCTTTTGCTTGTGCTAGTTCAGCTGATTGTAGTTTTACTTGTTCTAGGTAGTCTGCTTGCTGTAAAGCAACCCCTAGATGTTCGGCGATTAATTGCACAAACTCAATTTCTGATGCTTCCCATTGTCGAGGACTACCACACTGATGAATACACAACAATCCCCATAAATCTTTACCTTTGATCAAGGGGGCAGTTATACTGGCACGTACTTGGAATTTTTCTAGAATCTGAATATAGCAATCACTGGCATTAACTTGATAAATATCAGCTATTGCTTTAATCCGGCCTTGGTGATATATTCCTGCGAATTTCTCACTAAAGCAGTGATCGCGCAGTTTGGCTGCTAATGCCGAATCCCATTCTGTTGCTACATCTTCATAGATAAATTCCCCTTCCCATGCCAAATCAGGATAAAAACGAAACACGCCAACTCGATCGCTTTTCAGAAGTTGGCGAACTTCAGTGACTGTAATTTTGAAGATAGCTTCTATGTCTAGAGACTCCCGAATACAGGCAATAACTCCAGATAAGGCTTTTTGTTGCTCATTCTGATGCAAGGAGCATGTCACATCTGAATGAGATTCTTGCCGTTCTGAATTTGGTTCTATGGGTTGATTAGTAGAGAAGTTTTCCATTCCCAGTGGGACTTTAAATATTGAAAGTCTTCTATCTCATGATTCCCGTTGCGATCGCAAAGGTAACAGTTATTTCCTGGGATATCATACAAAATAGTGTAGGGACACGATAATATCGCGTCCCTACAATCAAGATTTTCAATTATGAGAAAATTATCGCCGCTTGGGAGTGCTGCTGCGGGTGGTGCGTTTCTCTTCATCTCGGCGACGGCGATCGCGCCAATCTGCCAGGGTCAAATAACCAATACCACCAGTGACTACTACGAGCAGCACTACAGCAAATAAAGCCAAAATACTCAAGAATGGACTTTCCACAATGCCTCTACAGTCCGTTACGTCCCCACACTACCATTGCAATTGACCAAGTGAACACAACTAACAGCGATACCCAACCTAGTGTCAAAATCTCCATAGTCCCACTTTTCAAATAATTACAAAAGGTTTCTAATATTTATCATACAGGGATTGGGCCGGCTGAGATTTTTTTATCAGTGACATTGTTAAGTTTTGCGTGCGAGCGCAAAAAAGATACGAGATTTTATTGGTACGCTAATACTTTAAGCAATGATAAAGACGAATGTAAAAAAGTAGCGATCGCGGTTTCTGACTTGATGCTTTGGGAATACTAGGGCTATGCATATATATTTTCAATCCTGCAACCCCTAATATCATGCCAACATTTTTCAACTATCCTTTCCACTCCAACGGTTTTGTTCCCCACGGACATTGTTATCTCTGGCAAACTGGATTAGTTTGGCTGCACATTATTTCTGATGCCACGATCGCTCTAGCCTATTATTCTATTCCCTTCCTACTGATTTACTTTATTTCCAAGCGTAAAGACGTTCCTTTTAATGGAGTCTTTTTGTTATTTAGTGCTTTTATCATTGCTTGCGGTACTGGACACTTGATGGATATTTGGACACTTTGGCATCCAGACTATTGGATTGCAGGTAGTTTAAAAGCTCTAACTGCCATTATTTCCATCTATACGGCATTTGCGTTATTTTATCTCATGCCTCAAGCTCTGACACTACCCAGTCCAGCCCAGTTGGAAGCTATCAATGAAACGCTTTCCACTGAAATTGTCGAGCGTAAGCGCATCGAAAAAGAATTACGCTTTGCAGAAGAAGTCGCTCAAAACTCTAGCCAAGCCAAGAGTGAATTTCTGGCCAATATGAGTCACGAACTACGCACACCTCTTAACGGTATTCTGGGCTATACACAAATTCTCCAACGCACAGAATCTTTGAGTGAAAAAGGACGTAAAGGAGTCAGCATTATTTATCAATGTGGTTCTCATCTTTTAACCCTAATTAATGATGTTCTGGATCTTTCCAAAATAGAAGCCCGAAAACTAGAATTGTATCCTGTTGATTTCTACTTACCTGCCTTTATAGATAGCGTGACTGAAATTTCCCGCATCCGGGCAGAACAAAAGGTGATTGCATTTCACGTCCAACTCGATCCTGATTTACCAACGGGCATTCATGCTGATGAAAAACGCTTGCGGCAAGTACTGATTAACTTGCTTAGTAATGCGATTAAATTTACGAATGAAGGCAGTGTCACCTTCAAAGTTAAGGTCATTGGTAAACAATCAAATACCAATGAACAGACTAACTACAAAATTCGCTTTGAGGTAATAGATACTGGTGCGGGGATAATCGCTGCACAAGCCCAGAAAATTTTCCAACCCTTTGAACAAGTAGGAAATCAAAAACGACAATCTGAAGGTACAGGCTTGGGATTAGCAATCAGCCAAAACATTGTTTTGTTGATGGGTGGTCAAATTCAAGTGGAAAGTGAATTTGGCAAAGGAAGTACTTTCTGGTTCGAGGCAGAATTTCCAGAATCTAAAGACTGGGCAAAAGTTTCTAGAGTAGTTGAACAAGGAACTATTATTGCTTATCAAGGACAAAGGCGCACCATTTTGATTGCGGATGACAAATGGGAAAATCGATCGGTAATTGTAAATTTACTAGAGCCAGTTGGGTTTACTGTTGTAGAAGCTAGCCAAGGTGAGGAAGGATGGGAAAAAGTCCTAGCCCAAAAACCAGACTTGATTATCACTGACCTCGTAATGCCTATATTGAATGGATTTGAGTTGATAGAACGTTTGCGTCAATCTGAGCAATTTAAAGAGATTGCTGTTATCGCTTCCTCAGCCAGTGTGTTTGCAGCCGACCAATACAAGAGTATTGATGTAGGTGCAAATGCATTTCTACCAAAGCCTATAGAAGCTGAAACGCTGCTGGAAATGCTACGACAATTTTTGCAACTGGAATGGATTTTTGACGTGACGGTAGATGAAATCAACAAAAACAATATAGATGCTTTCGATCGACCAAATGAGATGATTTATCCTGGCAAAGAGGTTTTACAAGATTTACTCGAACTAACGCAAGACGGTGATATTCAAAAAGTTTTGGAAATGGCCGAGGAACTTTCTGCATCTGATGAGTATTTAAGCATTTTTGTCAACCAGATCGTCCAACTTGCTAGTAATTTCCAACTTAAACGTTTGGAAACTTTTATTCAACAATACATAAATTAATTTGAGTTAAGAAATTTAAATTTAAAATTCATCATGAAAAAAACTCAAAATAATGGATTTATATTGATTGTGGATGATAATCCGACAAATTTATCTGTGCTGTGTGAAGCGCTCAATAGTGAGGGTTTTCGTTTTCGTGTTGCTGTCGATGGAGAAAGTGCGATCGCCCAAGCCGAACGTAATCAACCGGAGTTGATTTTGCTGGATATACAAATGCCCGGTATTGACGGATTTGAAACTTGTCGCCGCCTCAAAGCCAATCCTGTTACCCAAAACATTCCGATTATTTTCACTACTGCCTTAGCAGATACAGAGAGCAAAACGAAGGGATTTTCCCTTGGCGCAGTAGACTATATCCCTAAACCCTTTGCACAAGAGGAAGTCATTGCGAGAGTGCGTGTACATTTACAACTCAAACAATTGACTGAATCTTTGGAACAACAAGTTAACGATCGCACCAAGGATTTGCAAAAAGCTCAAGTCCAATTAGTGCAGCAAGAGAAACTATCAACACTCGGAGAGCTAATCGCTGGTATTGGCCATGAAATCAATAACCCCATCAACTTTATTTCCAGCAATATTCCACCTTTGCAAGAATATATTACAGCAGTCACTGAGTTGCTTCTACTATATGAACAAGAGTATCCCAACCCAACAGCCAAAATTACCAATACTATTGAGAACTTGGATCTGAAATTTGTCCTCGAAGATATGGGAAAAATCTTGAACTCACTCCAGATAGGAAGTGAACGAATTCAAAACCTTTCTAATTCACTCCGCAACTTCTCTCGCTCAGATAGTGATGCCAAAATACCTGCTGATTTGCATCAAGGACTAGATAGTACACTGGTGATTTTACAACATCGCCTCAAGGCTAATGGCGATCGTCCCGGCATTGAAGTTATTAAAAGTTATGGAATATTACCAGAGGTAAATTGCTATCTAGGGCAGATGAATCAAGTATTTATGAACATTCTGGCAAATGCAATTGATGCCCTTGATGAAGCTATCATGGAAGGCAAAAAGAGCAATCTAATTCCTCAGATTAAAATTACCACAGAAATAGATTCTGAAAAATTAGTTATAATTCGGATTACTGACAATGGGATTGGTATTCCTGAACGGCTTAAAAAACGATTGTTTGAGCCGTTGTTTACTACAAAAACTGTTGGTAAAGGCACTGGACTTGGCTTATCTATTGCATATCAAATAGTTGTAGATAAACACAATGGTATTTTAGAAGTGAATTCTCAACCTGGCATAGGAACCGAGTTTATCATCAAAATTCCTACATGAGAACAACATTTGATTAATTACAAAACAGATATAGCATTTATCATATTGGAGACTGGGGAAGAATTTTCCCAATACCCAATCCCTAATTTAGATATAGAGTGAAACCAACTTTAGATTCTCAATTAATGGCAGAACGCATAGAATCCCTCAAGGCTGGAATAATTGGGGGTTTATCTGTGTGTTTTAACTTCGCGATCGCTAGTCTGTTGAATACTCTAGTACTAGCAAAGTATTTTCAGACACTTGGATGTCTGCAAAATGATGTTAACTGGCACTTGGTGGTGAGTGGTGCAGTTGCAACTTTTACTGGTTTCCTATTTGGTGTCACCTACCGCTATATCATCCGCTCTGATAAAAATCCCCAACTCAAAGCTGGTGGAGTGTTAGCCTTTGGCTTGGTGCGCGGATTAACTCAGATAGAACTTGGGTATAATTCTAATAGCACAATTTGGCCTTTTTTTGTGTTGGCGGCAGAAAGTTTGTTCTGGTTTGCGCTGGCTGCGATCGCTCTTGATCTTGCTATTCAATTCCGTTGGGTTAAACCTTTTTCATCAATCTAAATTTCCTTTCTCTATGTTGTGAAATTGTGATATTACAGCTAGCTGTAGTTCAAATAAATCAAAAAGGCTGTAAGTATCACATTTTGTAGTATAATAAATACAAAAAGCTTACAAAGGGAATTGTGTAATTATTCTAAGCATGTATAAATAATCACTAAAATTAATTATAATTACTATATTACATAATATGAATACTAAAATATCCCACTATTATCTGATAGTCGATTTGGAAGCTACATGCTGCAACAATAAAACTATTCCCCGTCACCAAATGGAAATAATCGAAATCGGTGCAGTGATGCTCAATCGAACAACGTGGGAAATTGATTCAGAGTTTCAGCAATTCATCCAACCTGTGAGACATCCGCAACTTACAGATTTTTGCACAGAATTGACTAGTATTCGGCAGCAAGATGTTGACAAAGCACCAAAATTTTTAGAGGTAATTTCTCGCTTCAAAGACTGGATTAATTTATTTCCCAATCATATTTTTTGTTCTTGGGGTAATTACGACAAAAAGCAATTTATTCAAGATTGTGCGTTTCATAATTTTTCTTATCCTTTTACTTCAGAACATATAAATATTAAAGAGGAGTTTTCGGAATATCTTGGCGTGTCTAAAAAATTTGGTATGGCACAGGCTCTCAATGAGTTGGGGATAGAATTAAAAGGCACACACCATCGTGGTATTGATGATGCCCGCAATATTGCAGCTATCTACAGACAGATGAAAAGCAACCGATGATATTCATCGGCGTATACTTCCCCGAACCAGACATTCCCATAATAGAAACGTATTCGTCATTCTCATTTGAATGATTTACACGGGTAGGGTAGCACAGCTAGCCGTGCTACCCTAAGTGGTTAATTATTTCTATCTAAACCTGATGCTCGTAGGCGTAGGCTGTCGTAGACATTGCTGGAAACTAGCGCTCTAACTTTTCGCTAAATCCCGTTACTTATGTAACATAATTACGAATTAAGGATTTTTAAAGTTCGGTGTTTGTTACGGACTATCCATAGTAGAACAATTAGCAATACAAGCGCTTTGATCGTTGATGGCTCCACTACCTTCTTCACTTCCGTGGGGGTTTGAGGAGTAACATTACACGGAACCTCAATGATCTGTGTGTGATTGGAACCATTACCACTAGGAGTCAAATCACATTCGCCTTTATTGGTCAGAGACAAAGGTGCATTTTCTGGAGAAACAGGTATAGGTGGTTGAACTGAGGAAACAGGTGTCGATAGTTGAGCTGAGGAACTATCACCACTCAGTAGTAGAAGCAGAATTAAACCAAGACCCCCAACGCCGATTATTGGCCAAAGTGGAAAGGAATTAGGACTGTCTGGTACCAAGACATCTCCCGTAGAGCCAGGGAAAGCATCAAAAGCTATTGTTTCTCCATCCAAGGCCAGTGGATTGTCACTTAGCAAAGTCTCTCCTGCGATATCTTCTCCTAAGAGCTGATTAAATTCCGCTGGAATCGCATTGTTGGGACGTCCGAGTTCCCCACCATCTTCGGAGTATGGAAAGGATAGCACTTCAAAAATCTTCTGTTGGAGTTGGTGCTGATCTCCAGAACTCAACGCATCCAAGCCTGTAGAGATTTTATCTAAATAAAAATTAGTCATCTCTGGCGACAGACCTAGAGACTGAATCTGCTCTTGAATATTGGAAATTTTTGAAGCCTCTTCAAACAGCAATCGTCCGTATGACAATTTCAGGTCTAGTAACCCACTACGGAGGCTAACAGAGTCATTAACTCCTGAGTATGGTGCCCAGTAGAACTGCTTGGTTACAAGTCCGAGTCCTTCTACTGGATTGCGACCAAAAGGTTGTCCAAGAAGGTATTGAGATCCATCCATGATTGCGGGAGATGCGTTTCTCCAAAATGAGGCGTAAGGCACCGCAGAGAGATTGGGATTATTGCCGTAGAAACTAGCGAAATTCTGAAAGTTTTTCTCCCCACCAGCTGCTCGGATCAGAAGGTTTTGATAACTAGTCCCATTGTTTAACTCCACTAATCGTTGGATTACTGATCCAGTCTTATTGCAGGTCAGACCAAATCCCACATCACATGCAGGAATGACTCGCATCTTGCTCAAATTCTGGTTATTAATTTGGTACTGGAGATACTCAGATTCCAGTCCTTGTTGGATGCCATAGCGTCCAACATTTAGCTGTGCAAAAGCAGACTGACACGTAGTGAGTACTACTGCAACAGATGAAAATGCGATCGCTGTAAAGCGAACTACCTTCGGCATCGCAATTCTTTGAACAATTGATCTAGACAAGATGCACCTCCACTAAACGACAGCAATTTAATTGGGGATTGGACACAAGAGGCAGAGGGGAAAGACTTACTGCTACTTCTCCCCTGCTCCTCTGCTCCCCTACTTCCCCAATTCAACTCTTAGGTAAATAAATGTTGATCGTGATTCCTGTACCTTTAAGGTTTCCTGATGAGAGTGTGTGATATAAGACCATAGCTCGGTTTGGTTGGTCAAAAAGATACCCACGGCGTGTAGGTTTGATCTTCCCTTCCTTGACTAAGGAAACGAAGGCTTGTAGATATCTACGTATACCTTGACGGTTCTCTTTAGTAGTATTCGTATGATGCTCAATCAGCATCATAAAGAAGTCCAAACTACGATTTTCCTGCCCTTGAATCAGACTGCCTTCATCTAGGAAAGAACTTGCTATGAGCCTGCTATTAACTTGTTTGACCTTAAATAAAGTAAAGTAACGTCCTTCTTTTTTAGGATCGTTCGCATAACAGACCCAGGAACCCTCTTTATTTTGTGTAAAACCCTGTTCAGCAAGGTAAGAAAGCAAAGAATTACTTGCTTTAGTTTGTGGTGGAGGTAATAAATCTTCAATGGGATCTAAAGAGCAAATCCTCTGTGTTGTTTTCCGTGGATAAACAGCAGGAGTCTGCTGAGTATTGACGCGAAAGGGTTGTGTTGTTTTCCGTGGATAAACAGTAGGAGTCTGTTGGGTATTGACGCGAAAGGGCTTGTCATCAGACATTGCCATACTAGACATCGCAGCCAACGCAGATACTTGGAGAACGATCGCTCCAAACAAACGAACTATGATATTCATGTTTTTCCTGTTACTCTTACTGACTTTGTGAATAATCGAATTTTTACTAGATCGAGATTATCTAGCAGTCCGAAATTATTTATTAAATTTAAGTGTTTGCCTGATTTGATCGAGGTAGCTTAAGTTTTCACTAATCAAATAGGACTTTTATATGTAGGTAACAAGCACAAAGAGAATCAATATCTAAATAAAACACACAATGCTAATGTCTTATTGACAAGACAAATTAGGCTTTTTGATATTTTTACATATACAAAAAACTATTGACATTGTGTCAAAACTTTTCTATTTACTCTTGTCTAATTTTTTGCCATCCTAAGAGGGTTTTATGCCTTTCTCGCTGACTATGATGATTCCTAAAAAAGAGCTTTAGTTAGCTCTTTAGTACCTTATATAAGCAGAGTTTAAAAAGCTCTGTGCTTTGCACGTTAGGGCTTTTGTTGATTTCCTGGGTAGGTTGAATAATTTTTTGTTTTTTGGAGGTAGCGCACCTAACTAACTCTTTCAGCATGGTTACAAATTGATGTATAAATAATATCTCCCTGACAGTAAAATAATATTACCATGAGCTTGAGACATGCAACAGTATTGTGGACAGTTGTCAAAGTTGTACACTGGGAATCGTAACTACCCCTTGATTAAATTTAATAGCAAATAGGTGAGAGGCAAGCTTAATCTATTTACACACTACTAGTATTTAAGAACTTAATACTAGTAGTGTGTAAACCAGTAATTGTATGTCTTAAATATAACTTTTATATAAAAAAACACGTATAACTAATAGATTGCGATCGCTAACCCAAGTTTTTAATTATCCTGCCAAGCACTGTCTACGAAGGGCTACGCCTATGCAGCAAACAAAGTTAAGTTAGATTACAGGTATCAAATTTGCAATTTAGCACGCTGTTGCTGTTGTTGGCACAGATATTATAAGCCCGTAAGGCAAAGATTTATGACTTCTCGAATGCCAATTCAAAAAATGTTTGCGACAGATAGGGCATCCAAAATAAAATCATAGCCTCAACATTATTCAGGTTAATAATGTTGAGGCTATCAGCATGACAAGTGGCAAATTATGTCAATAATTCTTGATAAACAGAACTTACACATTGACAGGTAAGACAAAAAGTGCGTAAGTTCCAAATTAGTTAATTCAATTTAATTTATTACAAAGCACTGCGGCTAGTTAACGCATTCCACAAGAAGACTGCAACAACTGCACCCAGAACTGCTACTGCAATACCGGGAATACTCAAAGAGGGAGCCGCTAGAGCAAAACTTCCTGTACTGAAGAATACGCCCAAACTACCACCAATAAAAGCACCAACGATTCCTAATAAAATTGTTGCTAAAATTCCGCCGCCTTGATGACCGGGGTAGATAGCCTTTGCGATCGCACCAGCAATTAGACCTAAAACAATCCAAGCAAGAATATTCATTGTTTTTATTTGATAAACGTTTTTTAGTGACAAATACACAATAGCAATCCAAATATTGACATTCAATCTACCAACAGAAGCAATGATCAATAGCCTTGAGGATGAACGCTATTACTTCTCATGATGAACTCCCTTTATTGAGATGGATAATAAAAAAAAGCTCCTAGTAGATATGAAACCAGGAGCTAATAAATTCATTGCTTGATAATTGCAGTATATGCATTTTTAATGATTGTTCTCATCTACTTGAAGAATTAAGCTCAGGTTTGAAAGCAGATACTCTTGTAGGCTCACACTTAAGTTGATTCAACTTGTAGGATTCTGGTGCTGTAAGAGGTTTGCGCTTAGGGATTGGCGTAGCGTTTGTAGTAAAGGGCAATTACCTCTACTTGCGTAAGTCCTGACAATAAAACCAACTGCTGTACCAATTTATCGTTCTTGCATTTCTTGCTGACGCATGGGCATAGCATCAATTTGCTCAAAAATTGCTGTTGCTTCGACTGGTATAGTTTCTTGGCGCTTAACACCACCATCTTTGCCAATCAAAATGACGCGAAAATTTTCTCGATCAACCCCAAAGCGATTTCGCAAATTGGCAGCAGAAGACTCATCTATTAACTGTCCGTTGGCATAGCTTTTATCTGTTGCTAAGACTTTAACCAGAACTAAATCCCGATCTTTCAAATCGTTTTGGCGCTGGTTAAATACCCGCATCTGTTGCTGATAGTTATGGTTATCAACAGATGGTGCAAAGATTAGTAGCACACGATTTTGCCATTTTTGAGAATTGAGATTAAATGAAGACATTTTGATAGTATGGGTTGAACCTTGGACATTACCAGCAATGCTGACGGGCGATAGGGCTATAGACGCGGTGAGAGTCAGGGCGATTAATACTGAGTTATTCACTTCGGGGCTTGTTAGGCTCATAATGTAGACTATGACATGAATAAGGTTTGATGAAATGTCAGAAGCTTTTCCAGACTCTTCTCAACTGCAACAATGGCATCAAGGTATTGAAATGGCTAACCGCAATAACATTTTCTGTCATTGTCGTAGTTGCAGCTATGAATGGGTGGACTCTGTGATTGATGCAGTCTGTAGTAAATGCGGTAGCAAAGATATTGAACATATCTCATGCTGGCAGTTTCCAGATGATTGAATGAGTAGCCAAATATGTCGCCGATAAAATAGCGATCGCTACTTTTGACATTTCCTCAGAGAATTCTGGGTGATTACTTTGTTAAGCTGCGGTAATGTCTGCTTGTGCATTTGAAGCGGAATTTGAAAAAATACTCCAGCTTTTCAGATAGATCAACGGTTAACAGTACTCATATCAGGATAGCGTTCACCTGCTGCCACATTTTTTGGTGCAACTGTTTCCAGCCGATTCAAATCTTGTTCAGTCAGGATAATTTCGGTAGCTGCAACATTCTCCTCCAAGTAAGTACGGCGTTTTGTACCAGGGATTGGGACAATATCTTCTCCTTGAGCGAATAGCCATGCTAAAGCAAGCTGACTAGAAGTTACTCCTTTTTCGCTGGCGATCGCTTTGACTTGCTCTACTAATTGCAGGTTTTTATAAAAATTCTCACCTTGAAAGCGAGGAGAATTTCTTCGATAGTCATCAGGTGCAAGATCGTCAGGGCTAGCGATCGCACCTGATAAAAACCCTCTTCCTAATGGGCTATAGGGAACAAACCCAATTCCTAATTCCCGCACGGTAGGTAAAATTTCATCCTCTGGCTCTCGACTCCAAAGAGAGTATTCTGTTTGCAGTGCAGTAATGGAGTGAACTGCTACAGCCCGTCGAATCGTCGCCGGGGCAGCTTCTGAAAGTCCCAAATAACGCACTTTTCCCAGCTTGACTAACTCTGCCATTGCCCCGACAGTATCTTCAATGGGGACAGTTGGATCTACGCGATGTTGATAATAGAGGTCAATCACCTCCACTCCCAGACGTTTTAGTGAGGCATCGCAAGCTTGATGGACATATTCTGGTCTGCCATCAACCCCTTTAAAACCACCATCTTCAGTACGGACATTGCCAAATTTAGTTGCTAAAACTACTCGATCTCGGCGATCTTTAATTGCTCTGCCTACTAGTTGCTCGTTGGTAAACGGCCCATACATATCAGCAGTATCAAGAAAATTAACTCCAAGTTCTAACGCTCGATGAATTGTCGCGATCGCCTCAATTTCATCACGACCACTATAGAACTCAGACATTCCCATGCAACCAAGTCCGATAGTTGAAACTTCTAAGCCTTGTTTGCCTAGCTTTCTGGTTCTCATAAAATAATTTCCTACTCAGTAATTGGTCTTAGAATATGACACCTTTCAGCATTATCCCTTTCCCTTTCACCAAGTCATCTATTATTAGAAGTATTTACTGATACAAGTACGTTGATTTGCGGGTACTTCACATTTATTTTACCAGCCGTATTAAGACAGCTTTCTAGCCTACGCACTTTTACTATGGGTTTTCTAGTGAATTACTAGCCAGTTGTAGTGAAGCGATGACCAAGCGCTGTAAATTGGCTGCTGAGTTATTTTACAGCGTTGGGTCAACAACTGGCGATTTGTGGTTGTTCTGTTTTGTTGATATCTCATTTAAACTGCAAAATACAGAATTGTGATGCCAAATTGCCAGAACCTTTGAACCTTTGAATATGGTATCGTCACTTCAACTTGTTCTTAGAGGAGAAGTGGAAAGAGTTGATGGCAATTTGGTCAAATACCTCCACCAATTCGAGAGACAACTTTGAGCAAAAGTTCGTTAAGCACGCACAATAATGGTCGGTTGTTACATACACCAGTCTGATTGTGATTAGTCAGAATATAGTGGTGCAATAGATTGCACTGTTACAAGAGCTAAATTCAGAGGTAAACTATGTTTCCTTTTTGGGGTAATCCATGTTATGGAAGCGAACCCATTTCGCACAAAGCTAGCTTAGAGCGGAAATTAAAATTCTTGATTTGGCTACGAGATGATTTAGAGTCTAAACTGGCTGGTATTAATGCTTCTATTGATACCGTTCGTCAGCAAATAGAACGTTCAAACTCATCTACTTAGAACTTAGCGAATACAGCAATTCATCTCATCACCTACCCAATAAGCAGGTGATGAGATGAATTGCAAGTGAATTGACGACTATTAACCAGTCAACTTAATGACACCTTGGCTAACTAGAGATTCAAGCTGAGAATGATGCTGTGTTTGGTCTCGTAGCAACTTGAGTTGCTCGTAACTGAGAATGTGTAATCCTGGCCGGACAACATAACCTTCAATGGTAATGCTTTGTGGCTGCTGGCTGTCGGTGCGATTGTAGCTAATTGAAGGCATATTTACAAAAGGGTAAGTCAGAACTGATTAGTAGAAGAGAGTTTGATTCTTCACTCTCTTACAGCTTCACACAAGTTTCTCTTAAAGAGTGACTAAAGGTTGCGTTTGCCTCCCAGTATTGAAAGAAACACGATATCCCCAAGCTAATTGGTATACAAAGCAGGTAAAGCTGACTTGATTAGAAGGGGGTTCCTTTTTCTTTTTTTGTCGTTGTAATGTTTCTTCGTACCACTCTAATTCATCCAAAAATTGACCGACTCTCTGGATGAAGCAGCTTCCTGTGAAGCACCTGCTTCATCCAGAGAGTTTCCAATTTTAGAAATAGCAAAAATGCTTGAAATAGTAGGCATTCCCATCTCTGACAGAAAAGCGCGTAACTGGATGGCTTGCCCGCACTCCTCCAAAGCTACCAGCTGAGTAGTAAACAATACCAGCAGGACGGAAAAATATTCTTCTAGATAGCGTCAAGTCATCTCTGTGATTAATAAATGTGAGCTTTGTGAGGGCATAATCTACACCGCTTGCCAATCACGCACCACTTCAAAGTTAACCTATACCTGCCACTGACTCAGACATCCGTTGCAGTAAGGCTCACCATCAAAAATTGGGATATTTTACAAAAATATTTTTCAACGGTGATTTAAGTAAAGCATTTGGGAACAATCTATGGAACTCAGGTTTTTGTGGGTACTTAGGTGATTTCTAAGTACCTACAAAAAGAAGATAAATCTGTTTAAAATGCAGCCTGAGTTTCCCCCAAAGAGAATAAATCACCAAACTTGCAATATCTATAAAAATGCTTAATTCTGAAATTCAAAAAAACCTTCACCATAATTTTACTGTCAATGTTATTGAAAGTGGATTTTTTGGTTTTGGGAGTGTTTTTGCTTCATTTTTCATCATTCTTCCTCTATTTGTTAGCACTCTTACTGATTCTGCATTACTCATCGGTCTGATCCCAGCTATTCCACGCTTAGGCTGGCAACTACCGCAGCTATTAACAGCTAGTAAAGTAGCGCGTCTACAGTGTTACAAACCAACTGTAATGTTATTGACAATTCATCAGAAGCTTCCTTTTTTGGGATTAGCACTGGTGGCTTTGTTAGAACTACAACTCAATCACCAAATTATCTTACTGTTGACATTTGCCATACTCATTTGGCAAGGACTAGGCAGTGGGTTTAGCGCTACTGCTTGGCAAAGTATGGTTGCTAAAATTGTTCCCTCCAGAAAGCTTGGTATTTTTTACGGTACTTTAGCAGCATCTGGTAATCTGATGAGTATTTGTGGTGCTGCGATCGCTGGTTTACTACTTAAGGAAATTGCTCAACCATTTAACTTTGCTCTGTGTTTTTTGTGTGCCAGTTTTGCAATGGCTCTATCTTGGTTTTTTATGTCTAGGACGCGAGAGCCATTAAGCATCACACCATCAGCCTTTGAAAGTAGACGTGAATTTTGGGACAGTCTGATTGTGATTCTCCGCTGTGATAAGAATTTCCGTTGCTTTGTGATCGCACGTATGATCTCACAGTTAGCACTGATGCCACTTCCCTTCTATACACTCTATGCCGTACATCAATATGGGATGAAAGAAGCATCTATTGGGTTAATTACGACTCTATTGATGGTTACACAAACTATTGCTGGATTGGTTTTGGGTTGGTTAGGCGATCGCACCGGTTGCAAGTTGGTTTTACAAATTGGTTGTGTCGCTTGTGCGTTCAGTTCGGTTTTCGCTTGTTTGGCACCAAATGCAAACTGGTTTTACTTGGTATTTATAGGAGTAGGGATAGGTATGATAGCTCTACAAAATATTGCTGCGGTAATGACCTTAGAGTTTGGAAACCAACACCAACGACCAGCCTATATTGGTCTTGGTAATACCCTTATTGCTCCTGCTAGCATCCTTGCTCCCTTACTAGGTGGATGGATAGTGGAGAATATTGACTATAGAACTACCTTTTTGGTAGCAGCGATCAGTGCATTAGTTACAGCACTGCTTTTGCACGTAGGAGTAAGCAATCCACGCTATCTTGAACAAAATTTTAGTAACGATTCAGTTAATATTTTGCCTGAGTAGTAAGCATTTGATATGAATCAGCATTTTTATCACCCCCATAACACTGTATAAATCATTCTTGGGAGTGAAAGTTGGATGATTCTAACTATGGTATGAAGCTAAAAGCAGTTAACAAAGCATTGCAAGGTTTAGGCTCATGATATTCATGCCTCATAATTTTCTACTTGTATGGCTGTTTCAACTGCTGTCTGTTGGGGTACTTGGTGGGGGAATCTACATTCTCTATGAATGGTACGAACGAGAACTTGTAGGAACCCCCTACTTGGTGGCTGGACTAGTAATGTTTCTGTGGTCTTTTGGCGGTCATTTTATCAGTTTGCCACTGCTGCGCCGTCCTGGAGACGAAGAACCCAAGTTTATGCGTAGCAAAACCGTGCAGCGCTTGCCACGTCCAGATGGGAGCGTGTTGCAAGTAGAGTTTTTTGGCCCTGAAGATGGTCAACCAATTATCTTGTCACACGGTTGGGGGCCAAACAGTACTATATGGTATTATGCCAAACGACAACTAAGCGATCGCTTCCGAGTAATTGTTTGGGATCTACCAGGGTTAGGAAAATCCGCTAAACCGAAAAACAACGATCACTCTATAGAAAAATATGCCCGTGACTTGGAAGCTGTTGTCGCCATAGCAGGGGATAAACCTGTTATCTTGTTGGGACACAGTATGGGTGGAATGATTAACCTGACATTCTGTCGCCTGTTTCCAGAGCAATTGGGGAGTCGGGTGGCTGGCTTAATTCTTGTAGATACTACTTACACTAATCCGGTAAAAACTTGCATTTTTAGCAATCTGGTACGCAAATTGCAGAAACCGCTAATCGAACCTGTGTTGTACCTGACTATCGTGCTGTGGCCGATTTTTTGGTTGATGACTTGGCTCTCGTATTTGAATGGTTCGCTGTACATCACCGTCGAACTATCTGGATTTACAGGTACTGAAACACGCGGTCAACTAAGTTTTGCAGGTCTATTATCAGCATTGGGTTCGCCTGGTGTTCTGGCTCGTGGCACACTGGCAATGTTAAAGTTTGACGAAACAGACACACTTGCAACTATTAACGTTCCTGTGTTGGTTGTTTGCGGCAATTCAGATATAGCGACAAAACCTGTGGCGAGCGATCGCATGAAAGCAGAATTACCTTACTCTGAAAGAGTCACCCTAAAACCAGGTGGACACATGGCATTGATGGAACAAAACCAGCAGTTTGCCGAAGCAGTCAGCACATTTTGCGCTGGCTGCTCATAGCTGCCTGAATCCCACATTTAGCATTCATCAAAAAATATTGCTCCAGGGTTGACGTTTCGGTGTTTCGCGCAGTCTGTAGGAACTTCCGTCTTCCCTGCAAGAACTTCTGCTTTGACCCCAGTTTGGCACTTTATTTAATCCGCATTTTTTAGTACCTTTTGATTAGATCCAAAGTAGAGTTCGCCCAATTCTTCCAAAAAAACATCGGTCTGCGATTCTGGATTTCGGAAGTAGGGATGGATGGGAAGGAGTTCAGCACGAGGGCGGGTTTCCGGTGAAGACAAAATCTGCTCAAGCAAAGACAAGTAGTTTTCAGCAGCAGATTCCCAAGTGTAAGTCTTCAACACCCGTTGCTGACCAGCTTGGGCAAAATACTCCCACTCCTGAGCATCACATAGCAACCGCTCTAAGCCGCGTGCAATATCAGCAGGATCTTCTGGGTCAACAAGTACACCATATTCCTTATTTCCCTGTAGCAAGCTCTCGCTGGGGCCACCGTTCTTAGTTGCTACCACTGGCAAACCTGCGACTGCCGCTTCTAAGGGAGCAAGCCCAAAGGGTTCGTAGAGTGCCGTCAGCGCAAATACCGAGCGGCGTTTAACCATAAACCGATAGGCTGCTGCGAGTGACTCTTGAGACTGATCTGACAAACCAAAGGCACTGATCTTGCCCCACAAGTCGTTTTCTTTAACCACTTCCCGAATGGGGGCTAATACCTCTTCAGCCATGCTGTCACTAGCCTCCTCTCGTAAAGGATCGTCCAATCCCCCTGTAATTAGCATCAAGTTAGCTCGTTCCTGAAGTGTTGGACTCATTGCGAAGGCTTGCACTAACCCTAATATGTTTTTTTTCGGCTCTAATCGACTGGATGCTAGGATTACGGGCAAATCTCGACGGGCTTCTGCAATGTCCCCTGCCAATCGTTGCTGAATGAACTCTTCGGTAGCTTCCTCATTTTCGGAACGTGCCTTTGCACCGAAAATCGAGAAATCTGCTCCCGGTGGAATCACTGCAAAGCGGTTGTCGTTGTCTACATCCACTGCACCACTATAGACTCGATGAGAATACTGTTCAAAACGTTCTTGTCGTGTACTAGTGATATTAATGGCCGAGCGATTCATGCTCAGGCGTTCGGCTAAAATGCGATATCTGAAATTAAATTGCTCATCTATTTCTGGCAGATTTTCTGGGGTGACTTCCAGTTTGTCTATCTTTTGAGCGCCGAGAGAATGAGCTGTAAAGGTAAAAGGTATGCCTGTCTCCTCTTCAATTAGAACGCCACACAGTCCTCCATCAGCGTAGTGAGCAGTCATAGCATCGGGTAAGCCACCTTGCTGTTGATAAAATTTCAAGATGTTGGGTACCCAATCAGCGACCAGATGAGGCCATAACAACTCTTTAGGGAGAAATTCTTTTGGCCCAGATGGTAAGCGGATAATGCGGACATTATCGATCCCTGGATAAGTGTCAATCACTTCGGCAAACTCTGGCCACTCCGGGTCAATGATTTTACGGGTAAGAATATCAACTTTATGATCCATTTGAGCTATGGCTATGGCGACTTGCTTAACATAGACTAGCTGACCCCCAAAATCTGGGTGTTTCGTTATATGACTATTGCCTGAATCAAAATTGCCTTGAGGGTTGAGAAATCCAATGTGCATCGCCCACTTCCTAATACAGGTTGATTTCCACTAGAGATTTTGTCTGAAGGTGGTAGCATAACAGCTTAGTGAGCTTGTTAAAAACTCCCAAGGCTGAAAAACACAGGCAGTGAGGCTGTATATAAATGCCATCAAAAAGTAAGCCAAAGGGCTTTTATTGATTCCCTTTAGCTTAAACCCAGCCAGTTCGCGTATTTTCCTAATGTTTAAGTTAATCGCTACTGCGGCTGGCGCATATATACCGGATGACATAAATAGCATGGTAACTCTGAAGAAACAAGGCATGAGGTGAGTAGCAAGTGGTACGCCATCGGTTGCGTTGCTCTTAAAAAATACAAGGGAAAATTACTTAATCTACCTAACAACACTACGGTTTAAGGCTTAAAATCAGGTAAATTAACTATTGTTTCCAAAAATGGAAATTGAGTGTAGTGTATTTAGGCGGATTTTTTATAGCTGTCTTTTAATTTTTATCATCACTCAATACAAATAAGCTTGAGTCATGTCAAAGATAGACCATGAATCTTGCGCTGTAGAAAAGGCAATCTTAAAAAGCTTTAATCATCAATCTCTACTCTCCAACGATGATTCGGGTTGGAGCGGTATCCGCTTCCAGTTCACTCATAGCATCAGCGCAAGTGCATTGCCAGAAGAGATTGTCTTTCCAGAGAATGCAATTCATATTTATACAGATATGCCGTCTGACTACGTTGTGGAAGCGCGAATTAATGGACGGTTGCAAAAAAGCTCCCTTATCACAGGTCATAGTCTGATCATTCCACGCGGCACAAGGTTTGAGAACGGAGAGGGAGGGATTCGAACCCTCGTTAAGTTTCCCTAAACAGACTTTCCAGGTCTGCGCCTTAAACCGCTCGGCCACCTCTCCAGGTGTCACAAGTTACGATTATACTATAGAATCCCAGAAAATGCAAAGATAAAGAAAGATATTCTAGATTGAATCTGATAGTCCTAATCCCAAAACACAAATCCAGATGTCCCGTACATACACAATTAAAGTTCGCGATCGCGCTACTGGCAAAACATACACCCTAGAAGTGCCAGAAGACCGCTACATCCTACACACTGGCGAAAAACAAGGGGTGGAACTACCGTTTTCCTGCCGCAACGGGGCTTGCACCGCTTGTGCTGTGAGAGTATTGTCAGGAGAAATTTACCAACCAGAAGCGATCGGCTTGTCGCCAGATTTACGTCAGCAAGGTTATGCCTTGTTGTGTGTGAGCTACCCCCGTTCTGACTTGGAAGTGGAGACGCAAGATGAAGATGAAGTCTACGAACTCCAGTTTGGACGCTATTTTGCTAAGGGGAGAATTAAAGCGGGTTTACCCTTAGATGAGGAATAAACAATTCAAAATCACCAAATTTCTGATGCCTGTGCGTCTTGGTGAGTGGGTGCAAAAAATAGCTATTTTGGCTTGTTTATTGCTCTTGGTGAGTTGCCAAGGCAAAAACCAGCTGCCAAATAATGAAGCCCAGGTAAAAGTAGCACGGGTAGTTAGTGGGCAAAGCTTGGAAGTGTTAGGCATGGCTGAACAACCAAATTTGATTTCCCAAGTGCGATTAGTAGGTGTTGATGCACCAGATTTACGACAGCGCCCTTGGGGGGAAGCAGCAAAAGAACAGTTAGAGAATCTAATTGGTGGTGTAGAACAATCGGTAACACTGGAGTTTGATTTAGAAGCAAAAGACAAAATTGGGCGAACTCTTGCTTATGTGTGGAAAAATAAGATGTTGTTGAATGAAGAATTAGTCAAACAAGGGAATGCAATGTTTGTGGGGCGATCGCCTAACCATAAATATGACCAGCGTTTAGAACGTGCCCAACAATGGGCTAGACTCATGGGGCAAGGAATCTGGAACCCAGAAAAGCCCATGCGCCTTACTCCCGCAGAGTTTCGCCGCCAAAATCTTTAATTAGTGCTGTTAGCGGTAGCGGGGCGTTTAGCCCGTGCTGAGTGCTGAGGGGGAGAGTGGGGGAGTGAGTAAGTGAAAAAGAAGTAATATATCAATGCCCCATGCCCAATGCCCCATGCCCCATGCCCAATGCCCAATGCCCAATGACAAATGACAAATGACAAATGACAAATCTACAAATTTTTCTCGATATTGCTACAGAAGCGGCACTAGCTGCTGGTGCTATTTTGCAAGGTTACTTGGGTAAGTTAGAAGACGCAATTATTGAAAAAGGACGCCCTGGTGATTTAGTCACGGCTGCTGATAAAGCCTCAGAGGAGTTGATTTTAGAAATTTTGCGTTGCCATTTTCCCCAGCACTCGATCCTCGCTGAAGAATCAGGGAAATTAGGTAATCAACAGAATGAGTACCTCTGGGCAATAGATCCTTTGGATGGCACAACCAACTATGCTCATCAATACCCATTTTTTGCCGTTTCCATCGGGCTGTTAATTAATGGCATTCCCCAAGTTGGTGTAATTTATGACCCATTTCACAATGAGCTATTCCGTGCTGCTGCTGGCTTAGGAGCAACGCGTAACCGTCAGCCCATCAAGGTTTCGGTGACATCTGAACTGAGTAAAAGTCTACTAGTAACAGGCTTTGCATACGATCGCCGTGAAACCTCTGATAACAACTACGCAGAATTTAGTCACCTCACCCATCTTACCCAAGGAGTTAGACGTAGCGGTTCGGCATCACTAGATTTGGCGTATGTTGCCTGTGGACGTGTCGATGGTTACTGGGAACGGGGACTTTCTCCTTGGGATATTGCCGCCGGGATAATTTTGGTACAAGAAGCTGGGGGCAAAATCACCGCCTACGATGGCACTGCTGTCAAAATTGAGTCAGGTAGAATTCTTGCCACAAATAGTTATATTCACGACTCCCTCAGTAGCGAACTTTTACGGGTTCCACCACTGTCAGCTTGGGTGTAGCAGATGGGGGCTTTACCCCAGACTTTGGGTAAACTAAAAGCAATCTAACTGCTCCCTTGGTGCAAAAACTATATATGTCTTTCAAAATAGATCGTGGACTATTTAAATATGATTTCATAGATCATCACGCAGTGCTGTGCGTTCCAGTTGATGCCGATGTCAAAGAGATTCGCAAACGCTATCTCCAAGTCGCCCGTCGTTTGCACCCAGACAGTAGTCTTACTGAAACTGCTGCTCAAAAACATCTTGGTAACGAACTGTTATCAAAGTTGGTTAACCCAGCTTACGAAAAACTTGCTGCCGATCGCAGTCGCACTGAATATATTCTAATTTTGTCGCAAATTGGCAAGCGCCTGCTACAAGAGTCTACTTCGGTAACTCTCACCACCGACTTGGCTAAACAGTTAGTTGAGGCGGCTAATATCGATCATTTCTATAAAACTGCGATCGCGAAACTAGCCCAAACCCAATATTATTCTTTAGAACAAGCGCTGCAAGTCATTGCCCAAGCTAGTGAGTTGAATTTAGTGTATTTAATGCGGAGTGCGGGTAAAGCATCCGCAGCACCGCCACAGGCTCAATCCAAAGCCGAATCAGGTACGCCTCAGCCAAATACACCAAAAAATACACCACCAGCACCAGCACCATCAAAAGAAGACTTGATTCTAGAACAGTATATTCGTCGCGCTCAATCTTTGATTGACAAAAACCAATTTGCCCAAGCCAAAGTAGAGTTGCAAGATGCCCTGAAGCTAGAACCGAAAAATAGTCGCTGTCATAGCTTAATTGCAATGGTGTATTTAAAGCAAAATCAGCTAAAAATGGCAAAAATCCACTTTGACAACGCTCTAAAATTAGACCCCAGTGACGAAACGGCTCTGCAATGGAAACCTAAAATAGATAAGGCTTTAGGACAACAACCTAGCGATCATAAGGTGACTTCATCCCCCAATAATGGAGATAAGCAACCAGATAAATCTGGTAGTGGTTTGTTCGGTGGTTTGTTTGGTGGGAAGAAAAAATAATGGTGTATCAACCAGCAGCGGGAGCCAGGGATTTATTGCCCTTGGATGTGGAGAAAAAACGCTGGATTGAAGATCGGTTACAGCAGGTGTTTCATCGCTGGGGATATCACAGGATTATCACCTCGACTTTAGAGCGCATGGATACCCTGATGGCGGGGGAAGCAATCCAGCGTCAGATGGTGATTCAACTACAACAAAATGGCGAAGATGATGAATTAGGGCTACGTCCAGAATTAACAGCATCTATTGCTCGTACTGTTGTCACTCGGATGGCTGGTGTCACTTATCCACAACGGTTGTATTACAACGCCAATGTGTTTCGCCGCACTTGGGAAAGTAGGCATAATCGCCAGCAAGAGTTTTATCAAGCTGGGGTGGAGTTGTTAGGTACTGGCGGATTGCTGGCAAATGCCGAAGTACTGCTGTTAGTAGCAGATTGTTTAGCAGCATTAGGTTTGCAGGGATGGCATTTAATTTTAGGTGAGGCGGGAATTACCCGATCGCTCCTGAGTGCCTTTCCTGCTAATTTACAAGATCAAGTTCGCAGTGCGATCGCTCATCTTGACCGCATCACCATAGATAATTTACCCCTAAGTGACAAACTGCGCGATCGCGCCCAAATCATCATGGATTTGCGTGGGCCAAGTGCAGACGTGTTGCAAAAAGTTAGTAGTTTGGATTTAGATGAAGAACAGCGAGAGGCAGTGAATAACCTCAAATCCCTAGTAGAATTACTAGAATCAGAGAAAAAATTTCCGTTAATCCTCGACCTCAGCCTAATCCAAACCATAGACTACTACACTGGTATCGTCTTTGAAGTTGTCAACGATACCGAATCCCAAGCCAGAGTCTTAGGGCGCGGTGGTCGCTATGACCAGCTTTTGGGGCTATATCATCCTCAAGGAGAAAATATTCCCGGAATTGGTTTTGGACTAAGTATCGAAGATTTATACCAAGTTCTGTTGTCTACCCAGCAATTACCACAAGAAACTCCAGCGAGTGACTGGTTGGTAGCACCGGAGACAACTAGTGCTAACACCGCCGCCTTTGTATACGCGCAAAAACTCAGAGATTCTGCTGATTTGGTGCGAGTAGAAATTGACTTGGGGGGAAGAGATGCAGAGGCGATTCGCCAATATGCAAGCGATCGCGGCATTGCCCAAATTGCCTGGATCAAAGCTGATGGCTCACCCAAAATAGAACCATTACTTTAATGGGCATGGGAAAAGAGGCAGAGGGGCAGAGGGGAAAGACTTACTGCAACTTCTCCCCTGCTCCCCTGCCCCCCTGCTCTCCCCCTCCCCTGCTAGTCTAGAAAGAGCCGATACAGAAAAGAGGGAATCAAGAACATGCCGCATACAATTGTTACAGAAGTCTGTGAAGGCGTTGCTGATTGCGTAGATGCCTGTCCAGTAGCTTGTATTCATGATGGCCCAGGCAAAAACACCAAGGGAACTGATTGGTACTGGATTGATTTTGCCACTTGCATCGACTGTGGCATCTGTCTCCAAGTTTGCCCTGTAGAAGGGGCAATTCTTGCAGAAGAACGACCAGAGTTGCAAAAAACTCCGTAATAGTCCATAGTCAACAGTCAATAGTCAATAGTTATGTTTGACTTGACTGTTGACCAATGACCAATGACAAGTGACCAATGACAAATGATTATTTATTAGAAGTTCAAAATGTTCACGCTGGATACATCAAAGATGTAGATATCCTGCAAGGTGTGAATTTTCAGGTTGCACCAGGGGAATTGGTGACAGTGATTGGCCCCAACGGTGCAGGTAAATCTACTTTGGCAAAAGCAATTTTTGGGCTTTTGATCCCCCACACAGGCACAATTACCTTCAAAGGTGAAAATATCGTGGGGCTAAAGTCCAATCAAATTGTCCAACGAGGAATGTGCTACGTACCGCAAATCGCCAATGTTTTCCCCTCCCTCAGTGTTGAAGAGAATTTGGAGATGGGTGCTTTTGTGCTTAACGTTCCCCTGAAACCAATTAAAGATAAAATATTTACTATGTTTCCCAGACTAAGCGATCGCCGTCGTCAACGCGCTGGTACTCTCTCTGGAGGAGAACGCCAGATGCTAGCGATGGGCAAAGCTTTGATGTTGGAACCTGGTTTGCTGATTTTAGATGAGCCATCTGCTGCTTTGTCGCCGATTTTGGTGACACAAGTGTTCGAGCAGATTAAACAAATTAATCAGGCAGGTACTGCGATCGTATTAGTAGAACAAAATGCCCGTAAAGCTTTAGAGATGGCTAATCGTGGATATGTATTAGAATCGGGACGTGATGCGATCTCCGGTCCTGGTGAAGAATTGTTGAATGACCCGAAAGTGGGTGAGCTATATCTGGGAGCAGGTAAGAGACATTAACCCTTTTTAATCACTCTTGCCCCATTCAACATAACACCAGCTCAATATCGGAGCTTCACCAGTCTATAGCGATGACTAGGTTGGGCTGCGCCGACGCTATCTATAACTAATACAAAAGCCATAACACTACCTGCCACTGCCGCGACCGTCGTTTTCGATGCTCAAAGAATTCTCCCTAATAATCCGTTTCTAATCACATCTACAGCTAGTCGAGAAGCAAAACAGGACATTCATTCAGGAAAAACTGACAAAAACGTAAATTACCCAGATTTACCAAAATCCCCATTCGCAATTCGCAATTCTGAATTACGTCATGGATGGGTATTTAGACCCCAACCATAAATTAAATGTATGGGTATCCAAAAATACATCGGTCGAATTAAAGAAACTGGACGGACTATTCGCCGTCATAGCAGTTTTTATATTGGATTATTAGTTGCCGAATTATTGATACTAAATCCTAACAAGCACCAGTACTACCAACAAGGAGAAAGGGCGATGAGGCTTATTTTATCTGCACGCCTAGTCCAAGTTGTAGCCCCGTAAGCTTGCACAGAGACGTAAAGGACACAGAAAGAAACTCTCTGGATTCTTTGCGCCTCTGGGATTATTTTTATCTTGGGCGTCCCAATGTAGTGATATATAAAACAGCTTCATCAGCAGGAATGCCTAAAACTTCATTTACTTGATCGTCAAAGAATCCACCGATACCACTGACGCCGATATTTAGGTGCATTGCCGCTAAATTCAGGCGTTGTCCCAAATGACCGGCATCCATGTGTAAGTAACGGTAAACGCGATCGCCATATTGTGCGATCGCAGCTTTCAAATCAGCTGTATGAAATAACACCGCCGCTGCATCCCGCCCTAATTCTTGTCCTAAACAGAGAAAATGTAACTCTCGCCGAAAGTTTTTAAACCGAATTTGGCGTAATTCTTGGGCTTTGGGTGCGTAATAGTAACAACCCGCCTCCAGTCCTTTGACTCCGCAAACAGCAATGAATGTTTCGATTAAATTTAGATCGAAGTAGTCTGGAGAAATATCTAAGCTTTGGTCAATGTAATTTTGCGGTTGGTAAGTAAAATCGAGTAAACTTTTCAATTCATCGAAGCTTAAATCATCACCATTGTAAGCGCGGGTAGAGCGTCGCTTATACATAGTGCCTTCCAGTTCTGATAGTTTTTGTCCCCAGTTTATAGGTGCGGTGGTGGTGGGAATTTTTAAACAGAAAGGAAAATTGTATTTATCCTCCAAAGATTTTTCTTGTTTAATAGTTGGTAGATTAAGATTACCAGTTACACCTGATTGGATCTGCGTGTGCCGATGGAAATATGTTAGTAGTTCGCCATCAGGGATTTGAGGATAACTGGTTTCGGTGGCGGAAGGTAAAGCAGTACATCCCAATGGCAAATTTTGATTCACGTCTAACAAGTCTGCCAGAGGTAAGACAGCGATCGCACCTTCTTGTTGCGGATCGATATAAAGCAGATCGTTAACTGATTCATCCACAAAACCGCCGATTAAATGGGGGCGATAGTCAGTAATCGCAGCAGCTAACTCGATATTACCCAGCAGATGTCCCGTATCCAGAAAAATCCGCCGATAAGCCCGATCTTCATAGCGCCACGCAGAACGGTAGAATACCGCAGTCACAATAATTGCCAGTTGAGTATTTTCTAAAGAAGGATGCCAGAAACAAGCTGCTTGGAGAGTTTGCCAAACATCGCTTTCCCAATAATGCATGAGAGAATGAGTTCGACACTGGTAGTTATATAGACCAGGCGGCAATAACGAGGTGCCACGAGAAACCACATAAACCTCAGCAGGGTATAATCCGCCTGCACTGGGAGCAGCGCGTAAATACACTGCACTACCCATAGAAGGCATTTTCGCCGTCAATCCATAACTGCGAAACAATAGCCGTGAAAGTCTTTGCCACCATAGAGCATCTGGGTTATTAGCGTAAGCCTCTGCTTTTTCTTGGATATAGGGTTTGAGATCAAAAGTAGAGCCAATTTTGTACTCTTTAAAGGGGACTGGCTGTTTAGTCCAGTCTAAGCGCTGACTTTTGGAAGCGAGAGTTTCAGGGTTGTATTTAGTCCGTTCGTGATAATGCTGGGCAATTGATTGGTGTAATTCTGGCATAGTACTTTTAATATCCTTGGGGCATCCTTTTCTTGATCTTGGCATTCATTAGCCTCATTGTTTCGTGTCAATTGGTACAATCCTCAGAGTCATAAAGTGGTAAATGGTAACAATTGGATTGGGCATTGGGCATTGGGCATTGGGCATTGGGCATCGGACATTGGACATTGGGTATGGTTATTCTCCTTGTCCCCTGCTTCCCCTGCTTCCCCTGCTTCCCTGCCCCTCTGCTCCCCATCTTCTTCCGCAGTACTATATAAACGCAAAACTATCTACGCCTGGATGTGCAATGATGCCTGTACGTCAAACTTTATCAAAGCCTGATATCCAACTTTCTTATTTAGAATGGAATCAAGGTCAAGAACCTTTACTGCTGTTACATGGCTTAGGCGATCATGCTCTAGTGTGGTCTAGTTTAGGAGATTACTTGGCGGCGGATTACCACATAATTGCGCCAGATATGCGCGGACATGGCCAAAGTAGTAAACCAGAGATAGATTATAGCTTTGAGAGTGCGATCGCAGACCTTGAAGCACTCATGGATAGTCTTGGATGGACTTTTGCCCATATTGTAAGTCATTCGTGGACAGGAAAATTAGCCGCTATTTGGGCAAGACAAAACCCAAAGCGTTTACGGAGTATAATTCTCGTCGATCCGATTTTTATCTGGAAAATGCCCAGTCTTTTCAGGGTAACTTTCCCAATGTTATATCGCTTCTTGCCTTTTCTTAAAAGCATGGGGCCCTTTGCCAGCCACGAAGAAGCCGAACAACAAGCACGGCAATTAAAGCAATATCAAGGATGGAGTTCCTTACAACAGCAAGTCTTCCAAGCAGGAATAGAACAAAAACCCGATGGGAGTTGGGGCAGCAAATTTACCATAGCCGCCCGCGACGGAATTTTTGAGGCAGTGATGCAAGTGCCAGGTTTTACAATTCCCCTTGACACTCCTGCCCTATTCGTCCAGCCAAAACAAGGACTAAACCGCCAAAATTGGCAAATTCAACCCTACAAAACTTATCTTCATAACTTATGTATCTGCCAAGTTCCCGGCAATCATTGGCCGTTTTTGACACAACCAGAAACATTTAACCAAACTGTGGCAGCTTTCTTGGCAGAACACAAATCAAAAATCTCATGATTATTTGGACGGGATTAGTCATACAGCAACAGAAGAATTAATAGGAGCGATGTCTAGGGGGATTGGGCATTGGGCATGGGGAATTGGGCATTGGGCATAAGAGGCAGAGGTGCAAAGAGGCAGAGGGGAAAAACTTACTGCTACTTCTCCTCTGCTCCCCTGCTCCCCCACTCCCCTGCTCCCCATTCCCCCACTTCCCATTCCCCACTCCCCACTCCCCTGTCATGAGCCTTTGTATCAATCCCGTTTGCCCTAAACCAAATCACCCGAATAATCATCAAAACCGCTTTTGTCAAAGTTGTGGTTCCCATCTAGAATTGCTAGGGCGTTATCGGGTGACGTGCCTGTTGAGTGAGAAAACAGGTTTTAGTAAAGTTTATGAGGCATACGAGCAAGATATTCCCAAAATTCTTAAGATACTCAAAGAGGATTTATCAGGCGACGCCAAAGCAGTAGAACTATTTCAGCAAGAAGTAACGGTGTTGGGAAAATTTAAGCATCCTGGAATTCCCAAAGAAGATAGTTACTTCCAGTATCAAACCCGAAATGGTTTAGTGTTGCATTGCATTGCAATGGAAAAAATTGATGGCTACAACTTAGAACAGTGGCTACAGCAGCAAGATAACCCCATATCCCAAGAACAAGCCATAGATTGGTTAAGACAGTTGATAGAAATTTTAGATGTAGTACATGGCAAACAATACCTACATCGAGATATTAAACCATCTAACATCATGATTAGATCCCCCCTTGAGCAGGGTTGGGGGAATCTAGTACTGATTGATTTTGGCACCGCCAATGAAATTAATAAAACCTACCAAGACCAACTAAGCAATGGCGACAAGATGACAGCACTGATGTCATCTGGCTACAGCGCCCCAGAACAAATGAATGGTCAAGCAGTACCACAGTCAGATTTCTTTGCTTTGGGACGCACTTTTGTATTTTTGCTGACAGGATACCATCCTTTGGAGATGTATGATGTCCAGCAAAATTTGTTGCACTGGCAAAATCATGCTATCCATATTTCACCTTTACTATTGAATTTAATTGATTGGCTAACAGCGTCAGATATAGAAAAACGTCCTGCCAATACTCAAGAAATTTTGCATTCCCTAGAAGAAATCGAAACTCAATTAACAGAAACTACTCCGACAAATAGTAATATCCTAGAATCTTCTAACCTTGAACATTTACCTGTAGATATTAATAACAACTTATTCTCTCCAAATAAACAACCGGAGAAAGTGCCGTTGTTAGAATTCTTCGCAGTTCTTTTAGTTGCATTAGGATTACTTAGCATAGTAACTTTAGCAACGCGAAAATCAGATTTTTCTGAAACATCTTATTACAGACAATATCCAGAGAAAAAAGGTAATATCGATTACTTCTCTTATCAAGAAGGCAGGGATAGTCAGGGAAGGATTGCTGAGTTTAATATAGCAGTTTTATCACTAAAATATAAATGGCTTTTAGGTAGCAACTTTCAAATTAAATACAATGATGAAATTATTAGTGTTGACCTTTTGAAGTTGAACTTAGAACAAGAAGATATAGAGAAGATAATGGAAGCTCCCAATGAGATTATCTCTGTTGGTACAGCTTCTTGTAAAGGTGATACATCAGCTCAAGAACGTGTGGCTTTAGAACGTTCTAAACAAATACAACTTTTGGTTAAAAAATTATTTATTAATACATCAAGTGTCAAAAGTTATCGCTTATTGAATTTGGGTCAATTTCAACGGAGTGATTGTCAGGCAAATCAGGATTTAACGACATATCAGACAAGTGTGATAATTATTGGTGTTAAAAGAGAATCATCAGGTGTAATTCTTGACGAGGCGCTACGGAATAGGTTAGAAAAGAAGCCTTTTGCTGATTTTAAATTAGAAGATTATTCTTTGGGGTCTGCACAGAAGTTTAAGACTATACCGAGCAATTTATAAAATCTCTAGCAAACTACAATCAGTACATAGGCATATCTCTTATGGCTAGGGCAGCAGATATCAGCACTCATCGATTAATCAGCCCTATAAACAAACAACTTTCGCCTGTTTGGGATGAACCCGCTACCTACTTATTTGTCTTTGCTGACAGATTACTAGTAGCGTCTTCCAGACTAACTAGGACGGTTATTCGCACCGTGAGTTTTTCGCATAATTTGTCAAAATAAAAGATAACTGGAGGTTCAGTTCAAAATATGAAATTCTCAATCCAATCACTTTACGCCTGGTATCACAGTGTACTTCGTAACCCCAAATACCGTTGGTGGGTAATTTTAGGAACGTTGGTCTATTTGGTCAGCCCATTTGATGTTCTCCCAGATTTTATACCTGTTGTGGGACAGATTGATGATGTTTTCCTTTTGACTCTGCTAGTTAGTGAAGTGTCTGGGCTAGTAATTGAGGGCTGGAAAGCTCGTAAGGGTGATCTGGGTACTGAAGTACCTAATACTACTGAGGGTTCTACCTCTAGTGGAAGCACCATTGATGTTGATGCTGTTTCTGTTAAGTAGTTTTAATAAAACCCCTGCTTTTGGAGTCTTAGGTGGGGGATATTTTTTTTCAACGCATAGGCGCTTCTCTACGAGACGCTACGCGAACGCCTTCCCGCAGGGTAGGGGCGCGGAGGGAAGCGCAGGGGTTCGCGGAGGATGAGAGGGAGTAAGAGGAGGAGTTAGAGGTTGTTGGCTACGCGTTTAATACCTTCTTTGAGGTGGAGGACATTAAAGTTGAGGAGAAGACCTAGTTTGCAGTTTGCTAGTTTGAGATAGGTTAGGAGTTGAACGGAGTGAATTGGGTGGAAGGACTCTACAGATTTAATCTCTACAATTACTTTGTTTTCGACCATCAAATCTAATCGATAAACGCATTCCAATTGCACATCTTGGTAAACCAAAGGCAATGGAATTTGTTTACCAACACCCAACCCGGCCTTCTTCAACTCATAATCCAAACACTCCTCATAAGCCGACTCCAATAAACCAGGCCCCAAAGCAGTATGCACCCTCATCGCACACCCAATAATCACCCCACTCAACTCATTCTCTGCGTTCCTCTGCGCTTCCCTTTGCGACCCTTTGCGTTTAAAAATCTTTCACAAATTCCGTCAAGAACCTGAATGCCTTCAAAATATAACTAGCGCAATCTCTAGGAGAGGTATTGTAAAACGATCGCCACGCACTCGCCTTATCCTCATCATAGCGATCGCTGCGTTGACTATGATTCTCTAACCACGCCAATCGCACTGCATGGCCAATCAACACATCCAACACGATATATTCTTCAATTTGCAGCTTGGGATTATTGGCTGCGATCGCAGCTAATTCGATTAATGCTTCAATATTAACTTGGCGATATTCTGGAGCTTCGATTTTATTCAGCAAATGCTCAACTAACAGCGCAAAATTCCTTTCCCCCGCTGTCATTTCTGACAACATTATCTCACTATCTAAACGGTTGCGGCGCTCTAGTTTATCGCCAATTACTAGACCTTTGCAATGTTGCATTAATAGCCAAACCTGCTTGAAAAAGTCTTTTGGTACGCGCCCTGTCGCACCCTCGGCTTGACGAAACCGCCGCCAACCACCTGGTGGGACTTCTATTTCTTCAGCGATTCCTGGTAACACCACCCAAGCAATATCACTTTCTTTTTGTTTGACGTGCAGTGATTCTTGTTGGCGTAACAGGTTACTCATGCCAGTATATCCAGTTAATACCTGACGCAAGCGCATTTTCACTTCAAAGGGTGAAAGTTGCATTAAGTAATCGTAAGCTTCATCTTGAGTAACGTGTAATTCCCGCGCTAGTTCGCTGGTTATCAACAGGATGAGATAGCCAACTCTTAGCGTTAGTAGTCCTTGGAATAGTTCGGGTTCTGAGCGAATTAAGATACCAAGATAGATTAAAATCTCTTGAGTGAGGACGCGATCGCGGATATCTTCACGACAAAAATGATTAATTTTATCGGCAATTTCATCGTGGGACATGGGTACTGTAATTAAGGACGCTTCGCTGTAAGCTTTACCCACAGCAATTTGTTTACCTCGCACCAAAATACTCGTTACTGCATCTGACAGGCTGATATCAACCATTTGGCGTAACCCCGCAGCCCGACGCACTACTGCCCAAATGCCTAAATCTCCAGCTTTGGTATAAACTTCGTCGAGTAAATCGCCTACGGTGACAGGATATCCTGGCCCGCCATATCCTGTATCAAATTGCATTCCCTGTAAGCGAGTTAAAGTTTGCAGTAACTCAATTTGCTCGTAGATATTCTCTGATGAACGCAAATGAGAAAGTAATAACCCAAAGTTGGTTTCACACTCCATTTGAAATTCTTGGGTATGCCCTAAGCGCCAGTTTTTCTCAGGGTGATACGCTAAATAATAGCAACGTGGGCTAGCATTTTTTACTGGCGATCGCGCGAATTCTGCATTGGGGAGGAAATCAATTCTTTGGATTCCGGCTGTTAACATTAGCTGATTTAGCCGCCCTAATTTTACCCGTACACCATTACAAATACCATCTTTGAGTTCTTGCATCAGTTCTAGTAATGCCTCAGAACCACTTTCTAACATGGTGTGCGTCAACATTAAAGTCAGAGTAGGACGACCTAAATCGCTCCAATATTTTTGAATGTAAGCTAGTTCGCTTCTAATTTGATCCAGTAAAAAATGGTAATCAAGGGTTAAATAAAACTGTTGAGAGTCGGAAAAGGAAGGCAAAAATACAATTGTTTCACCACGAATCCGAAATATTCTAGATGTTGTTAAACTCCGCAGCCGCCGCACTGGCCGCCCAGTTAAACCAAGTTTATCATTACGTCCAATTTGGGTATAAATAGCTGAAAATTCTCCAGCTTTTCTCACTTGAATCGGTTCTACTTGGGCGGGTGTTTGTGCTTCAATTCCATGAACTTCTAGTTTCGTCTGTAAATCTTCATCTTCTGCTAATAAAGCAATTTGTACCAATGCCTCGCGTTGTTTACCCACACACAAATGTCTTCCTAAAGGGTCGATATCACCAACCGCTAGTAACCCTTCACTCAACATTTGACTGAGGAAATATAAACTCTGCGCCCATACCAAAGGAATATTTTCATTGGGCAAACGTGGTTGCGTTTGAGGTGCTAACCTTTCTGCTTCTATGTTTTCGGCTGGAACATAATAAAGTTCTGGCAATAAACGCAAACCATCTTGTTCTATGAGTAATGATTCTAAAAGCTCTTGGTATTTTTTAACTTGTTCTTGTTCGCCGCGAAATAATCCATCTAAAACTAAATAAGTGAAAAATAACGGCCATTCGCATTCAATATGCTCAAATTGCTTGAGTTCCCACGGTTCGTAGTGCAAACGCTGATGATCTTCTAAAACGGTTTGGTGTCCATCACGCAGAAAGCGTTTGCAGCCGTATTTACCTGCGAGTTTATTGATAATATCGTTTAGAGTGCGATCGCGTAACTCCAAATCTTCCACTGCAAAGGCAGGATAACTAATAATACTTAACAGCGCCGCATCAATTTCTTTAGAACCAGATTCCCTCGGTAATAAGGATTCTAGGGTAATCCGGGCGCGGGCGATTTCATCTGGTAGCACATGAATCACCGATGCTTGACTACCACGCACACCAAACAAATCTAGTCCATTGATAGCTTCTAAAGCAGCTTTTGCCATGCCTACAGAACTGGCATTTAACTCAGCACTACCACGATTAATTTTATTCCCACGTTCCCAAATGCCGTAATCTGTTGTGCGGTAAGCTCGTCCAATATAGTAAACCAAATTTTGGACGAAATTAACTTCATCAATTGAATAAATTATTGGCAATCCTGCTGCCGTCATTTGCGCCAACATCAGCAAAAATATAGATGTGGCATCAAGTTGCAAATGTCCCCATTCATCATCACCAACAACAATATCACCGGTCGCGGTATTATATTTGGCGTGCAGTCCATCTAGTAGCGACTGAGTATGTTTAAATGTCTCGACTTTATGAGACTGTCGCATCATCGCAAACAACAACCCGCGCATCAGTTTGATGACACTGTGTTCTAGTTCATAGGTGCGTCCTTTGTCGTCGTCAATCTTGCGGTATGCAAGTCCTAAACCCCAAACTGCCAAAATGCTGTAAACATTGTCTCGCACCCAGGCATCAGTATAATCGCCGTGGGCTGTAATCGCTGTACTCGCAGGTAGTAAACCAGTAATTGGATTTTGACGAGTCAGAATGATTGTTTTGATTTGCTGGTAGTAATAGTCCAGACGAGTTAGCAATTTTGTAGATGTTTTCATGGTTTGGTTTAGAACTACTTGCAGAATTCAACCCCTTAAAGGAGTGGTTTTCTTGCACTTGGGCTATGGGGAATGGGACATTGAGATGAGATTCTGTACCGTAGGATATACGGAAACATTAATCTCCTCTAGAAATATCGATCTCTGCGTGGGTGGAAAAATCCCTCCAAGTAAGTCGAGTGTTAGAAAGAGGAACTCTCAAGAGTGATCTTGGGAATCCACTATTGATTCGGTGTACTAAATCATATCGTGTCCGGTTAAAGACTTATCATTAAGACCGCAGAGGTGGGGGTCTTTTGGGCTTTGTGCATAGATTCGGGAATTATAACTAATTAGCCGGACATAATATTCAGTGGTAGCGATGATGTCAAAAATCAAGAGTGCCTAACTTCGAAGCATGAGCTTATGCTAGTCTAAACTAAATCACTACTCCGAGGTTATGCTTATGCTGGTATAAACTAAATCATTTTTTTGCAAAAATATTTATTTAATAAATATAATTTTAATGTAGATATGTTTTAAAATTGATGTGCTTGTGTTAAACATTCGGTAAATAATTGCAGTCTAGAAAGGGAGGCTATCCTCAACCCAATCAAGTTTGATAAAAAATAGGGCTTATGCACTGTACAAATATCTCATCTTGTGCATTAGCATAAATACCTCGGTTCAGACTTTTACAAACCATATTTTGTTAGTTGCGTGGGCGAGCATTTACCGTAGGCATCGCAAAAATCTAGCTAGAAGCCTTGAAAAGCATAGTTACTATTTTGGCTTCTCTGTCAATGCGTAAGTCATAAAAGATTAATCGGTTTGTTTACATAATAAATATCCTAGTTTGCTTTATTACACCCTAAGATATTTACTAAATAATAGTTTCAGGAAAAATTATTATTTCACTTACTAACATAAATAATTGAAGCCTTGATTTAGGCTAATATTGGCTTGAAAAAACTAAAAATTGGTATTGTTATTGCTGCTCTGAATGAATCAGGTAATTACCATTTTATAAAAAATAGCAGCAGCTAGAAGCAAGGGCGTAAATATATAAATAACTTCAGCAATTTTTACCCAATATCTTGTTCATTTTTTGTCAACAGAAATATTAATCTTAAATAGGAGTAACACAATGAAAACAGTTGGGATGTATCGTCGAGCTTATCCGAGAGTATCAGAAACTTTTATTGGAGAGCAAGCCCATAATTTACAAACATACAAACCGTTATTTCTAACTTGTAAACTATTAGAAGAAATTCCTTTTGATAATATTGCTATTAGTGATAATGACCAGTGGAAAATTAAGCAATTATTTCATATAATTTCTGCTTCACCAAATATGTTTGGCAAAGAGGCTGAACTAAAAAATCTAAAATTAATTCACGGACATTTTGGTCCAGATGGTATTTACGCAATGCGATTGGCAGAAAAATTAAATATTCCTTTCATCGTTACATTTTACGGTTTTGATATTACAGTTTCACGTCGATCTATGTGGCTGTCAGGTAATCCAGCATTCTATCAATTTCTTTTGCATGAAGAAGAATTAAAACAAAAAGCATCTAAATTTATCGCTTTTTCTAGTTTTTTGTATAAAAAGATGATTGAATATGGTTATCCTGAAGATAAAATTATTAAGCTAAATAGTGGTATAGATTTAGAAAAATTTGCCCCAGCCAGTGAATCAAAAGGTGAAAGATATATTTTATGTGTAGGCAGACATACTGAAAAGAAAGGAATTGATACCCTATTAAAAGCCTTTGCTCGGATTGCCAGTAAGCATCCAGATGTGTCACTTATCCAAATTGGAAATGGCACAATGACTGAAAAATTTAAAGCTCTAGCAGATGAGCTTGGTATTAGTAATAGAGTAAATTTTATGGGGGCAAAACCTTATGAAGTGATTCAAAAAACCATGAGAAATGCAGAAATATTTTCTCTACCCAGTCAAACAGCAAAGAACGGTGATAGCGAAGGTTTACCCCTTTCAATATTGGAAGCTGCCGCTTCTGGTTTACCAATAGCTTCTACCTGGCATAGCGCTATCCCTGATGCGATTTTAGATGGAGAAACTGGCTTTTTAGTTGATGAAAAAGACGATCGATCTCTCGCCGAAAAATTAGATATTCTCTTGTCTGACCGGGCTTTAGCTAAAAGTATGGGTAAAAAAGGACGAGAGTTTATTTGCGAAAATTTTGATATTCACAAGCAAACTGCCAAGCTAGAAGCTATTTATGATTTAGTAATCAGTTAACGACACTCAAGCAAGAGGATCTCAATTTAGATTACTGAACCTCAAGTATTTGTGAATACGCTGAAGTTTTCTAATCCCTTGTTTGGAGACAACTCCTCTTTTTTTAGCCATCCGTATGGTTATTTATTCGCGATCGCCAATTCTCACAGATTATATTAGTAGCAAAACTTACTACGATCGCAGAATAATTCCCCAAAAAAATCAAGGTAGCAAGCTAAAAATTTATATAAAGCTACTTAAAGATATAAAATTTTCTCAGTATCTACCGGACAGCGCTATTCCAGGTTAGGATGATGACTAGCAATGCTTTGATTTAGCTATCGATATTGAATTGTTGAAATTTTATGGACCATAGTCCACAAGATGGCAGTATCAACCTCCTCTGAGCTGTGGTGAGGAAGTCTCCCAGCGCGGGGGAGACTTAGGAGATATATCATGCTTACACAGGATATTCGTGATTTGCTGACTGATACTACCGATTTAAACCAGTTGAAATGGGATTTAAATCGCTTGCAACCTGTGGATGTGGGAGACTACATTACACAATTGCCTGAACAACAACGGGCGATCGCATTCCGTTTACTCAACAAAGGTCAGGCAATTGATGTATTTGAATATCTGCCGACAGAGGTGCAGGAAGAACTAATTAATTCTCTCCATGATGTCCAGGTAGTACAACTTGTAGAAGCCATGAGTCCCGACGAACGGGCAGAATTGTTTGATGAACTACCTGCTGGGGTAATCAAACGGCTATTGCAAGAACTGAGTCCAGAACAAAGGCAAGCAACAGCAACGATTCTCGGCTATCCAGAAGGCACTGCTGGGCGGGTGATGACAACTGAATATGTCCGGTTGCGGCAAGGATTGACTGTAGGTGAGGCCTTGAGCAAAATCCGCCGTCAGGATGAAGACAAGGAGTCGATTTACTACGCTTACGTCACAGATGATAACCGGACGCTGGTGAGAGTAGTTTCACTAAGGCAATTGCTGTTTACCTTTCCCGATGTATTTATTAAGGATATTGCTAGCGATCGCGTCATTAAGGTAACAACTGAAACCCCTCAAGAAGAAGTGGCGCGAATCATGCAGCGCTATGACTTAATCGCTATCCCCGTAGTTGATCGGGAAGACCGATTGGTTGGCATTGTCACCATTGATGATGTTATGGATATTTTGGAAGAGGAAGCCACAGAAGATATCCAAAAACTGGGGGGTGTGAGTGGTGATGAAGCAGCTTTATCCTCTCCCCTGTTAACCATCCGTAACCGCTTGCCTTGGCTGTTGGGCATCATGGCCCTGTATATTGGTGCAGCCAGTGCGATCGCGCCTTTTCAATCTGTAATTGCCGCAGTGCCAGTTCTAGCAGTAATCATGCCGATATTTTCTAACACTGGTGGTACTGTCGGTATTCAATCATTAACGGTGACAATTCGCGGCTTGGGAGTGGGAGAGGTAACACCCAAAGATACTTTAAAAATTCTTCGCAAGGAACTTCTAGCTGGTTTAGGTACAGCTCTCGCTTTAGCCACAACGATGATCCTGCTTTCCTTAATTTGGGCACGACCCCAAGAGCGATGGGTGGCTTTAATTGCCGGCATGGTAATGGCAACTAATACAATTGTGGCTGTTACACTCGGTACTTTACTGCCAATGGCTTTGAAACGCTTGAAACTTGACCCCGCCTTGGTTAGTGGTCCGTTAGTGACTACAATGCTAGATACAATTGGGTTTTTAACCTTCCTCAGCCTAATTTCTTTAGCTTTAAACGTTTTCCATTTACCAGCATGAAGGGATTGGGCATTGGGCATAAGAGGCTGAGGGGCAGGGTGCGGGGGGCAGAAGGGAAAACTCTTCTCCCTTGCTCCCTGCTGCCTGCTCCCTTGCTTCTTCCCCAGTCCCCAGTCCCCAGTCCCCAGTCCCCAGTCCCCAAATATGCCTACTACTACCTGGAATCGCCATCACATTCTTTCCCTAGCTGACTTTACTACCGCTGAATACGATACAGTTTTGCAAACTGCTGCCAGTTTTCAAGAGGTGCTATCACGGCGGACAAAGAAAGTGCCAACTTTACAGGGACAAGTGGTGGCGAATTTATTTTTTGAATCGTCTACCCGCACCCGTAGCAGTTTTGAACTTGCTGCCAAACGTTTAAGTGCAGATACACTGAACTTCGCCGCCGCCACATCTTCTATGACTAAGGGAGAAACAATTCTCGACACGGCGAAAACCTATTTGGCGATGGGAACTGATATTATGGTAGTCCGCCATCGAGAGGCAGGAGTACCAAATGCGATCGCATCTGAAATGGATCGTCTAGGTGTACGAGTTAGCGTCCTGAATGCTGGTGATGGTCAACATGAACATCCTTCCCAAGCACTGCTAGATTTATTTACCATAACTACTCTAATTGACCCAGATCATCCCCGACTAGAACTTTTAAAGGGGAAAAAGATTGCCATTGTTGGGGATATTCTCCATTCTCGCGTGGCGCGATCGAATATTTGGAGTTTAATTGCCAGCGGTGCCGAAGTGCATTTGGCAGCACCACCAACCCTCTTACCTAAATTATTTGCCGAGTTTATCTCGGAAGAGGCAGAAGGCAGGAGTAATTCCCCCAATCCCCAATTATTTCTCCATTGGCAACTAGAACCAGCTTTGCAGAATGCCGATTTTGTGATGACATTGCGTCTGCAAAAGGAACGGATGACGGCTCATTTACTGCCAAGTTTGCGAGAATATCATCAACTGTTTGGTATTACACGCACAAAACTGCAACTTTGTAAACCTAACGTCAAAGTTTTGCATCCAGGCCCCGTCAACCGTGGTGTTGAAATTAGTTCTGAATTGATGGATGACCCAGAGTTTAGTCTCATTCAATCACAAGTTACCAGCGGTGTTGCTGTTCGGATGGCACTCTTGTACCTATTAGGTAGCGGCAAAGCTTAGTAATATAATCTCAGTTTGAAATTTATTCCCATAGGACTACGTTACGGAAGAATATCTCATCTCATGGCATTTATTATTCCTCCGATCGCATGAGGACAGAATTCTGTAATCTTGGCACACTGGTATCGTAGAAGTTCAGAGTTTAATGACTTCTAGAAGTGTCCGAGGTAAATTATGAAACGAATTTTTTTGACGGCAGCAGCCTTACTCAGCACGCTATCCTTAGCTGCTCCCATTCCCGTCAAAGCAGAAAATTCCGCCCCTGTCCGCCGCTTGTTAGAAACTAGAGAATGTTCGGGATGCAATCTAGCAGGAGTTAACCTTAAAGGCGCTCATCTAATCGGTGTTGACTTGAGAAATGCAAATTTAAAAGGAGCTAATCTAGAAGGTGCTAACTTAGAAGGTGCCGATTTAACTGGAGCTAATTTAAAGTCTGCTAATCTTACAGAAGCATTTGTTAGCGATACGATGTTAAATAATGCCAATCTTACCAACGTGAATTTGAGTAATTCCCGTTTATATAATAGTGACGTAGACGGCGCTGTTTTAGCTGGTATTGATTTAAGCGGCGCTGATGTATTTAATACTGCCATTAGCATTGGTGGTGAATACTAATGATGAGTCATTATTTCCAAGTTAAGAGTTAAGAGTTTAACTCCTAACTCTGCACTTCCTAAGTTTTATTCGCCAGTAATCGATAGTTCATTAACCCAAATTTTCGGGCAAACACCACCTGGCGTTAACTCTGGCTCTTTTTCTACATAAATAATTGACTTCAAGAGTTCTAAGAAATCGCCAGCAACAGTTGCTGACTCAATACTTGTCCTGACACCCTTATTAACTAGCCAACCATCAAACGGCAAAGAAAAGGAACCTTGTAAGGATTTAACTCCAGCATGGAGAGCTTGTAAATCATCGATAAAAATCACATTTTCAGCATTTTCTAAGCTAAACTCTTGCTCAGGAGTTGCCGTTGAAAATACGTGATAAAAATTGGGACTGACGCTGACTTTTGCACCAATACTAGCATTACCCGTTGGCTGGGCATTTAACCTTTTAGCGGTGCCAGCACTATGGAGAAATCCTGTTAAAACGCCATTTTCAATCAGCGAAATTTGACGAGTGGGAGTTCCTTCGCCATCAAAGCTTTCTGCACCAACGTTAGCTGGGTGCAGTGCATCATCGTAAACTGAAATTAAAGGCGAAGCAATTTGCTTACCTAAATCATCAGGAGTAGATAGACTTTGATTGTCTAAAATACTTTGGGCATTAAACAAGTTAGAAAAAGCGCCCAACAGACTTAAGAAAGCTTCCGCTGAAAAAACAACTCGATATTTACCAGTTTTGATTTTTTCATAATTCAAGTGACTGATAGTTTTATCGGCGGTTTCTTTGATGCAACCATTAATATCTAGATTATCTAAACTTTGGTTGATTCTAAAAGCGCCTGCACTGCGAGGTTTTTTGCCATCTTCCTCAGTTTTGCTGTAAAGATAAACTGATGCCAAAGAGTGTGATTCAGTTCTCACCGCACCGTCGCTATTGAGATAAAATCTGTCAATATCTCTTTGAGACAAACCATTATAAGGCACACCTTTAATAGCTGGATGAGCCGCTAGTAATTCTTTTTCAGCTACCAACAATTTTTCTATGAGTTCAGCAACAGGTGCTTGGGGTGCCTTATGCAGAGGTTTACTGGGAATCGGAGTAGTAGCCTCTGGACTAAAATCAGGAACATTTTCTTTAACACCAAAGAAACTAGCTTCATAGGCAGTTTTCAAAGCTAATTCCAGTCCCTTGGGGTCTACATCTGTGGTGCTGGTGACACCCATTGTATTATCTTCATTCCAGACACGAACAGTAACACCAGAGCGATTTGAAGCTTTAACTTGTTTTGGCTCACCTTGGTCTACTTGCACGTTAGTGTCATCTACTGTTGAGCCATAAATGTCGAATTTCTTAATGCCAAGCTTATCAGCATTATCCTTGGCAGAATTTGCAATTTCATTTATATTCGGCATAGTCAATTTTGGATTTTGGATTTTAGATTTTGGATTGGAAACGATTCCATTTTTGATATTAGAGTTTGGATTTTGGATGTTATGACTTATATTTTTCTCGTAGTGTTTTTATTGATGCAACAGTCATAGCTAGAATTTCGTTAGCTTCTTGCATTAGGCTTTTTAGTTTTTCTGCTGTCATTAATCCAGATTCAATAACAAGCTCTAACCAGTAAAGCGTTTCATCAGCTTCTTCTTCCACGATACTGAGTTTGGCAATTAAATCAGCTTTTGATTTAGCTCCGTAATCCCAGCTGCTTTGTTCTAGCCTTAAACTCCTGCTCATTCACAATCCAAAATCCAAAATCTAAAATCTAAAATTCTTATCGTCCCCCGACGGTAATAGAATCAACCTTGATATGAGGTTGTCCGACTGTGGTGTAAATACTGCCACTGACGGAACCACAAAAACCCGGTGCAATTTCCAAATCTTGAGAACACATGGAAATTTTATTCATGATTTCCTTGGCTTCACCGATGAGAATTGCTCCCTTTAGCGGTTTAGTGATTTTGCCATTTTCAATTAAATAAGCTTCATCAACACTAAAGTTAAATTGACCTGTAGCACCAACGCTACCACCACCCATCTTTTTACAGTAAATACCTTTATCAACAGAGGCAAATAATTCATCAATACTATATTCGCCAGAATCAATATAAGTATTACGCATCCGGCTAGCAGCGGCATAGGTATAATTTTGGCGGCGTCCACTTCCAGTTCTGGGGTGTCCGGTGCGTGTAGAACCTGTTCTATCTGCTAAGAAGTTTTTCAGAACGCCTTTTTCAATTAATAGGGTTCTTTGAGCAGGCATACCTTCGTCATCCATGTCAATTGTCCCGAAGGCATTTTCAGACCGCCCTTCATCCCAGGCTGTCAGACTTTCGTGGGCAATTTTTTCGCCTTTTTTGTCAGCAAAGGGAGTGGTATTGCGTTCTATTTGAGTGGTTTCTAGTAGGTGTCCGCAAGCTTCGTGGAAGATTACGCCGCCAAAGTGATTGGCCATAATGATAGGATAAGTACCAGATTCCACGTAATCTGCGTAAAGCATTTTTCCAGCCGATTCTGCTATTTTCTCGGCAGCTTGTTGAGAATCCCAAGTTCTCAAGAAGTTGGCATCGCTAGTATTACCCGCGCGAGCGCCAATTGAGCTACGATTAGCACCATCAGCACACAATAGGTTAAATCCGACTGATTGGGTGAGGCGAATATCACGGGCAAAAGTCCCATCACTAGCGGCGATTAAAACTTCTTGCCAATCCCGGAAATAAGTAGCACGGCGCGATTGGACGTGGCTAGCTTTTTGCTTCAGGTGGGCAGTACCATCAAGAAGGATTTCTCCCATTTCTCGGATGGAGCTACACACAGGTAGCCATGCATCTTTACCTCTTTTGGTGGCGTAATCTCTGAGTAATTCTAGGTTGATTTCTGGGATGAAAGCCTTAGCAGTGGGTAGTTGCAATCCCAAGATAGAAAGACCTTTTTCTAAGGCTGCTTTCAAACCGGAAAACGAAAGGTCATTGGTGCTAACGTAGCAGTCAGCTTTACCGCGAAATACTCTGACTCCCGCGCCTGTAGACAAACTGGGTGAAATACTCGTGATAGCGTCATCTTCTGCAAGAGAACTAATATAGTTGCGACGCTCTAAAAATAATTCGATGAAGTCAGCACCAGCGGCGCGTCCTAGCCCCAGAAGGGTAGCCAGTGGGGCTTCCCAGGTTTCATCGAAACGCTCTGGTGTGGAGGAATATTGGAGAGTGGGAAGTTGATTCGAAAGAAGTAGCGTACTTGTAAGCATGAGTAGCCTCGTCTGCTGGCGTAGTTCAGAGATTTGACTGAAAAATCCTGGTGTGTTCAGTCTAACAAATGAGCAAAAGCCACAGTTGCTAGAAAAGCGTGTGGATTTCCCTCCCCTTTTACAACGCTTTGGCAAATCCGCCCACAGACTAGAAATTTGGAGCTATTTGACGAAGAATTCAGAAGTCAGAATACAAAAGCGGAGCGAGGAAAGCTCCGCTAAGAGTATAAATGTACAATAAAATACACTTGCGCTTATGTATTTACCCAGCACTCTTCTCAACGAAAGGAGTTAGGAGTGGAACAGGATAAACTCACCTATGGCGAGAATATAGAAGCTTCTTGAGGACTAACTCATGTTAAATATGCAATATTGTTTGCTGATTAACTTAATTTAATCCAGACTGTTCTTCTCAGGCTTATTTACGATTCGCCATTTTCAGTGGAATTCTGAGTGTTTCTTGCTCTTTGAAAGCCTGACCTAAATTGGAATTTAGCTCTGTTGATGCTAGATTCTTAAACAAGAGCTTTAGCGTTCGAGTAATAGTTTTAAGAATTTTCATTTTGCTAGCAGTCGGCTTTTCATCGTATCTCAAAACCATTGGAATTTCTACGATTTTTGGTTTGAGGGCTTTTGCTTTCAGCAGTAAATCTATCATGCAAGCAAATCCACTTTCAGTGAATAAATTATCGCCATAATACATATCCAGTTTGGTAAGGAAAGTACGATTATACAGTCTGTAACCACAGGTGTAGTCTTTTACGCCTGGTACACGGGCTGCAATTCTGAAAAGCCAGCTGGCTCCGTAACTCATCAACTCTCTAAATTTTGATAAGCCTATGACTTTAGAACCTTTGCGATATCTAGATGCGATCGCAATATCATAACTACCAGCTATCATGGTGTCATACATCTTTATTAATAGTTCTGGTGGTTGAGTATTATCACAATCCATCGCCCCTAAAAAATCACCTTCTTGGGAAATTTCTAAGAAAGTCGTGAAACCTGTTTTAATTGCTTGACCTAAACCAGCATTTTTGGGATGTTGGACTAATTTTAGTAATATACCTAGTGATTGAGATTCATCTATTGCAGTCTGAGCAGTTTTATCGCTACTGCCATCATCGACAAGAATCAGTTCTATCTCTATATTAAAGATTTGCTGCAATATTTGAAACTTTTTGAACAAGGGTCGAATTGATTCTTGCTCGTTATATGCAGGTAAAAGAACAAAAAGACTCATAAAGACCTCGTGTGATTTTTAAAATAAAGTGTGATTACTCAAATTTCAAGAATTTAGTAATGCTGATTTTTTGAGAAATTCATCGACTTGTCGAACTACTGCGTTGTTGTTGACGCTATCGTTGACCAACTGTGAGGTATTGACGACGAAAAAATCATCGTTTTCAGTACTCACTTTTGGAACAAGGCTGGAATAATTTAAAACTTGTAGTGGCTGTACTTTAATCGCTCGATTAATATGTGCTGCTACAATGTCATCGGCTTTAAGTTCAGGGAACATTAAACGTATACCTTGGAAAAATATTGGGCGTAATTCGTCATCTGGTTGTTTTAACAACGGGTCAGTGGAAAGGATATATTTTGGTAGGAATGTAATGTGATACCCTGCTGTCTCTTGTAAAGAAACTAAGTTACTCATACCGATAACTCCGGTAAAAGGAATATTTTTATCGGCAATATTTACTACGTAATAAGGAACTAGAGGTTTACGAGTAATCAGTACCATGCAGATTACACCCAGGTATTCTACTGTTTCAGTAGTGTCTGAAACTTTCACCAGTCCCCTCGCAGCAACCTGTTGCAAGATATTAACTGGCCCAGTAAAGATGACTTTATCAAAATGCTCTTTTTTACCCTGAGATTCTACCCACATTCCACCCCCTGGATGAGGTGCAATATATTCAACTGCAACACCTTTGTGAATATGACCTCCAGCCGCGGAAATTAATTTTTCTATATGGTCAAAAACAGTTTTATAACCGCCTGAGACATAACCAAGTTGTTCTTTATTTAATGAAGAATCGCGCGCTGAAAATAGTCGTTTGATATAAGCCCAGATAAAAACTGCCGATATTCGCTTATAGTTTTCTCCTAGTTTGGATAAAAGTAAAGGTTTCCATAGTTTTTCGTATGTGTTTTGACCACCAAGTTTCAATAGCCAATCTTCAACTAAAATCTTCTCTAAGCGCCGCCAGTTATTAAGACGAGAACCATATAGGAGAGTAAAAGCTAATCTGATTTTACCTATAAGCCCAAATAGAGGAAAACGCAGGAATTCTATACTATTACTAATAGAATAAAATTTTTTATTATCGTAAAAGCCTGTTAAACTTCGATGCCAACGTAGTTTATCTCCAAGACCAATATCTCTGAGAAAATTTATTAAATGAGTATCAGAAGGTAGGATAACGTGATAAAAACGATCCCAGGTAAATAATCCATAATCATGATAAGTAGTAAGTCCACCAAGCTGCTTGTTACTATCAAAGACAGTCACTTTATGCCCTTGATGTGAAAGACGTTGAGCTAATACCAGCCCAGTGATGCCTCCGCCAACTATGCCTATATTCATAAATTAAATTTAGATTTTGTGAAAATGTTTTAGAGGATGATGTTCCGAAACTGTCAATATTAATAATCTGATGATAAAAGATTAATGTCCAACTAGAATGACGCCAGTTATAATAACGGAAATTCCTAACCACTGGCTAAAAACAACTTCTTCTTTTAAAAGATAGTGAGAAGCAATTGGTACAAATGCATACATTAATCCTAAAACTGGAAACGCTTGACTTAAAGGAATTGTCCGCAATACATAAAGCCACAATATAGTCATAAATGTATAGCAGATAAACCAAATCAAAAAATAACGAGATAATAAGAGATTTTTGAGAGATCCGCCTTCTCCTTTATTAGAGTTAGAGATGTAAAATCCATACTTGAGTGAAAGTTGAGCTGTTGTTCCAAACAAAACAACAAGCATTAAATTTATCCAAGTAAAAATACTCATTTTTAATCTTTGAAGTAATTAATTATCTAAAATTGAGCTTTTTTATGGGGTTAACTACTAAAAGAACACCCAAGAAGATAGTGATGACTCCTAATATTCGAGTTAATGTAATCAACTCATTAAAAAAGTAGTATGAACCGAAAAGTATCCCGACATAATTTAAACTTGTGAGTGGATATGCAATACTTAATTTTACAGATCGCAGAGCCAATATCCAATTTACTATACCTAAACAATAGACAGTAATAGCTAATGACAATTTTTGAAGAAAATCCCAAGCCCATACTCCCTCATTTGTATAAATCATGGCGTTTTTCATCAGTAATTGTCCGCTGATACTAAATAAAATACTTACAAATAAAATAATATAAGGGATTATTTTAAAGTTTGAATTTTGGGACATAGATTTCATAGTACTTTGCCTTAACTCAAGATGATAGGTATGAACTTGGCAGTAAAAAATCAGTTTTTTTAACGTTTAATATCTCAGCAATACCTTCTTTAAAAATCGACCTCCACTTCAGTAAATAGACAGCAAAATTAGCAAGACTATGCTGAAGTGACTGATATCAAAATAATCATTGAAGCTCATGCCCTAGAGTTCAAAACTAAATGCTATGTAATATTCAAGGTTGCTCTATCATGGCAGCGTTCAATATGATTCGGACTAAAGCACGCTTAATTTTTTACTGGGTTATACTCTCAAGTAAACCAGTTTATTGCTTGGCAATTGGCACAATCAATTTAGAGTTTGCCCAACTGTGAATTACAGATATTTTCTGCGCTACCCAGTTTTGCTCTAACGCTATTTTTAGTGCGATCGCGATAATCTAATAGTGGATGCAGAAATAGGGAAGGTTGAGAACTTTGTCACAAATTCTCTCTACATACACAAAGTTTGTAGTGTGCGTAGGTGTAGCCAGTCGTAGACATCGCTGATGCTGAACTCTGATTGCACCCACATATTCAACAGATGCACCTAAACCAAAATGGATTGCTAGAATTTTTGATTAACCCATTCATTAACTTTCATCAGTTGTATCCTGCTATAGAAATTTTTTAAAGATACTATTGATCTTCTCAAGTTATAAAACCTAGCTGGATTGATAAATATTCTCTATTTGCTCCAGAAAAGTTAATTAATATACTGACATATCATAAAATTTCTCCCGGTTCACAGACATATCTGTAATCTCGGCTGGCAATTAAGCCGATTTATAAAAGTAAAGGTTTTTACTCAAATTGAGTATGTATACGTGCTCTTTTTGGGTATGGGAACGCAATAAGTAATACAAGTTTAACTGGCGGCGTAAATCATAGAGAGGAGATAAATCAATCTACAGTAATACGCTTTACAGGTTTATGGGGAATTTTCCTGAATGTCCAAATGGAGCCTTTTTAACAAAACAACAAATGCAAACTAGCATTGGCTAATCAACTTTAAGTTGACGTTGGTTGCATTGAATTTGAGATATTTTTACACCATTTAGTATTAGGTTTGCCTGATTTCTCTTTGTAATTATAAATAGGCTTTTTTCTCCAAATTTATTGCTACATGTAATTACTTACTAGAATACCACGAGAAAGGTATGTTGCAAATTTATCGTTAGACTTTATCAAAAATTTATCTACTGACAAATACACTTAAACAAAAACTTCATAAAATAAAAATCCTCCTCTATTATGAATTTTTGTCTGGGAACTTTGTAAATTTATGAAGTAATTTCTGGGTATTAAACTTGTAGAAGTCAAAAGTTAGTATTAGACTCGATAAATGCAAAGCTAAGAGTTGACCAAAGGAAAATTTAAGCTTGAAAAACAGTACTTACACTGATAAGATCACACAAGTTTACACCAAATTACAGCCAGAATTTTAGATGAGAATCTAGAGTTTGAATTGTTTTCTATCTATCCACAAAAATCTCCATCTAAATTCACATATCTCGGACAGAGCTAGTAGTCCGCCAATTTTCCTTAGCTGGGTAGAGGTTTTTCTATTGTTTGGACTCATTATCCTCACAAAAGTCTGTTGGTAATTATGATTAACAATCCAAACTGAATCTGCCAAGATGCTAATACTAAATTTAAAATCAAGCTAATAGCTGCAAAGTATGCAATTTCATTAGTACTCTTTTTGAATAAGTAGGCAGTAGCCAAAACAGTATATAGTGGTATCAAGAAAAACAACGCTAAGTTTCCTTGGCTGGATAGAGGTTTCTCTAGGTTGTTTTCCTATTGTTTGGACTCATTATCCTGCAAAAGTCTGTTGGTAATGACGAAGACAATAATTAATAATCCAAACTGAATCTGCCAAGGTGCTAATACTAAACTTAAGATCAAGCTAATCGCTGCGAATACACCTGCAAGATATGCAATTTCATCACTACTCTTTTTGAACAAGTAGCCCGTAGCTAAAGCAGTACATAGTGGTATCAAGAAAAACAAAGGCATTTTACTAACCTCTGAACTAAAGGTTATAGTGTTTTTAGAACAAATTTTTTGGAAGTGTGGTTAATCTTACATCCAACAAGGTTTTGGCTACAACAGTCGAGCGAAATAAATATTATAGAAAATCAAGATTACGCAACGTTATATATTAAGCCAATTGGAATAATTATTGCGACAGATGAAGCGCCTAAAAGCTTGACAAGTCTTTTTTTGTGGTAGATGGTGTGCGTAGCAGGCTTTAAAATTAGGTGCGAAATGCTACGCAATTTCGCATAGTGTTTAGGAACAGACAATTTCTGTGGATGATGCTACTTTTGCCGTTCTCTCGACTCAGCCAAGCTGCGCTGTGATAGACAAATTCTCATTCATCTACGCGGATTGAAAGGGTTATAAAACTTGCGTAGGTGTGTTTTGTCTATTTCGCCAATTGTGCTCTTGTGAGCAATCATCTGGTAAATTAGCTTAAAACTTTGGCCTTGCGCCAGGATAAGGATCTAGCATATTACCTTTAGAAGTAGCATTTTCATTTTAGACATCTAATGCTGAACATTCCTCAAATACTGGCAACTGAAATAAACCTCAAATCCCATCAGGTGCAAAACGCGCTGGAACTTTTGGCGGAGGGTGCAACAATTCCCTTTATTGCACGTTACCGCAAAGAGCGCACCGATGAGATGAATGAAGTGCAACTACGTGAACTGGCTGATCGATATACTTATTTAACAGAACTAGAAGAACGAAAATCGGCGATTTTAAGTGCGATCGCCCAACAAGGTAAACTTACAGATGAACTCAAAGCCAAAATCTCATCCTGCTTACAAAAAACCGAACTTGAGGATTTATACTTACCCTATCGCCCAAAGCGCCGCACCCGCGCCACTATCGCCAGAGAAAAAGGACTCGAACCCCTTGCAGACTTCATCAAGTCGTTAAACATCAAAAATGCTGCAATTGTATCCTTGGAGGAAGAAGCGGCTAAGTATATTTCGGAAACGCAGGGAGTAAAAACAGCGGAAGAAGCGCTCAAAGGTGCTGCTGATATTTTGGCGGAAGAAGTAGCTGAAAAAGCTGAGTTACGTGCGTATATCCGCGACTATCTTTTAGAAGAAGGGGTATTTGTCTCCCGCATCAAAGATGATTATCCTGAAGGTACAACCAAATTTGAGATGTACCGTAACTATCAAATTAGGGTAAAAAATATTGCACCCCACAATATGCTGGCGTTGTGTCGGGGTGAAACGGAGAAAGTATTAAGCTTTGAAATTGCTTTCGATGAAGATACGGTACTTTACTATCTAGAGTCGAAAGAAATTAAAACCAAAGTACGGACAATTCGGGATTTTTATCAAGCAATGTTGAAGGATGCATTCAATCGTTTGATGAAAGTCTCTCTAATGGGAGAGGTTATTTCTGAGATAAAAGTTTATGCAGACATAGAATCAATCAAGACATTTGAAACTAATCTGCGGGAGTTGCTGCTGTCTGCACCAGCAGGGATGAAACCCACGCTGGCGATAGACCCTGGATTTAGAACTGGGTGTAAGGTTGCTGTCCTTGACCAAACTGGACAATTTTTGGAATATCAGGCGGTATTTCCCCACCAAGCGGCTGAACAGCGACTCAAAGCTGCACAAACTGTCAAAAATCTGATTGAAAAGTACAAAATTGAGTTAATCGCCATTGGTAACGGTACAGCGTCCCGCGAGACAGAGGAATTTGTCACGCAAGTACTACAAAATATAGAACGCAAACCAGTTAAGGTGATGGTGAATGAGTCTGGCGCATCTATATATTCTGCAAGTAAAGTGGCGTTAGAAGAGTTTCCCGATTTAGATATTACCGTGCGCGGCGCAATTAGTATCGGCCGCCGTTTGCAAGACCCTTTGGCGGAACTGGTGAAAATCGATCCCAAATCTATTGGTGTGGGACAATATCAGCACGATGTCGATCAGAAGTTGTTGAAAAAGAAATTGGATGACACTGTAGAAAGCTGCGTCAACTACGTCGGCGTAGACTTAAACACCGCCTCCAAAGAACTTCTGACATCCGTCTCTGGGATTACGGCAACAGTAGCCAATAATATTGTCGCTTATCGTAACCAGCATGGAGCCTTTAAAAATCGCCGACAACTGTTGAAAGTTCCGAAGTTGGGGCCAAAAGCTTTTGAACAAGCAGCGGGTTTTCTGCGGATTCGCGGCGGTGATAACCCTTTGGATAATACAGCAGTGCATCCAGAGAGTTATTCTGTAGTAGAAGTGATCGCATCCGATCTAAATGTGCCATTAAATCAGGTAACACAAATTGCCGAAAAGCTCAAAAAGACCAACCTGAAAAAATATGTTAACGATAGCGTCGGCGAACCCACACTGCGCGACATCCTCAGCGAACTAGAAAAACCAGGTAGAGATCCTCGTGCTGAGTTTAAGTATGCCACCTTCAGAGAAGGAATTAAGGAAATCAGGGACTTAAATGTGGGAATGGAACTAGAGGGAATTGTGACGAACGTCGCCAACTTCGGTGCGTTTGTCGATATCGGCGTACATCAAGATGGCTTGGTGCATATATCCCAACTTGCTGATAGATTTGTAGACGATCCCAACAAAATTGTCAAAGTTGGACAAGTAGTCAAAGTGCAGGTGTTAGAAATCAACGAGAAACTCAAACGGATTAGTTTATCGATGAAAGCAGTTAAACAATAATTAGAAACAGCAGATGGCAGTTTATCAAGTTCGATTTATCAATCCTACACTTGGATTAGATCGCACCATTCCAGTACCAGACGATCAATATATTCTCGATATGGCGGAAGATGCTGGTATCCGCCTACCATCTGGGTGTAAACAAGGCGAATGTTCTGCGTGTATTGCTAAACTTATTAATGGTCAAGTCGATCAAAGTGAGCAAAAATTTCTGCGCCCCAGCGAAATACAGGCTGGTTATGTTGTTACTTGTGTAACTTATCCTTTGTCTGATTGCACTTTAGAAACCCATCAAGAACAAGTCTTATATAAATCAGCCCTTTACTATAAGCCTGAGTCTGGAAAATCTGAGTGATTGCATACTAATCAGTTAAGAAAATTTCTAGGTTGGGTTAAAGGTAGTAAAACCCGACAAAATCGTGAAAATGTTGGGTTTCGTTCCTCAACCCAATCTACTCGGAGTGCTTTTTTAAGTAAAACCTACGCAGTATTGGAACCGCTATATTTTTCTCAATGATCGGCCTAACGATAGAACCAAATTCTATCTTGCAAGAGAGGTTAAAACCTAGCACATAGCTGAAGATGAGATAAGAAGTTACAAAAAATATTTAGTGATAGGTAAGAAAAATGTTAACACCATTATTAACCGCCCTAGCTACAGCTTTGAGCCTGTTGATTGTTGATTTAGTTGTTCCAGGCGTTAATATTGCTAACTTTCCCGCAGCTATGATTGCTGCTTTAGTAATTGGTCTAATTAACGGTTCAGTTAAACCAGTTTTGTCTGCTCTTTCTCTACCACTTAACTTTTTATCATTTGGAGCATTTTCGCTCGTCGTTAACGGTTTGTGTTTCTGGTTAGCAGCAGTCCTAGTTCCTGGGTTCGCAGTTCGCGGAATTATTGGTTTCCTTCTTGGGCCAGTGATTCTAACTTTTGCTAACACCTTCATTAACAACTACTTTGTTGAAAGAAACCTGTTAGCGAGCGGTGGCGAAAAAACCCAAGGTGAATTACCTTCTAGATAAGTATTATAAGGAGTAGAAAGACCAATTTTATTATGTCTCTACTCCAAATAAATATCCGAAGGTGGATTTCCTAATTCGGTATTTTCAGCAGAATGTAATTAAAGAAAATCACAAAAATACGGCAAAATCATGAAATTAGTTCGTTTTCTTCTAGGTTTGTTAGTGCCTCCTTTAGGCGTTTTCCTGACTGTTGGAGTTGGTCCAACTCTGTTTATTAACATCTTGCTTACAGTTCTAGGTTGGCTACCAGGTAGTATTCATGCAATTTGGGTTATTGCCAAGCATGATGAACAACTCAATAGAGAAGGAAATATTTACTAATACGCAAGATGAATTTTAGGGAATCTTAATTATGGTGCGTTACAGCTAAAGCCGTAACGTACCATTTTAGTTTCTACCAGAATTAAAAGTTATAAGACTTAACCCTCTAACCCCCTTCCCGAAGCAGGGCTGTTTCATTCCCTAAAAGGCCCTGATTTACAAGCGTTTCAAGCAAAAAAGTCAGGTAACTAAAAAATATGATTGGGCAAGAAAATCGCGATTGCACTGAGTTTTTGCTTGGACAAGAGATAGAAACGCCCCATTGATTTTAGGACACATGAATTTCTTTTTAGCGTTTGATGTGTGCTTCTATCGTTCTGAATTAGCGTTTGAAATTAGCCCTAAAATAGCCGGATGGAAATAGTGAAACCCAGCATTATATTAGGTTAACGTTGGGTTTCACAGCATTCAACCGCATTCAACCAGGTTGATTAGGCGGTATTTGCTCAGGTGGCGTTTCTGCTGGGGGAGCGAGTACCGCATCTGGAGCAATTTCTTCTATGGGAATCGGTTGCTTATCCTCAATTTCAAAATCTGGTTGCGCGGCTTCCACCAAGTCAGGAGATGGGGGATGTGGTGGAATCGCTTCTGGTACAATCTCAGTTTTTGCTTCGGTTTCGGTAGTAACTGTCTCCTTTGCTGGTGGTTCTGGTATGACAATAGTTTTGTCAATAATCTCAATAGCAGGTTTCTCTGACAGTACAGAAGTAATATCTTCAGGTTTGGGGGTTGTGGGTGTCTTTTTACTCACAGTCTGCTGCACCTTGTCTTTCGCGCCACTGAAGGTAGTACCAAGACCTTTTTGCAACTGGCCCAGCCGTTCCTGAAGGGACAACTTATTCACCTGTTCTTGAATGCCAGTTTTTACCGTCTCAGCACTGGGTACTTGGGTTTGTTGTGCCTGTGGGGTTAATTGCCGACGTAATGATAGAGTTTGCCAGCCAAACCAGACCAAAAGAGCCACACTAGCCACATGACCCAGCAACAAACCCCCAGTAATGCGTGGCGCAAACACCCATAAGACTAAAGCGTAGAATAATCCTACGCCACTCCAGATAAAGTCATTCTTGCGGTGGATTTCTGGGAAAAAGAAAGCTGCTATGTAAATGGCTAAACTACCAAGACCCACTACCAAAGCTAGGACAAATGCCAGCATTATTTGGTTACTCCTTACTGCGTCCTTTAATTATTTCAATTTTGCAAATTTTGCCAGTCAATTGTTGATTTAGATACAATTTAAAATTAATTATCCATGTTAGTTGTGGATTTTTGTCGTTTATATCAAGTCTTAAGGTCTTCTTTAGGAGAGAAGGGAAAATATCGGACTACCCTTAAAGTAAAAGGATCTGCAAGAGTTAGCCAGAAATTTTTTATGACACTACAAAGCTTTGGTGTGATTGGATTAGCCGTTATGGGTGAGAACATCGCTCTAAACGTAGAGCGCAATGGCTTCCCAATTGCAGTTTACAACCGCTCCCGAGAAAAAACGGATGCGTTTATGGCGCAGCGCGCGCCAGGACGGAACGTCAAAGCCGCCTTTACTCTAGAAGAATTCGTTGCCTTATTGGAACGTCCCCGCAAAATTCTAGTAATGGTGCAAGCTGGTAAGCCAGTGGATGCGGTAATTGCTCAACTCAAACCCTTGTTAGAGGAAGGCGATATCATTATCGACGGTGGCAACTCTTGGTTTGAAGATACGGAACGACGCACTCAGGAATTAGAACCCGCTGGGCTTCGGTATCTTGGTATGGGTGTCAGTGGCGGTGAAGAAGGAGCGCTAAATGGGCCTTCACTGATGCCTGGAGGTACAACAAGCTCTTACGAGTTTCTATCACCAATTTTCAACAAAATTGCTGCCCAAGTCGATGATGGCCCTTGTGTAACCTACATTGGCCCTGGTGGTTCTGGCCACTATGTCAAAATGGTACACAATGGTATTGAGTACGGCGATATGCAGCTAATTGCTGAAGCCTACGACTTGCTAAAAAATGTCGCTGGATTAGACCATAATCAGCTACATGAGGTGTTTGCTGAATGGAACACCACCGATGAACTCGATTCATTTTTAATTGAGATTACGAAGAATATCTTCCCATATCTTGACCCAGAAACAAATAAACCCCTAGTGGATTTGATTGTTGATGCAGCAGGTCAAAAGGGAACTGGACGCTGGACTGTGCAAACTGCATTGGAATTGGGAGTTGCTATTCCTACAATTACAGCAGCAGTTAATGCCCGGATTATATCTTCCATTAAAGAGGAGCGGGTTGCAGCATCTAAAGTCCTTACAGGCCCCAGTGGCAAGTATAACGGGCAAACCAAGGACTTTATCAACAAAGTCCGTGATGCTCTTTATTGTTCAAAAATCTGTTCTTATGCTCAAGGGATGGCATTGCTATCCACAGCTTCAAAAACATATAACTGGAATTTGGATCTGGGCGAAATGGCGCGGATTTGGAAAGGTGGTTGTATTATTCGCGCTCGCTTTTTGAATAAGATTAAGAAGGCTTTTAGCGAAAATCCAGCTTTGCCTAACTTGCTGTTAGCTCCCGAATTTAAGCAGACAATTCTCGACAGACAGACTGCTTGGCGGGAAGTGATTGCGACAGCCGCAACAGTAGGAATTCCAGTACCCGCATTTAGCGCATCCTTGGATTATTTTGACAGCTATCGCCGCGATCGCCTACCTCAAAATCTAACTCAAGCACAACGCGACTACTTTGGCGCACATACCTACCTGCGTCTTGACAAGCCCGGAAGTTTCCATACTGAATGGGTACCTATTGCTGAAGCTAAGAAGTAAATTTTCACACATCTACATCAGGATTCTGTGAAAAGTTAAAAAGTTTCAGAATACAGTTTTAAGGGTGGCTCTGAGTTTCAGAGTCACTTTCTTTTTAGGAAACTCCAAAAAATAAATTATCCAATTTTTGGAATCAAAACGACTTTTCCTCCACCAGCTAAGTTGTTAAATATTTATCTCCTGGTTGTAGTCTTTCCCTCGGTTTATACACTTCAAAGATCAGAGGTAATGTCATTCCAGATGAAACTGCATAGAATATATCGGTAAAGAATTTAAAGTTATTGGAGAGGGGACAAATTAATGGCCAGACTTGATTTGTGGGCTGAAATTATCCCTGGACTTTCCGCAGCAGGATTTAGTATTGGACAACATCTTTCATCAATACCTGATCTTAGTGAGCCTAATCTGGTTGTCAATCTCCAAGAAGAAAGAGAGAAGAGAGAAAAAGGATTGAAATCAATTAATATCAACGAAGCTTTATCTAAGTCGGATGGCTGGATATGTCAGAAAATCTGCTCAGATTCTGAGAAGTTAGATGGACATAAAGTTTTCTATTATAAAAATAGGGTTGTACTTCTTGAATTCAATTCAGATGATATTCTATTCGAGATTTTTGTGTTTGAGGGCTACCAAGGAAAATTTTTGGATAAATTTGAAATCGGCTTTAAGGTTTCGGATTTAAGCGAGTATGTTGAGCTTGAATATGATAGCGGGGATGAAATGCATTATCCTTCTGAATCATCGCATGTTAAAGGTATTGCCTTCTATGGTGCAGAAGAATCTTTAGAAGATAATCCTGAACAAAAAATCATGGGTTTTTGCGTACATAACTGGAGTTTACAGGTATAAATATGAGTGTAGGGTAAGCTCATGAAAGGAATTATCTGCTCGAACCGAGGGGTAATGCGACTATTTTGGAGATGTCTAATTAACAGTTTTCTCAGCATCATTAGTCAGACAGTAATAACAGGGGCTAATTAATCTAGAGGACGATTAATTATGTAGAAACGCAAAATATAGCGTTTATTTTACCAGATAAATTTTAAGGATTGTTATTACCAAGATACTTAGCTTTTAACTCTTCTAATTCTTCATCTATTTTGCTTTTACTCGTTGGCTGAGGTGTGGGGTTTGGTGGCTGTATTTTATTTGGTTGAGGTTTGTTGTTACCCATAAATTGGGTTTTCATTTCTTCTAATTCTTTCTCAAGTTGACTAGGAGATTTCGATACAAAAGCAGGTGAATAATTTGGTGGTGATTGAGGGATAGGTTTTGGTGCAATCGCTGGCTTTGATGCTACTGGCAAGTATTTATTTAAGTCTCTGAGAACTTCATCTACTGTTTGATAACGCCGAATTGGGATACTTTCTAGCATCTTGTTGAGAATGCGACTCAACTCATTACTTACGGGAGTTTGCAAGTATTGCTGCCATACCCAAGTATCGTTGTTGATATCATAAGAATCGAAAGGCGATCGCACTGTTAATAAATTAATACAAGTCGCACCCAAACTGTAAATATCACTGGCAAAAATAGCCCTACCTCTCATTTGTTCAGGGGCAACATATTCTGGACTACCAATACTAGTACCAGTTTTATTTAAGGCAGCACCAGTGGTAGATTTAGCAGCACCAAAATCTACTAATACTAGTTTGCGATCGCTCTCGCGTAAAATAATATTTTCTGGCTTAATATCGCGGTGAATTACTTGTCTAGCATGACAAAATTGCAATACTGGTAATAAATCATTTAATAATTGCCAGATTTCTATTTCACTAAAAGCGCCTCTATGTGCTACTTCCTGGGCTAAGTTTTGCCCGTCGATAAATTCTTGTACAAGATACTGCCGAGCTTCTTGGGTAAAATATGCCAGTAGTTCGGGAATTTGGGGATGTTTACCCAATTCATCTAACTGCACCGCTTCTTGATTAAATAACTCTACGGCTTTTGCCAGCGTGTTAGTGCCTTGAGATTGAGGATAAAATTGCTTAATTACGCAGCGTGGTTTTGAGGGTTTATCCTCATCCACAGCTAAGAAAGTTTTGCCAAAACCACCTTGTCCGATTGGTTTGATAGCACGATAACGTTCTTTGAGGAGTAATTTTGCACCGCAAGTCACGCAAAAATTGACGTGATTGGGATTTTCCGGTTTGGGACAATGGGGATTAAGGCAGTAGCTCATACAGGCGATCGCTCTTATATCTCTTTATTTTACTGGCGTTAAGGGTGGGGACTTCCGCCAATCCATTAAACTGCGATGTCTACGCCAGGCTACGCCTACGCACTACTAACTCACTAGTACAGCACGGCGGAAATCAAGCTGCCATTTTAAACAAGCAAAAGCCTTGATATACAAAACTTTTGACTTTTAACTTTTGACTTTTGACTTCCCCAAAGGGGCTGACTTCCGCCTTGCGGTACTACCCCATACCTTCCATAACTGGATGGAAGTAGAAGGCGAATCCCAATACTGTATAAGCAGCTAATAACAAAGTACCTTCCAGCCAATTGGACTTACCATCGGAACTAATACTGTTGGCAATCAACACTGACACAACTACAGCTACTAATTCAAAGGGTTTGAAATCCAAATCCATTGGTTTACCCAATATCCGCCCTGCTATCACCAACACAGGTGCAACAAATAGGGCAATCTGCATACTCGATCCCACAGCTACCGAAAGGGAAAGATCCATCTTATCTTTCATCGCCACGGTGACTGCTGTGGCGTGTTCAGCCGCGTTACCGACGATGGGAACCAAAATTACCCCTGTAAACAGCGCCGTTAAACCTAGTTGAGATGTGGCCACTTCCAGAGAATCTACTAGCATTTCTGACTCAAGTGCCACTAGCAAGGTACATACTAGCAAGACACCAACCCACAACATCATATTTGGTTTCGCGTGAGGGGTTTCCTCTTCTTCTGTCTCCGCTACACCCACATCATATAGATAGGAGTGGGTTTTCATCGAAAATAGCAGCGTTAGGGCATAAACCAGGATTAACACTACAGCAACAGCAATAGAAAGATTTTGCACTGTTTCTTCGTTAATTCCTTGAGAGGTATAATTCATCGCCGTTGGCATCAAAATGGCAATCACTGCCAAATTCATCGAAGCAGCATTCACCCGCGCCACAATTGGCTGAAATGTCTGTTCTTTGTAGCGCAGTCCTCCCAAAAGCATGGAAAAACCCATCACCAGTAGTAAGTTGCTAATAATCGATCCCGTGATACTAGCTTTGACTACATCTATTAACCCAGCGTTTAGCGCTACTAGGGCGATGATTAGTTCTGTAGCATTACCAAAGGTGGCGTTTAACAAGCCCCCCAGTGATGGCCCGACTACGACAGCAATTTCTTCTGTGGCTGTACCCATCCAAGCTGCTAAGGGCAGAATTGCTAATCCAGCTGTAATGAAAACTATCAATTCTCCCCATTCCAGAAAGTGAGCTGCTACAGAAACCGGGATAAACAGTAGTAAAGCGAAAAGAATAATGTTTTTGGTTGACATTTGTTGTCTTAAGTTGAGGGTATCATTCACAGCGAGCAATCCTAAGTTTCAAATTTGGAGTGTTGAATTAACAATCACTTTCACTCAGCACTCCGATATGGTACTCTCAACCGCCTGTAGAACAATTCAGAGATTGTACTGTTTTCCGTTCACTGCTGCCGATGTTGTGTAAAGCAAAATTGCGATATGATCAGTTCTTGTAATCTTTTGTTGCAAAAGTATGAATTTTAGCCAAAATATTACATCAAAAATGGGGTTTAATTATTAAAAGACAATTAAAATTTTGATTGACGCTAAAGAAGAGAAAACCCCTAACTGAGGCTTTGTTCAATGGCTAATTACTTTAAGCCTTCAGGGAAAGGGCTGTGCGATAACGCAGATTTCCCACTACAATAAAACAGCTTTGTCAAAATTTAGTTGGATCTCATAGTTGTTGTTTATACCGGATTTTGTGTTCAAACTATTGTAGTAAGGTTTACACACAATGTTTTCGGTGCAACTGCAAGTTTTTTGTTTTGGATTAAATATACATGACTTCTGCTGCTGAAATGCCAGCTAGCTCTGGCTCAACGTTAACATTACATTCAGATCCCAATAACACCAAAGAAACCGATCCCCTGAGAAAGGCTAATGGTGTTTATGTGACGGTGCATGGTCATTTTTACCAGCCACCAAGGGAAAACCCTTATCTGGACGCAATTGAACGCCAACCGAGCGCTGCACCTTTCCATGATTGGAATGAGCGGATTCATTGGGAATGCTATCGTCCAAACGCCTTTGCCAGAGTCTTAAATGACCAAGGTGAAGTGGTGGGGATCGTCAACAATTATGAGTATTTCAGTTTTAATATCGGGCCGACGCTGATGTCGTGGCTAGAACGCTACGATGTGGAAGTTTATCAGCGAATTTTAGAGGCGGATGCTAAGAGTAGCCAACGCTTGCATGGTCACGGTAATGCGATCGCGCAAGTATACAATCACATCATCATGCCTCTGGCGAATGAGCGCGACAAATATACTCAAATTCGCTGGGGTAAAGAAGACTTCCGCTCCCGCTTTGGGCGCGATCCCGAAGGGATGTGGCTAGCAGAAACTGCTGTAGACTACGCCACGTTAGAAGCTCTTGTTGCTGAGGGTATTCGCTTCATTATCCTTGCACCATCTCAAGCATTGCGTTGCCGTCCCCTCCCCACTCCAGATCATCCCCATCCTGAATGGATCGAAGTCGGCGGTAGTCAGATTGATTCTACCCGTCCCTATCGTTGTTATTTGAAGCCCACACTCGACACTTCATCTTCACCTCTGAGTGCGATAAGCTACGCCCCGCCGGAGGCGATCGCTACTAGCCCCAACGATGGTAGAAAAGAAGAATTACCCTACATTGATATCTTCTTCTACGATGGCCCGATATCGCGGGACATGGGTTTTAGTGATGTGGTTTATAACTCCAGTCACTTTGCCGGACGTATCGGTTCGGCAGTGCGTGGGGATCATCGTCTGGCACAGTTAATCTCTGTGGCGACGGATGGGGAAACCTTTGGACATCACAAGAAGGGAACAGAGAAAACTTTAGCCTATGCCTTTACTAAAGAGTTTCCTCAACAAGGTTGGACAGTAACGAACTTCGCCCACTACCTGAGCTTAAATTCTCCCGGCTGGGAAGTGGAATTAAAGTCAGTCACAGCCTGGAGTTGCGCCCACGGTGTCGGCAGATGGGAGGATGACTGTGGTTGCGGTGGGGAAGGTAGTGTTTGGCATCAGAAATGGCGTCGTCCCCTACGGGATGCCCTAAATTGGCTACGGGATCAGCTAACTGAGGTGTATGCAGAACATGGTAGACAGTTATTTCGCGATCCCTGGTTAGCACGGGATGAATATATCCAAGTATTGCGCGATCGCTCTGCTACCAATGTCAACCGTTTTCTCGCCCGTCATCAAACCCACAAACTAACCGCAGCCGAACAAGTAGACGCTTTGCGCCTGTTAGAAATGCAGCGTCACGCTTTGTTGATGTTCACTAGTTGCGGTTGGTTTTTTGAAGAAATTTCCCGTCCAGAGGGGACGCAAATTCTGCGCTACGCTGCCCGTGCTTTGGAATTGGCCGGGGATGTGGCTGGTGTGCAGTTGGAAAAAGGCTTCGTCAAGCGTCTTGGTTTAGCCCCCAGTAATGTGGATCAGTTCAAACACGGTGCAGAAATTTATCGACAACTCGTGTTAACTGCCCAGCTTGGCTTTAAGCAAGTAGCAGCCCATTACGCCATTACTTCCCTATTTAGCAATCAGAAACCAGCAGAGGCGCACAATTCCCTACCCAGAAAAGATGCTGCTGACAAACAGTCTCAGCGTTACCATAAGCGGGTTTACTGCTACGCAGCCAATGAGTTAGATTACCAAATGCAACGGATGGGATCGCTAACTCTGGCTGTGGGAAATTTAAAGCTGGTATCAGAGATTACTTGGGAAAGTGAACATTTGGTCTTTGCAGTTCTGCATTTGGGAGGCTGGGATTTCCACTGTGGCATTCAACAATTTACTGGGAGACGTAACTACAGCCAATTAAAAGAAAAGCTGTTTGGGGCACTAAAACAAGCTAGTGCGGCTCATACTATCTTGGCGATGACACAGCTATTTGGCGAAGAAGCTTTCAGCTTACAAAATCTATTTGCTGAAGAACGCCACCGGATTATGCGGCTGCTTAGTGAGGAAACACTGACACGTTTAGGACAGTTGTATACTCAAGCGTACCGTGATAATTATGGGGTGCTGATGGCGTTTCATCGAGATGAAATCGCAGTACCGCAAGAATTGCAGGTAGCAGCAGATATTGCTTTAGGGCATCGCTGTTTGATGACATTGCGATCGCTTGAGCAAGATATCGCCGATCCCCAAAAGAGTTGGAATCACATCTTAGAATTGGAGGCGATCGCAACTGAAGCAAAACATCTGCGTTGTCGGCTGAATATTCCTGACGGTAAGCAGATGTTAGAACAGTTAATTGCGCGATCGCTCTGGCAATTGTTGCACGATGCCAATGGTAGTTTTAATGCAGATATCCAACTATTGGAGCGATTGATTGATGTCGGGGATCAACTAAATATTGATATTTCCCTACAGCGATCGCAAGAATTATATTTTAGTTGTCTGCACAGTCAGATAGCGCCAGTGTGTATTACTAGCGTTGGCAATGAAGGAGATAATCAGTGTCTTCAGTTGCTCAAGTTGGGCAAAAAATTAGCCGTTGATGTCAGTTCTATCTCAAATCAGTTGGGATAGATTTAGGAACTCACAGCGCAACATTAGTATCAACTTAAGTCAAAACCTTGTTCCCAGCTAAATACTGGGAACGAGGTCAATTTTTGGATAAAAACTTCACACAAAGAAAAGGGGATAATTATCCCCTTTCCTTTTGGTAGTGAATTTCAAGAAAAGTGTTGTACACAACGATTCATCTCAAGTCCAGGTAATGCACCCTGTTTTACTACTGTTAGCGCAGCGGGGCGTAGCCCATTCTGACTTCTGAATTTTGAATTATGCTGTAATTTTCTTTACTTCACGTGAGAGCGATCACAATGGTAGGGATAAAGCCACTCACACCTAAAGAGTCCAAATGTATGTTTCTCAAAAAAGGTTCCTGCATGGCGGCTACGTGATATATTGATCCCAGCTTTAGTTTTAACCTCATATAGCCAGGGAAAGGCTATTACTAAAACAGTCATAAAGGTGAAGAGGTAAAGAATTGTAGTTTTAATATTGGGGAATCTTCGGGAATTGCTATTGTGATTTTGAGGCATAGAAATAAGAAACGAATAGCCCACATGATTGTAGCCTAAAGCTGAAAATATCGCCGGAAACGGGGGTCAATATTATCTGTTTTTTGCTGATTGCAGGTAAGACAGAGAGTTTGGAGATTGCTGATATCATTTTGACCACCACGGGCCAGGGGAATGATATGGTCAATGCTGAGGTGAGTTTCTGTAGTAGTTTTACCGCAGCTTTGGCATTGATATTTGTCACGTTCAAAAACATATTTCTTGACTTCCAGGGGGATACGAATACGGGGAGTTTTGCTCATTTTCTCTCTAGTTGCTAAGAAACTCTTCCAAACTGGGTACGTCTAACCAACTTGCTTTTGTATGAGATTCATGAGATAAATCCATCAACAACTGAGAATAAATTCCTTCCCGTAGTGATGGGGTAATTTCCTGATTGCGTTCAATTCCCTGCACCCATTGGTCTACTACGCGGATAAATGCCGAAATGCGGCCATCAGCATAATTTTTGGGAAAAATTAACCGATTCGGTATTTCTATTTCCGTTAGAGGTTTACCTGGCTGGGAACCCCAAACACGAAAACCATGTATATAATCTTTTTGATTTTCACTGCCCACAATTAATGTACCGCGATCGCCATATACTTCTACCCAATGGGTTCTTGCTGCATGAACAACCGCACTGATAGAAAGTTGGCAAGGTGTACCATTCGCTAATTCCAAGGTTAATATACAGTTATCATCTGTATTCACTGCCTTAGATTCTCCACTAATCGGGTCAACTCGTGTAGGAATAGCAGTACTCAAATAGGCGTTTAATCTACGCACTGGCCCGAATAACCAGTGAATATAATCGAAGGCGTGAGAACCCAAAGATCCCAATGCACCGCCTCCTTTATCTTTATCAGAATACCAATTCCAAGGACGTGAGGTATCAGCACGAGAAGAACCTAACCAATCAATTTTAATTAGGCGTAACTCACCTACATAGTTTTCTGACAATAATTTTGCAAACAACTGCCATGCTGGTACAAAGCGAAATTCAAAATCTACAGTCGCAATGACGCTTTTTGCTTTAGCTAACTGATAAAGTTCTTTCGCCTCAACTGCATTTAAAGTGGTCGGCTTTTCTAGTAATAAATGTTTGCCAGCTTGTAATACGGTTTTTGCCATTTCATAGTGCAAAAAGGGCGGTGTAGAGATGCTGACTGCTTGCACTTCTGGTAAGGCGACAATATCTGTAAGTGAGTCGCAAGCGTGGCGGATATTATGGGATTCTGCTATGGCTTTGGCTTTATTGATATCTCGGTGATAAACAGCAACTACCTCAGTGCGAGGATGTGCTTGGAATCCAGGGATGTGGACTTTTTGACCAAATCCAGTGCCTGCGATCGCAATTCCAACCATATCATTTTTGCTCCCATTAATTACTTAGTTAAACCCTAATAATTCCACCTCAAAAAAGCATAGCTTTTTATGTGCAAGTGGATTTACCAGATAATTTTCTATTGTAATCATCTTAAGACTTACGCAAACAATAGCGGAAAAGAATGATTTTATTGTAAGAGCAATTTTGGTAAATTTGCAAGATAAAATCTCAATGACATCGATAACGGAAATCCGATGTTTGAGAGCATAATTTTTTAGTTGTATGATTTATTCTTCTAATAGTTTTTGATCTAATTCAAATTTATTTGCTTGGTCTAATCCCTTAGATACTTCCTCGATTACTAGCTGAATGTCAGCCAAAACTAGATTATTACTTGTCGAGTAATATCTTGATTTGACCAATCTTTTTAATTCCGGTGAATCTTGTACAGAGTCCAGAATATTAGAAACACCGTTCAAAAATGTCACAAGTTCTGAAATATTCATAATCAACCACTCTCCAGTGCTGTATATTTATGATTCAAAATCTCAGTTACTCGCAAAGGCAAATAATGTAACTTTAGATATTGAATTTCTTCTAAATATTTGATATTAGACTCCAAAATTTGTTTACCGTTCAAAGGGTCGTCATCCGATACATAAGCTTTCAAGGCAGGAATATAATCAGCACCTAATGTTAAATAACGAACAAGAGTTATTGCTGGTATCTTTAATTTCCCAGCAACAATCGTTCGGGTATATTCAAGCTCATCAAGTGAATCGTTAGCGGTCGTGCCTTGGTCAGTAGCTAATATTGTCTCTATTAGTAGTAAGTCAAACTGTGGACAAGACAAGGAACGGACAAGAAACCGACAGTCTTAGACATGTAGAAGACGCGTCCAAGTAGCTACAAGAAAAGTTACTATCCTCTGTCTAATCTTGTAGCGTATACCGGTCTGGTCAGATGTTGTATATTTGTCCACCTCTTTAATATACCAATGTTATATAGGTTTAACATTAGTATATCAAAAAGTTAGTATACGTAATTTACATCACCAGTATCAAACAACCATACCAGTATCAAACAAGTGTAATATAGAAAAAATAAAAAAGTAAAAAATGGCTAAATTAAATGTCGGATCAGTAAATTTATCAGATTTTGATAAAGATTGGTTTTTGGTAGCCTCAAAGCTAATGGAGCGATCTGTAAGGGCTAATTTAGCCTCAATAACTTCATTCTACATAAGAAGAAATATCGGAGCGTTTAAAGAGCTACTAGCCTACAAAGCTAAAAAACACGGAATTTCAGAAGATGAATGCTTTGAAATACTACTCAATAACGGTGAATTCCCTCTCCCAATTGCTGGCTTTTTAGAAGCATCTCCAGAAATAAATGAAGAGTAAGTGGGGATAAATATGGGGATGACTGGGGACGACTCACACTAATTGGGGATGTGTTGGGGGGAAAGTATTTATACTTAGCTAAGACTTACCCAACTGGCACACTAAGATCGCCCTATGATAGTACTAAATATTACTTTGTCTTCGTTCTGAAAGCTTTGTATTGGGAATATAAATGGCATGAGTGAAGCAGTAAGTAGTCAGACAAAATTAATTACACAATGTCATTGCGAATGGAGCGTACTCCTACGGAGAAGCAAGCTACGCGGTAGCGTCTCCAAGAGTTGCGCAATAAAGCAATCACAATGACTGTAAATATTTTTGTCTGACCACTTATTGAAATATTTATGAGAAAATAAGTATCTTATAAATATCTAACTGTATTAAATAGAACTTATTCACGGTAAGGAGATTTACTATACTTAATTACTGTCAATACTTGCTAAGTAGCCAAATCAATATTTGATTTACGAAAAAATTCAGTACAACTCAAAGAGGCTTCTTGACTGTCGCTTATTGCCTATAGCCTCTTGCTCTTGCCTCCTACGGATTGCTATATTTCCCAGACTATGAATTTTCCTGGCAGTATCAACAAAATAACTGCCTTTGTCTCCTCCTGCTGTTTCATACCCCACTCCTTACTCCCGTTCGACTACGCTTACGGCAAGCCTACTCCACATTCTCCATCTAATTCGTGGTCTAAACACCTGAAAACTGCTGTAACATTGCAAGATTACTCATCAACATTGTAATGTTCCTCATCAACATTGCAATATTCTTCATCAAGATTGCGATGTTCTTCATAAACATTGAAATGTTTCTCATCAACATTGTAATGTTCCTCATCAACATTGTAATGTTCTTCATCAACATTGTAATGTTCTTCATCAACATTGCAATGTTTCTCATCAAGATTAAAGCAATTGCAAAGAAAAATAGGTAAAAACTGAAAACCAAGAAAAATTACTCAAATTGGTTGAGATTTTTTTAACAAATATAATTATCACTAATTTTACTGAACCAAAAAACAGCTTTAGTAAGGCAAAGTAGCTTTATAAACCTCTCTAAGGAATATATTGATGTCTCGTAAAAAACGTACATCCCGTGTTCTCGAAAAAGCTGAGTTGAGATCCGCTGGACTCAAAGCAATTGATTCAAATATGAGTTTTGGTGATAATTGCGATTTGCAAAGCTTAAGTCAAGCAATTGAGCAGCTAAGAACTATGCTTGATGCTTATAACACTGCTTTAACTGTAATTGATTCTTCTAAAACTAAAATTGATGCAATGGAAAAGGCCCTAAGTAATCTTACAGACAAGATGGTAAGAGGGGTTGCTTTTAAATATGGCAAAGATAGCAGCGAATATGAAATGGCAGGTGGGATTCGCGATAGTGAACGGGTTCGCAAAAGCAGATTGAGCCGCCTGAAAGCTGCTGCTGGAGAAGCATCAGTTGAAAATCCTAAAACTACCTAATACAGCCCGGATAAAAGCATAAGACAGAGAGCAATAAATCTTCTTGCAAGGGCTGTGGGGAACGAACACAGGCGACTTTACTGATTAAAATTATTTTCTAAAATACTGCAATTGTTTATGACATATCATAACCTATTGCATTTTTTTATATTTACTAATGCTCTCTGATAAACAACAATTATATACAGCTATTATCATGCATCATCATGCATATTAGAACGGGGATTTTGTAGCTCTGCTTAACTTTTTGGAGCGCTGAGAGTCTTGCTATATAGTATTTTCAACCTTTTTGCTTGTATAAATACTGATTAGAGTTTATAGTGATACGGTGTTTTCCGTTCCTTGTCTCGGCAGATTCATAACATGATTTATTCTGGCAAATTACACAAGTATTTTGCGGGCATTTCTTTGTCTGTAATTTTAGTAAGTGACTTAGTTATCACACAAAAAACTGCTCCAGTTTTAGCCGAAACCATAAATACATCGATCGGCGATTCTGTGACATTCAGTTGCAATGATAGTGAAGCGACAATCGCAGCTAAAAATGGCCCCAAAGTAGTTAATGGAACAGCAAGAATTTACATTGGTTATCAGCAACTCTCAAATAACAAAAACCCTGTAACTATCCGCTTTAATAATGGCATAAAAGCATGGTGTCGTAATGATTACGAGACAACAAATGACGATGGTACAGGTTACGGATTGTATTGGAATGGAAGTGATGTTTTATATGGCATTTACTCTTCCACAGGCAGTCAGACAGGTAATGATTTTCGCCGTTTTGCTAGTGGTCGATGGTTGCCTAGCTATGGCAATGGAGGCGGGCCAAAAGCCGCAGTTATAGCCCGGATTAATCCAGATAATGGCCAGGTTGATTATGCCACATTTTTCTCTTCTAAAAAGTCAGATAATGGACAAACTAACTCTTTACTTGTCAATTATCTATCATGGAATGGCACAAATTTGACTGTGAAAGCAACGTCATGGTGGACTCCCCGTAACACCTATACAAATTCCATGTATTGCTCTGGTTCATCACCTTATCAATATACAGCTGCATTTACAGGCGATTTAAGAACGATGACCTCAGCTTCAGCCAGTACTTGTAGGTAAAAGGGAAAAATTCAGCTATCAAATTGAGGAAACATATTGTTTCCTGTTGTTTAAGAATTGACAAAAAATCTGGCGAATCTAATTCGTAGCCTTAGAACCCCGACTTTTCTAAGAAGTTGGGGTTTTTGTTGTTCACAAATGATTTAGGATTGACTTTGTAGAGACGGCGATTCATCGCGTCTCTTGCCTTAACCGAACAGCATTGGCGTTGCTATAGCTAAAACACTATCTCTTTAGCAGCTAATACCAATTTAATTAATGATTGCAACAACATATCCTTGGGTAAAGACGCGATGAATCGCGTCTCTACAAATGGTCTATTTGTTGCATTCTTTTTTCAAATTGGTATAATTAGCCAGAAATGATATGAGCTAATAGAAAATAAAGCTTTTTAAACCCGCGTGGGCGGGTTTAGTCTGTTTAGATGCAGTTTCTAAGCGTCGATTTAACTTCCGATTTTTAACTCCCGGATTCTGCTGCATCTGCCCCTAATTGTTTCCATTTGGACGCTGAATAATTGTCTCCACCACCCGCCGCTTGGCTTGAGGATCGATACCTACTAAGCGCACATATTCACCGCTATATTCTGACAAAGTTGCCTCTAAATTTGAGATGGCATCAGATTCGGCATCAATGTGGCTATGAACACAACTTTGCCAAGAACCTGTGCGAAAACGGCGCTCATCTACGTGTTCAATACTAATTTTGTAACCTTGAGACAATAATTGCCGAATCTGTTCTTGTGTCTCTAAAGTTAAATGGGCACTTGATGCTTGCTGTTTCTGGAATTGATTAGTTTTTACTTCTTTGGTTGCGCCATTTGATGGCTGACTAATTGGTGTTACAACAGCAGGTGGTGTGGATTGAGAATTTCTACCTCGATTTAGTCGATTGTAATCATCAACCAAATGGGAACTTTCCACCCGTTTTTGTTCGCCAACCAGGAAGTTACCAGACTCGATTAAGTGAGACAGTCTGAAATCTGGTTTTTTAAATTCTGGTGGCCCTTGAGTGCTGTTAACCACATTCAAGGATATCTGCTCAAAACCTACTTTATGGATGTAGTTGCGGATTTGTTCGTCATAAATACGCGATCGCAAAGCGCTAAAAAAGTCGATAGACTGATTGACAAAAGTATCAACTAGCTGTTCAACTTCTTTCTGTGACAATCCATCTGGTTCAAAAATCCCCTTAACAATTCCTACCTTGTCATCTCTATCTGGTTCCCAGTAGAATTTCTCCATCCGCCCATCCCGAATTAACGGTGCATAAAGGGTGGAAAAATCATTACCTGTGACAATAATCGGTACACGATGTAAAGGTGTGGAATCATAGCTTCCCGGTAACTGCACATCTGTGGGATTATCAGCAATATTCATTAGTGTGGCATTCACTAACTGCGTGTTTACAGTATATTGAGTGCCTTCATCAAAGCGTCCAGCACCAGCATCTAAATCGTTAATCATTAGTACACACATTTTGCCGCGTACTTTGATCAGTTCTGCTGTTTCCCGATAGCGCAACCGAATCAACCGCGCTGGATCTCCCGCATCTGGACTTTCTAATTCGCCGCCAGATACGTGAGTTACTTCGATACCCATTTTCTCGAAGACTAATTGACATTGAAATGTTTTACCTTCTCCTTTGCGTCCATGAATACCCAGTATCACGGGAACTCGCACGCCAGGAAGCTTCAGGAAATTTTTGGTAATGTGGACAGCAAGTTTGTCCAAAAAGCGGGGAGCGATGTAGTAACCCATGAGTTTATGTGATGAAAAATTAACACTTCTAAGATTAATGTTAAGTTTTTTTTGGGGATAGCGATCGCTTTTCTTTCAGACAAGCTTGTGCTTGTTAATTTATTGGGTTGATTAAACATCTTGCAAAAGTAACTTTTGTAAGATGTTGGGGAAAGGTTAAAGGTAAAGGGTAAGGGAAAATTCCATACCTTTACCCCTTCCCCTTATCCCCACAATGTTAAGAAGTCTATTGTCTGTTGCCAAAGTTGAACACGCTCCCAAGCATGGACTCGTGAAAACTGCTGTTATTTGGTAGTGCCAAAGATTTGATTACAATATCAAATGACTTTGATGAGCCATTTGTATAATTCCAGGATTACTTAGATTAGCCTATTTTTGAGAATAGAGCGTGTTTGAAAACACGTCCTAGTATTGCAATATTGCTATAGTTAATGGAAATCGTTTGTATCTACTACGTCTCATTAACCGCAATTCCTTTGAAAGCAGACACCGCCTCTTCTGTTAATGTATATGGGTTATTAGGATCTTCAGAAGATGGAATACCGTAATTTACAAGAGCAGAATTAATCTTACTGTTTAGTACTGAATCAGGAGGCGTTTCACCACCGTATACACTTTTTAATTCCTCATCATCTGTTACTTCCTCAATAAACATAACTGGAGCTAGATTTAAAACGACCTTATTTTTGATTTTGTTTTTAGTCATAAATCACGTCCGAATTACGCATTGTTAACTAATTATTGAATGCATACTGAATGTATCATCTGGAAAAAGGAAAAATCAAGGGTTTATACAAAAATCCTACTTTTTTGATTCATGCAATTAGGGAAGGGCTGAGGACGCGATACCTACGGTAAGCTACGCTAACGCACTTCCTGACAGTGTACCAGTTGGAAAATGTTCAGCCCAGTGCTGACGATGGCTTTTCATGTGACAGCAAAATCGATTGTAAAAAATCTTGAGAGTGCAGTCTCAACGTTACAATCGACCCAATACTTTATTTGCACTTGTTGTGGTTTAACATGGCTTTTGATTTAATTTTACTTTTGTAATGCTGATGGATACTTATAATATGGAAATTAAAAATTTAACTATGGAAACACAACCGATACAAGTAATTGGAGGTGGACTAGCTGGGACAGAAGCAGCTTGGCAAATAGCGCAAGCTGGAGTGCCAGTAATTCTGCATGAAATGCGTCCAAAGCGATTTAGTCCGGCTCATCATACAGAACATTTAGCAGAATTAGTGTGTAGTAATTCCTTTGGGGCAATGGCAAGCGATCGCGCGGCGGGATTATTGCACGAAGAGTTACGCCAACTCGGTTCGATTGTCATCTCAAAAGCTGATGAACACGCCGTTCCGGCTGGTGGGGCGCTAGCTGTAGACAGGGGACAATTTGGCCAAGATTTAACTGAAACTTTAGCGAGTCATCCTTTAGTTGAGTTTCGGCGGGGTGAAGTGTCTGCAATTCCTGAAGGGATTGTGGTTTTAGCAACGGGGCCTTTAACTAGTCCCGATCTAGCAGAAGATTTGCAACGCTTTACAGGGATGGAATACCTCAGCTTTTTTGATGCAGCTAGTCCGATTATCGTCGGAGAATCGATTAATCGTGACATTGCTTTTATGGCATCACGTTATGACAAAGGTGAAGCCGCTTATCTCAACTGCCCAATGAATAAAGAGCAGTACTTGCACTTTCGAGAAGAACTCTGTAAAGCTGAACAAACAGAACTCAAGGGTTTTGAACGGGAAACGGCGAAATTTTTTGAAGCTTGCTTACCCATAGAAGAACTAGCCCAGCGCGGGGAAGATACCATGCGTTACGGCCCCCTGAAGCCAGTGGGATTGTCAGATACTCGCACAGGGGAACGTCCTTATGCTGTGGTGCAGTTACGACAAGAAGATAAAGCTGGTCAACTGTGGAATATGGTAGGATTTCAAACTAATCTGCGTTGGGGTGAGCAAAAGCGAATCTTTCAATTAATTCCAAGTTTAGAAAAAGCAGAGTTTGTCAGGCTGGGAGTGATGCACCGCAACACTTTTATTAATGCTCCTCAGTTAATGCATCCTACCTTGCAATTTAAAGAGCGTCCGACATTATTAGCTGCTGGACAATTGATTGGTACAGAAGGTTATACCGCAGCGGCTGCGGGTGGTTGCTTGGCGGGAATTAATGCCGCACGGTTAGCCTTGGGTAAAGAAGCTTTGGTTTTACCACCAACAACAATGATGGGTGCGTTATTAGAATTTATTAGTTCCGCATCGCCGAAGCATTTCCAACCAATGCCGCCGAACTTTGGGATTTTTCCCGATTTAGGAATGAAAATCAAAAGTAAACCAGAGCGTTATGGACGTTATCGCGATCGCTCTTTAGCTGATTTGGCAAACTGGAAAGCTAATCGTAATTAATGGGCATTGGGCATTGGGCATGGGGCATGGGGCATGGGGCATGGGGCATTGGTCATTGGTCATTGGTCATTGGTTATTAATTCTTCTCCCTCCCCTGCCTCCCCTGCCTCCCCTGCCTCCCCTGCCTCCCCTGCTCCCCTGCTCCCCTGCTCACATACCTGCTCAAAGCTGACATAGCTGGAATCCTTGTGTTACAACTTGGCATACCAATTTAATAATGTGTTGGCGTGGGTGAATTAGATTTTGGGAATAATCCTCATAGTGTTTGAAAGTATCGTATTGATTAGGTTCGCACTATGAGAGGGCGATTTCTAGAAAAAAAGCAGATTTATTGCTGTTTATCTATTGCATTTTGCTGTATTTTGTGGATTTGTTTGGCATTAATTCCAGCCCACGCAACGTCTACAGGGTCTATTGATACTCTGCGACAACAGCAGCAACAAATGAACCAGCAGCGTCAGGGTGTAGTTGGAGAGCGCGATCGCTTAACTAATCTCCAACAAGAGGCGCAAAAACACCTCACTGGTTTAAAGCAAAATCTGCAAACTACAGATAGCTATCTTCAAGAGAGTGAATCACGATTACAACTCGCTACCCAACGCCTCCAGCAGTTAGAAACTGATTTAGATGTGGCAGAACGTTCATATCAGGAGCGGCAAATTGCAACAGTAGCACGATTGCGTTATCTTCAGCGATCGCCTGCTTTTGCTGGATGGGCAGTTTTGCTCGAAAGTGAAAATATCAGCGATTTTTTCAGCCGTCGTCATCAGTTGAAGTTAGTGTTTCAAGCAGACCAGAAAATTTTGGTAAAACTCAACACCCAAGCAAACTCAATCGATAAACAAAAAACGGAAGTAGAACAGCAAAAAAATGAAATTGGCTTAATTCGTGAGCAACTATTAGCACAAAAAGCCGATTATCAAACCCAGGCACAATCACAATCAGAATTGATTCAACGCCTGAATAGCGATCGCCTGGCCTTAGAAGCCGCGCAAAATCAGCTAGAAAGAGAATCCAAAAATCTGGAAGTCTTGATTCAACAAAAGGTAGCAGAAGCTGAAGAGGCGCAAGCAAAAACCAACAGCCGGACAAACATCATCATTCGGGGAACTGGTGTAATGGCATATCCTAGCGATGCTTCTACTAGCAGTCCCTTCGGTTGGCGGGTACACCCAATTCTTGGCTATCGTCGCTTTCATGCCGGGTTAGATTTTGCCGCTAGCTATGGCAGTAAAATTCGGGCAGCCGATTCGGGAAGAGTAATTTTTGCTGGGTGGTATGGTGGCTACGGTAGAGCGGTAATTATCGATCACGGTAATGGCATAACTACACTTTACGGTCATACCAGCGAGTTATATGTTTCTGAGGGACAAGCAGTTGAACGCGGACAAGCGATCGCTGCTGTTGGTTCTACAGGTTTCTCAACTGGCCCTCATCTTCACTTTGAAGTCCGTCGGAATGGTACACCTGTAGACCCAGCTAATTATCTTTAAAGCTGCGAATTTTATCACAGACGTGCTATAATATGGAAGAGTAGGGGCGCGTAGCTCAGTGGATAGAGCAACAGATTCCGGTTCTGTGGGTCGGGGGTTCAAATCCCTCCGCGCTCGTTAGCTGTACATTAACTAATTATTTGTCACTGTTAACAGATTGATGTCATATTTAACTAATTGATGTCACTGTTAACATATTAGCTGTCACATTTATATACTGCTATCTCTTTATAAGTATGGCAGTATTATCCTTGTGCATCTAACTTATAACCGGATTAATTATTCACTAATAGAGCCAGAGGTCATTCCCTCCAAACAAAGAATCTGTTGCTCTATCCTTTCAACCCACCTAAAACCTGTCAGCTTGTTATCGAAATTGAGAACCAGTCACAAAAAGTCGATAAAGCTTTTAAAGTAATGCTAATACCGAGAAAGAGCTAATTTAAGAACAAGATGGTATATATTTTTTCAACCTGCCTCTAGCTGGGAGGGGTGTTGAAACGCCACAACTTCCACATCAATCGCATCAATATGGTCAATCTTTCAACCCGCCTCTAGCTGGGAGGGGTGTTGAAACCATCCCATCCACCTTTATTTACGCTCACTCTCTTGCCTTTCAACCCGCCTCTAGCTGGGAGGGGTGTTGAAACAGAAGTGATATCCACTATTCGAGAGGAATTTGTCCTTTCAACCCGCCTCTAGCTGGGAGGGGTGTTGAAACTCTGCGCTTCAAACCCTTGATTTACCAATAGTTCTGAAGGCATTTTTGTCACGTCTCCCAAAACCGCCCGTCAGTTAATACTTAAAAAAGTAAATCAACTGACACATTAAAGGCTATAAACCTTATTAAACAAGCGATTTAAAGTTTTGGCAGGAGTCCCAGGGAAATCGCCCCCGCTTTACCATGCCAAAAAATAATTAAGGTGGGTTCCTCCTTGCTCGGAGGTGATTCAGTAGCCACCACTGCGGTAAACCCGCACCTCTATTACTGGGGGCGCACCTAATTCCTATCCACAAGGGACAGCAGCATCAAGGTGGGCAGCTACCAGGGTCAGAAAGCAAGACTGTTTAACAGCAGTCAAACTAACCCAAATTTACACAGCACAGAGGCTTATAACAAGCATGAACTGCGGCGCTGTTGAATTTTCTTGAACCTATCCCACTAATACCGAAATATGGTAATCTACTTCTCGTATGAGAGGGGTGTATCTGTGTATGGCTGGG
>NZ_JABXKO010000115.1:0-40128 GCF_017114965.1 Nostoc sp. JL31
TACTAGACAAGGCATTCCCAGCAGTTTCCTACTCCGAAAATAAACACGTCATGGTCAAAGGAACAAAATCCCCCTATGACGGTGATACAGCCTACTGGAGCGAACGCAGAAGCAAGCTCTACGAAGGCGAAACCTCTAAAGCTCTTAAGAAGCAAAACCATAAATGTGCCTCCTGCGGCTTAAAGTTCATCGATGAGGAACGGGTTCACCTGCATCACATCGACGGAAACCACGCCAACTGGAAAAGAAATAATCTGGAAGCAATTCACGAGAGTTGCCACGATTACAAACACATGAGCAAAAGCGCAAGCTAAGAACATCGGAAGCTGGGTGCGATGAAAGTCGCACGCCCAGATTTAAATGAGAGGTGCGGGGAATAATATCCCCCATCGACTCAACCCGTATACGTTCTCTTAGGAGAAGCTGAGGCAACAATTGGAGAAAGCGTTTATCCAGTTAAAGCAGGAGATTTTATTGGATATCGCGCTGGTGGTAAGCCGCACAAGCTGAAAAACACGGGCAATTCTATATTCAAATGTATAGTAGTTGGTCAAAGGCTAGACCATGATATCGGTGATTATCCAAATTTGCAGAAGCGTATATATAGGAGCAAAGGTTTAAAGTGGAATCTGGTCGATATGGAAAATATAGCTGAACCAGTAGCAGGTAAGAAGGCATAACAGGTAGAATGCATTTCCTCAATCGAAACTTCGATTACCCCAAATAGCGTAATAACACTTGGATTATTTCTGGAAGTTTTTTTTTAAAGCTTCTTGAACTTCCGGTTTGGCTTTAGCACTGTGTGGACGGGGTACTTTTAATTTGGCATTGAGTTTGTAACGCACAATTTTATGTAGTGTCTTGTATGCAACTACAACCTGGCATTCTTGAGTAAGCCACTCTCGAATTTGGCTGTAACTTTTAAATCCTTCAGGCTGATTTAGACGTTTGTGAAGTTGGTTCATCACTTGTCTCTTATAATTTAGTGCATCTTCATGGAGAATTGGTATCAGAGACTCAATAATCCATTCCCAGGCGGCAGCCTGGGAAGAAGGAAAGTTTTATTAAGCTAGGTTTTTATTAACTACTAGTTGTCACTGGGAACTAGACTAATTATCTTTTTCTGAGATTAACGTAAACCTAAAATTTCGGAAATCGCCGTTACAATATCCAAATAAAAGTTGCCTTTCACTGCCCGAAACAACTCAAACTTAGAGTCAGGCGCACCAAAAAATGGTCTGAGAAACCATCCTAACTGCATACCAACAAAGGCATAAAGCAATAACCAGGATCTTAAAATAGTGGTGCGGGTTTTTTTACCAACTTCATCTTGTTGAGAAAGTAATTGCATTCCTTCATACAGGAACTTTACGCCAAATACGCCTGTAATGCCAAAAATAAATACATTCAGCAGTTTAAAAAATTGATAAGAATCGGGTGTAGTGATTAGAAAAAATAGCGTAACTGGTGCCAAGCTAAATAAAAGTACGCTAATCACTGATACAGATGTGAGTAATACAACGAAATGCTGTAAAATACTGCTCCGAGAACCAAACAAAACATTAAAAAAGAATAACGTCGGGAAACAAATAATCAGTGTAATTAAATAGAATACCGGAAGCTTAATAGCACCCGATAATGCCTGTCCCCAACTGTGGGACGCACCGATAATTGCTCCATAAAGGGCAAAAAATATAGAACTAGTTACAAACAGAGAACTGATTTTATTTTGTAATCTGATTCCCAGACGAATTTCTTCTAAGAATGACTGGCGATCGCGCAGTAAATTAACTAAAACACTAAATTTTTGAATTCCGCGATTTTGCTTTTTCAGCATGATTTTATAGTTTGTATATTTTGTGGAATTGCTAATGACTAATTAACGGAATCCAAAGAGATAGCTAAGAGATTTAATGACGCTTAAATAGAAATTACCTTCTCTTTCGCGGAATAGTTCAAACACAGAACCAGGTGTGCCAAAAAACGGTCTGAGAGTCCATCCTAACTGACTGCCCACGAAAGCGTAAAGAAATAGCCAAAATTGTAAAATTTTCTGGCGGGTTTTACTACTTTCATCATCTTGTTCTAAAACTAAACTCGTGGCTTGATACAAAGACGAAACACCAATAAATCCAGTCATGGCAAAGATAAAGACATTTAACAGAATTAAAAATTGGTAATTATTGGTGGTAATTAAGAAAAAGAGTGTGATTGGAGCAAAGCTAAATAAAAGTACGCTCGTGACTGAAACCGCAGTTAAGACTAATGCTAAATGCTGGGCAAAACTCCGTTTGGAACCAAAAATAATGTTCGCAAAGAACAACGTTGGGATACAAATCAAAAGTGTGATTAAATAAAGGGCTGGGAGTTTAATGGCGGAAGATAAAGCTTGCATCCAGCTATGGTATGCACCAATGATTCCGCCATAAGCAGCGATAAATAAGGAACTGCAAACTAGCAAAGAAATGATTTTATTTGGTAATCTCGTACCTTGGCGAATTTCCTCTAGAAATCCTTGGCGATCGCGCAGGAATCCAATCAGCACTGCAAAGTATTTGATTCCTGATGATTTCCGTTCTATCATGTTATCCTCACACCAATATTATTCTAAGTTTCATCTGAGTAATCACCGCCAGAACCATACTTCCAAGCATCAATCAAACGATGCCAATAATATTGTTGTTCTTTTGGTTGATTCTTAATCCATGTTTCTAGCATTGGACTTAGCGAAAACAAGGCAGTGTATACACCTAAATTACTGTAATGTAACATCCAATCTAGCAAACTTGCCAAACCTACTTGCGGAATTATCTTGGCAACTATTCCAGGATGATATAAACCAGTTTTTAACAGTGTTTGCGTTAGTGCCGAAAACTGCACTATATCTTGTAAAAATGGTTTTAGCACTGGTGTACCTAACTGTTGCATTTCCTGAAATACTGCCGAGAGTAATTGGTTAATTTGCTCTGGGGCAATTTTTTGATTTACACCAACACTCATCGCCCTTTGAAATAACCAGGTAACAGTCAAACTCGGCTGATAGGGTTGCAGCAGTGCTAAGGCTTTTGCAGATAATTGTTTTGTTTCCAGCGCTTCGTAAATGCCATAAGTTAAACGCTTCAGATGACGCACCATTGCCCCAAAACCACCAAAACTCAAGGGAGATTGACTACCACTGCTATCTCCGGCTGGTAGAATGCGACTCCAAGGAGTTTTTAGCGGACTTTGGCGATAGGTGGGAAAGAAACCAAATAATGCCCGTTGAAATTTCAGGTTACTTAATTCCACTCCCTGATATTCTGGTAAAAGACGCAGATATTCCTCAAACATAGCTTCTAAACTCAAACGTTGGGGTTCTGCATCCATGTAGGTAAACAAGTAAGTGGTTCTGCCATCTCTGGCTGGAAAGGCTTCCCAGAAGTATTGGCATTGATTCTGCAAGGATGTGAATGATAATAATAAATCGCCTGAGTTATTTTCAGGAAAACCTTGAGCGCAACTTCCTACAACTAAGCACAGCGCATCTGGTTTTTTACCTTGGCGTGCTTGTTGGGTGATGGGTGAAAAATGTCCCATCGCGTCGATTAATAAGCGAGTTTTGAATTGGTTATTTACCATCACCCCGTCGGGATGAACCACTGCTTCGGTAAAGGGTGTGTTTTCTAACAACTTTCCCCGGGCGGCGAGAAATCGGGTTTTCAAGGTAGCGAGTAGATAAACTGGATCTACGCCGATATTCAAGACATCCTCTACCCAAACTTCTGTACCGCCAGCAAAACTAACTCGTGCTGGGTTATATTGAGTGGCGATCGCACTCTCTAATTCTTCCTCAGTCAGTAAGTTCAATTCCACAAATACATCTAATTCTTTGCGAGAAATATTCCACTCTTGTTCTCTTCCTCGCAAAATTCCCCGTTCCAGCAATGCTACCCGCAATCCCTTTACTGCCAAGGCGCAACCGATTAAAATCCCTAAAGTGCCACCGCAGATAATTACATCGAAGTCTACAGCGCCTAAAGGCTGTTGACTTTCTTTAACTAACGTTGGTACTGGTGCTGTGTTTTCGCGCAGAGATGTGAGAATGCGATCGCCTTGGCGCAATCCTCCTAAAACATCGCCGGGTAATTGGGAAAGAATTTCTTCAGTTAAAGACATTTTGGAAAAATTTAACTCTACATTCCAAAACTACCTGAGAATGAAGAAAGTAGATATGATTATCGCCAATTACGAATTACAAAAGTATGTCCACTACAAAACCTGTAGAACGTCTGTATACTTTTGAGGAATATCTCACCTACGATGACGGAACTGATAAGCGCTATGAACTTGAGGATGGGGTACTGCTAGAAATGCCTCCAGCCTCAGATTTGCATGAAGCTATCATTACTTTCTTGTTGATCCGCTTCTATCTGGAAATCCAACGACTAGGGTTAGACTGGCAGGTTCGCCCTAGTGGTACTGGCGTTCGTACCTCCGTCAAAAAATCCCGTCTCCCTGACTTAATTGTGATGACTGAAGAACAGAGACAATCTATTCAGGGTAAATCGGCTGTGCTTGAGTTACCTCCACTGTTGACAATAGAAGTGGTTAGCGCTGAGTCTGTGAAACGAGATTACGAAAGGAAACCATTTGAGTATGCAGCCTTCTCTATCCCTGAATACTGGATTGTTGATCCTCTTGAGGCAAAGGTGACAGTCTGTTTGTTGGATGCAGGACGTTATAACCAAACAGTATTTACAGGAAACCAGCAAATTTTTTCTCCGACTTTTCCTGAGTTAAAACTGACAGCGCAGCAAGTATTAACGGCTTAGGGATTTTTTATAAGACCTCTCCCTGGTTTTACTACGTAAAACCGTCCCTCTCCGAGTCGGAGAGGGAAAGAATTAAGCTTTAGATCAAGGCTTGGAGAGGTTTGTTGAACTCACGTTAAATTATCCCAAACCAAATAGTTTAGAAATCGCAGGCAATAATTTATTACCCGCTTCCACCAAAGAAGCAACAGCAGGTAAGCCTGTAAATATCCCTTTCAACATGGTGATTGCAGTTTTTGCCGTCTTCTGCTTGGTGGATTCTTGAGGATTTTTACCCGCTTCTGCCAAACTGTTCACCTGTTCTAGCGCTTCGGTTTTGTCTTCTTCTGACAAATATGTGGATTGGATGATTGCATCTTGCAACTGTGACAATAATTCTTTAATTCCTGGTTTCTCGGCATCGGTTGCATCAGGTAACTGATTGAGGGCAATACTCACATTACCGCTGATGGTTCCCAGATTAGCAATAGAATTATTGCCAGCGATACCGCTAACATTACTGCTGCCTTGAATATTGATGCCACTGATATCAGACATATTTGTATCTCCTTGTGTATAAAATTTCGGCTGCTTGAGAGCAGTATCTACCATATTTTCTAAACTAATAATGCGTTTATCTTTTTCTACCAGCAATAATTGCTGACTCTGCGATAAAGCTTTAAGTTGATTATAATCATCAAAATATTCTGCACTCAGTTGAGATTTATCGCTACCTGCGGCGGTTTTGGCTCTGAGCAAGATTTTATCATCGCCGCGTTTCTCCATTGCCAAGATTTCTAACTCGGCTTCGGGATGATTTTCGGCAAGGTTTTTGAAGGCTATGGCAATGGCGCGGGGGTCAACGCCTTGATTATGGTAAAGATCGAGGGTGTCAAAAATTGGCTTGATAAAGTTGGCAAAATCCCCGTCTGCAAATACCTCTTGTTTATTATCAGGTTTGCGGAGCGGGTCGGGGTCTTCTTTGGTGGGTAAACGCATGAAGACATATTCACACCTCACACCATGTAATTTAGTTGTATTTGTAATGCCCCAATCTTCGATGTACGCGCCTGTGAGAGTTGCACCTGTTAAATCGGTTGCATCTAGTTGCGTTTGCTTCAGTTTTGCTCTTGACAAATCGGCATCTTGCAAATTGGCTTCACTAAGATCAGCGCCGATAAAACTAGTATCTGCTAAGTTAGCTTTTTGTAAGTTCACACCTCGCAGGTTTTGACGGTCAAATTTTGTATCCTGTCCCTCTCCTGTAACCAGCAGTTGACGTACTTGTGAGTCTTGAAGGTAAGTTAAACCAGGACGAACACGGTCAAGCATTTTGGCTTGATGCCAACAGGTATTACTAAGTATAGTGTTTCTGAAATCTGTACTTTTAAGCGTCGCGGCAGTGAAATCAGCATTAGTCAAGTTAGCGCCACAAAAACTTGTACCTTCTATTGCAGCAAAGCCAACAGCGATATTGCGAATTAAGGCGTATTTTTCATCTCCTTTCATTGCTCGCCAACCAATGTAAATGCTAAATAAGGCTACGGCAAAGGCTAAAGCTAAGGCTCCACTTATGATTACGATTACTACTATGATTTTGCCAGAAGTAGGTCTGGCAAAGGATAAAGCCACTGCTGAGGCCAAGGCTACAATTATAACTATTGCTCCGGTTGCGGCTACAGTTTCGGTAAAAGCTGCTACGACTCCAGCGAAGACTACGGCTAAGATTACAATTACTGCGACAGTTAAGCCTCCAACTGCGGCTCCGATAAAAGCACCTACAGTTCCGCCTTTGGCAGAAGCAGCCACGGCTACAGCTCCAGTAAAGGCAAAAGCAAAGGCTTCTAAACCAGCCCCTACTCCTTGAAGAATCGTACCTAAAAAGAAGGCAATCAATAAGATTAAAGTAGTGCAGCCCGTAATCTGCTTTTCTAAGCTGGAGGCATTAAATGTTAATGGCAAAAAATAATAAGTTAGATATGAGAAAAATCCTGACAGTACTAAAAACAGCAACGAGAAAAGGGTTAGGTAAGTTATTTTCCAATAGCGTTGCAGTCCAGCTTTGGCATGACTGAAGTTTGCCCCTGTCAGGTTGGCGTTGGTGAAGTTTGCCCCTCGGATGTCGGCATAGCTAAAGTTTGCACCTACAAGGTCTTGTCTACCTTTGAAGTTGCGTCCTCGAAGATTTTGACCGGAGAAGTCTAAAGCCATGTTCCACTTTACGGAGGTGAGCAAATTTTACTACACGCTCACCCCTGTAAATTCAGGAATGGTTAGATATATTTGTTAGTTGAGGATAAAAGGTGCAACTTCGAGGATCAAAGCCGCAACTTCGAGGCTCAGAAGGTTATCGTTGAGCCTCAGAAAGTCAATGTTGAGGATAAAAGGCGCAACTTCGAGGATAAAAGGTGCAATTTCGAGGATAAAAGGCGCAACTTCGAGGCTCAGAAGATCAACGTCGAGGTTCAGAAGGTCAACATCGAGGCTAAAAGGCGCAACTTCGAGGCTCAGAAGATCAACGTCGAGGTTCAGAAGGTCAACATCGAGGCTAAAAGGCGCAACTTCGAGGCTCAGAAGATCAACGTCGAGGTTCAGAAGGTCAACATCGAGGTTCTGAGGCTCATTGTTGAAGTACAGCCAATACGGTTTGGCTGGATAATAGTAATTGAGAGTTCACTTCCGTCCTGCCAAGACTTGTTCGGCACTCAAATCCAACTGTGGAAAAGTAAAAGAGATAATACGTTCTTGTCCTCGGAATACAACAGCATCATAGAACCCTTCTACTAGGGTGCATATTGTTACTATCTCTTGAATCGGGTCAACAATCCAATATTCGGGAATTTCCAGAACAGCATACTCAGAACGTTTGCTGCGATAGTCTGTAGTTTGTGTAGATTCACTGACGACTTCTACCACTAATATGGGGGGAGTTTCGTTGAGTTCGATTACAGCTTCTCGATTAGAAAGTGCTTCCCACTGCTGTGTTGGTAATACTACTACATCTGGAATTCGTGAGGTGTCCCAGCGTCCTCCACGTGGCGATCGCACTCCCACAGAAAACTTTTGTGCTGTCCAATTCTGGCCCATTTTGGCACTTTCATCATCAAAGCTTCGTTCTAAAAACTTGGAGAAGCCACCGTGCTTGCCAGTGCCAAGGCTCATGGGAATTAATTCTCCATCTACCAATTCATATTGGGTATCCGTGCCATCGTTATACTTAAGATACTCTACAAAAGTAAATTTTTTTGTGGTTGCAGTCATAGCGATACCTACGGTGGGCTGCGCCTACGCAATTCTCATTGATGACTCAATACAGTTATTCTACTTGCATTATAGGAAATACTCATGGAACGCTCGAAAATAATTGCTATTCTTACAGGTGCAATTTCGGTCATTTTAGCGATCGCCAATTCTAGGGCGATATGCGACGACAAGCTGCCCTTAACATATAAAGGAGGGAGTAAATCGACGGTAAAAAACATCAGCTATAGAAATAACTATGGAATCAAAACAAGATGACATTACTATTCTTCAAGAAGCTGAGAAGCGTTTACGGCGACTGTCTCCAGAAAGGCTGCGGGTAGTGAGTGATTTTCTGGCCGATCTAGAAGAAAGAGAAGAAAATGAGGCGACGACGGAACTTTTGAATATCACTGGTTTTGAACAAGCTTTGCGTGAAGCTATGCAGGAAGCTGGCGCTGGGGAAGTGGTGCAATTTGACAGTATTCGTCGTCTAAGTTAGCAGCTAGAGAACCGTGAGATACTGCGCCGATGAAATTTGCAAGGCGATCGCTGTTTTGGGTGTGTGGGTTAGATGCTGGTGATTTTTGGGTACGTGCAAGTTGTTGAACATACTGCAACACGTCTTTTAGGTGTTGCTCTGGCAGTTGTTCAATAGCGTCAAAGATAGCTTGTTTCGTTATCATGGCAATAGCTCAATGTCGCTTTCAGGTTATTAATATTTTATGTGCTAAAGTGCGGTTCGCTCACGCCCAGAGACTATAGCCGAGTCTATTATGTGGATATAGGCACTGCATAATAACCTGCATTACAGGAAATACTGATGGAACGTTCAAAATTAATTGCCATTCTTACAGGCGCGATTTCAATTATTTTAGCGATCGCCTACCTCATCGTAGTCCAACTCTTAGACTACCGGGATATGAAACCCGCCCCCATCAGCCAAGTTGACTCACCACCTGCCATTACTATCTCTCACTGGCAGGTTGACAAAATCACCCAAATATAAATTATCTTTAGTCGATTTGTAGAGACGCAATCAATCGCGTCTCTTGTCATTTATATGAATTGATAAAACTAATGATAACTATTGATTCATCCCTCATTCGATGCATAGATAAGAATAAATACCTATTATTCATTGTTGAAATAGTTGATTATATAAGAAATAATTAGAGTTATTATCTTAAATTTATTTAATTAACTAATTCCATTTTGACAGATATAACGGTAAGCTGTTTCTAACAAAATTAAATAAACATAAATTTGTATGTTCTGCGTAGGCGTCGTCCGTCGTAGACATCCCTGGGTTAACTGGGATCAACGCCAGTTGACTCAAAACCCATAATTTTTGATGACAAATTTAGAGGTAAGTTAATGGCTCAGTTTCTACTAGAGACTGTTTGGCTAGTTCCGTGCTATGCCTTAATAGGTGGCTTGTTAGCCGTGCCTTGGTCGCCAGGGATCATTCGGAAAACGGGGCCAAGACCGGCGGGTTATGTAAATTTGGTGATGACATTTTTGGCGTTTGTACATAGTGCGATCGCCTTACAAGCAACTTGGAATTATCCAGCCCAAGAAGTATTTATTCCGTGGTTATCTACGGCTGGTTTAGATTTAACCATTGCTTTGGATATATCCTCAGTCAGTATCAGCGCTTTGGTTGTGATTACTGGCTTGAATTTGCTGGCGCAGATTTATGCGATCGGCTACATGGAAATGGATTGGGGTTGGGGACGCTTCTATTCTTTATTAGGATTATTTGAAGCGGGATTATGTGCCCTTGCTTTGTGTAATAACTTGTTCTTCAGCTATGTAATTTTGGAAGTCCTGACGCTGGGAACCTATCTACTAGTCGGCTTATGGTTTAGCCAGCCGTTGGTAGTTTCAGGTGCAAGAGATGCGTTTTTAACCAAGCGGGTGGGAGACTTATTCTTGCTGATGGGCGTGTTGGCATTATGGCCTTTAGCTGGAACTTGGAATTATCCAGAATTAGCTGAATGGGCGGCTACTGCTAACGTCAACCCGACAACTATGGCACTGGTAAGTTTAGCTTTAATTGCTGGGCCGATGGGTAAATGTGCCCAATTTCCCCTGCATTTATGGCTAGATGAAGCGATGGAAGGCCCTGTTCCCAGTACGATTTTGCGGAACTCGGTAGTAGTAGCTAGTGGTGCATGGGTGCTGATTAAATTGCAACCTGTGTTAAGCATCTCGCCCATAGCATCCTCAGCGATGGTTGCGATTGGTGCGGTGACAGCCGTGGGTGCTTCGTTAATTGCGATCGCTCAAATCGATATGAAACGCTGTCAATCCTATTCTGTCAGCGCATACATGGGTTTAGTATTCATCGCCGTGGGAGTGCAACAAGACGAAGCGGCGCTATTGTTAGTACTCACCCACGCTATATCCGCAGCACTATTGGTAATGAGTACAGGCGGAATTATCTGGAATAGCATCACCCAAGACGTAACCCAACTTGGTGGACTGTGGAAGCGTCGCCCGATTTCGGGAATCGCCTTTATTGTCGGCAGTTTGGGATTAATTGGTTTTCCACCCCTGGGTAGCTTTTGGGCGCTGATGGAATTAGCAGATGGGCTGTGGGAAACTCAACCTTGGTTAGTGGGAGTAATAATCGCGGTAAATGCTTTGACAGCCGTGAGTTTGACCCGAGAATTCGCTTTACTTTTTGGCGGGAAAGCTACACAAATGACAGAGCGATCACCTGAAGCTCACTGGCCGATGATTCTGCCGATGATGATTCTACTTGGCTTTAATCTACATCTTCCTTTCATCTTACAAAATTTATCCCTTTTACCAGATTGGGCAAGCCTAAATAAAGATGTCGCACTACTTTTAAATTGGTCAAGTATTTTCGGTTGTAGCATCACTGGCATAATTTATTTAAGCAACATTCCTAAACCGATTCGCCTCCCTTGGAAAGGGTTACAAGACTTAATCGCATACGACTTTTATACCCCCAAACTCTATAAAATGACCATAATTTTTGGAGTTGCCAAAATTTCCCAACTTGCCGATATGATTGACCGCTTTGTAGTCGATGGCATCGTTAATTTCGTTGGTTTATTTTCGCTATTAGGTGGTGAAGGTCTCAAATACAGCAACTCTGGACAAACCCAGTTTTATGCACTCACTGTTCTTCTAGGAGTGAGTCTTTTAGGAATGTGGGTAACTTGGCCATTTTGGGGAATGCAATTTTTAAATATGGTTTTTCAAATCTCGACAATTGGATAGCAGTAACTATCTTACAAAAAGCTAACAGTTTAATATTGCGAGGAGAATTTCGTGAGCAGACAACATCCCCAAATCAATCTTTCCAGAAGAGGTTTATTGAAGTTTGGTGCAGGTGCGATCGGTACAGGTGTATTGACAGCCGGACTTGGCTCAAACTTGCTTGCAGCTGAAACAAAACCAGCAGAAGATGAGATTACCCCCGACAAGGTATTGCAAGAATTATTAGAGGGTAATGATAGATTTGTCAAAGCAAAACGTCGCAATCCCAACCAAACCCATTCGCGTTTAGTCGAAGTTGCCAAAGGTCAAAAACCCTTCGCTTCTATTTTAGGTTGTGCAGATTCACGAGTTCCTTCAGAGATTGTTTTTGACCAAGGACTTGGAGATTTATTTGTCTGCCGGATAGCTGGTAATATTGCCACAACACAGCAAATTGGTAGCTTAGAATTTGGCAGCTTAGTATTAGGTACTAAAGTCATCCTGGTAATGGGTCATGAAAGATGTGGTGCGGTAGAGGCTGCAATTAAAGGTGCTGAAGTGCCAGGGCGAATTGGAAGTTTACTTGAAGCAATTAAACCAAGTGTAGAAAGCTCAAAAGATAAAGAGGGAGATAAGTTAGAAAACGCTTGTAAAGCAAATATTTTAGCGCAAGTTGAAAAGTTGAAATCATCGACAGTTTTATCTGAATTAATCAAGGCAGAAAAACTGAAAATAGTCGGTGGTTATTACGATTTAGATACTGGAAAAATCAGTATAGTAAGTTAGCTTTTTTGTCCTTTGTGATTAGTCACTTGTACTGAGTTTCGACTGCGCTCAACTACCGCGCAGTCTTGGCGCAGCCTCTCAAAGAGTTGTATTGGTCATTGGCTAAGAATAAGTCATCAAGAACAAAAGACAAAAGACAAAGGACAAATAACAAAGAACAAAGGACAAAATTACTATGTTAAGTGTCTTGATTTGGCTCCCGATTTTCGCTGCTATTCTCATAGCAATATTACCTGTAAGCATACCTAAGCATCGTATTCGTTTAATAGCATTAATCTTTTCAGGAATAGTTCTCTTCTGGAACCTGTTTATCCTGCTAAAATTTGATATCAGCAATCCAGGAATGCAATTTAAAGAGTATTTACCCTGGAATGAAACCCTTGGCTTGAGCTATCAAATAGGTGTTGATGGGCTTTCCATCTTGATGTTGGTGTTAAATAGCCTGCTTACCTGGATTGCTATTTACAGCAGTAGTCAAGAAACTGAACGTCCTCGGCTGTTCTACTCCATGATTTTATTAGTTAGTGGAGGAGTCGCAGGTGCTTTTCTGGCGGAGAATTTGCTGCTATTCTTCTTATTCTACGAACTAGAATTAATCCCCTTCTATTTGCTAATTTCCATTTGGGGAGGGGCAAAACGGGGTTATGCTGGAATGAAATTCCTGATTTATACTGCTGTTTCGGGAGCCTTAATTCTAGCGACATTCTTGGGTATGGTATGGCTGAGTGGTTCTACCAATTTTGCTTTTGATGCAGTCTCTACAGAAAATCTGTCAACAGCAAAGCAAATCCTTTTACTAGCAGGAATAGTATTAGGTTTTGGCATTAAAATACCCTTAATTCCCTTCCATACTTGGCTACCCGATGCTTACGTTGAGGCTTCGGCACCAATTGCCATTCTTCTCGGTGGCGTGTTAGCAAAACTGGGAACTTATGGATTGCTGCGATTTGGGTTGGGTATGTTTCCCCATGCTTGGAGTATTATTGCACCGACTTTGGCAATTTGGGGAGCAATCAGCGCCATCTATGGGGCAGTAATTGCGATCGCTCAAAAAGACATCAAGCGCATGGTAGCATATAGTTCCGTTGGTCACATGGGCTATATCTTGCTAGCTGGTGCCGCCAGTACTCCCTTAGCACTCGTTGGTGCAGTCGCCCAAATGTTCAGCCACGGTATCATCCTGGCGATTCTCTTCCATTTGGTGGGAGTCGTAGAAGCCAAAGTCGGTACACGCGAGTTAGATAAACTCAATGGTTTAATGAGTCCTATACGCGGTATACCCTTAATTAGCGCTTTATTAGTTTTAAGTGGAATGGCTAGCGCAGGTATTCCCGGTTTAACAGGATTTATTGCCGAATTTCTCGTCTTTCAAGGTAGTTTCTCTGCCTTTCCCATCCCGACTATTTTGTGTGTAGTAGCTAGTGGATTAACCGCAGTTTATTTTGTCATCCTCCTCAACCGCACCTGTTTTGGCAGACTCGATAACTTCGCCTACTATCCCAAAGTTCTTTGGGCTGAGAAAATCCCAGCTTTAATTTTGGCAGCTTTCATCATCTTTTTAGGAGTACAACCCACTTGGTTAGTGCGTTGGAGTGAATCCACAACTACAACAATGGTGGCTGCAATTCCCTCTTTAGAAAAAACCGTAATTTCTGAAGTAGCGCTGAAATAAAAAATACATCAAAACACTTGTAGAGACGGCGATTTATCGCGTCTTATAATCTATCCCCACACACCCGATAAATTGCGTTTCAAAACCTATCCTCCAGACGCCATAAATTGCGTCTCTACCAATTTACGATTACCATGACAGCAATTAAAACAGCAATTAAATTACCTCCTTCCAAACACGAATTTGCCGAAGTAATTCACCGCCTAGAAGCAGGCGGTGCAATGTTACCCGACACTCCAGAAAATTTGATGCAAATCATCGGTTTATACAAAGCTTATGCTGTACCGATGGATTTCTACTGGCGTGACCTACTTTATATTGCCGAACGCGAATTTTTAAACCCGCTTCCCTTCTTTAAATACTTCTTGCCCAAAGAGTATTTAGAACTGCATAATCATTACGCCGGCGATGATGCCGATTTACGAATTTGGCGTGGCGAAGCTACTGCACATCCAGAACTTTTGGCATTTATCGAGAAGGGTGAAACCTTCAAAATGCCGAAGTTGTTGCATCACTTGTTCCACGATCGCATTAACATGGAATTTGCGGAAGCTTGTATGCGGGCGATGTTGTGGCACAGAGGGATGGGTGGACAATTTGACCCTTATCTAGATTCTGAAGAATACAAAGCCAACGCCGATAAGGCAATTAAAGCTTACTTCCAAGGGAACCCAGTCATGCTGGGACTTTACAAGCTGTTTCCTGATATGTTTTTGGAACAGTGCCGCCAGATGTCATACTACGCTAATCTGGGCTTATTCTGGGAAGTCATGGCCCCGGTATTCTTTGAAATGTCCGATCGCTATGATGAAGGTACCATTAGCAGCGTCCCAGAGGCAATGAGTTTCTTAGTTAATGGTATATTTGCGATCGCAGGTCGTCCCATTTACCATCACGTTTATATTCGTGGTGAATGCTACGAAATTGTGCCCAAATCCAAGGGTTTCATGTGGCTATATGAAGCTGCATTACCCTATGTAGAAGCAGTTTTCTACCGCACTGCACCCTTTAGAGGAACAAAATCTTATAATGCTCAAGCGCGTCAAGTGCCAGAAGACCAGAAAGACTTTCACTATGGCATTCTTTACGCTGATGTATTTCCAGTAGGTACTGCTGGCATTCCCCCGACATTATTAATGCAAGATATGCTGCATTTTTTGCCACCATATCTTATTGATTACTACAGCCAACATTGCCGGGGTGAAGAAGATATGTTGATTCAGTTGGGAGTTAGTTTTCAACGGTCAATGTATTGTGTTACTTCTGCGGTAATTCAAGCTTTACGAACTGCACTTTTATATCCTTTAGATGACCAAAATCCCAAGCATTTACAAGCTAATCGAGACTTTTTTGAAATGCAGCTAAATCGCTTTACTCGTGCTGACTACAATATTCGTGATGCTGCCCGTTTAGGAAGCATTCAAAGTCAAGATTATCGATAAGATATCTCCACCTAAAACCTTTGTAGAGACGTATCACTGCTACGTCTCTACATTCTTAATACGGTTTGGTTAAGGCAAGAGACGCGATAAATCGCCGTCTCTACAAAGGACTGATTATTGTAAAGACGGCGATAAATCGCCGTCTTTACGATTAGCGGCGTGTAACCAAAAAACCTTATCCGAACCGTATTGTCTACATTCTTTTAACGTGAGTTCGATGAACCTCTCCCGGACAACCTCCCTCTCCGAAACGGAGGAGCAACGAAAATTTCAGCTTTTTGCTCCCCTCTCCGACACGGAGAGGGGCTGGGGGAGAGGTCAAATAAGACTTGTCGAACTCACGTTCTTTTATACCAGATTTACCTGAAAATGCGATCGCTAATAAAGAGATGCCAACACTTTATCTGCTGCTGCCCGGAATGCAGTTGCAGCACCAGCACTCATATCCCGTGGCGCACAAATGCGATTTCTCACATAGGCCAGTGTGATAGCACCAACCGCAGCCGCAGTCGGATCGGCATTATCTTTACCACCCACGCGTCCCCACGGTAATGCTGCACCATTACCATTGATGAGATAGTCAGCCAGTAATCTGAGGTGAAAATCAACCGCTTCTTTAACGGCTGTTGTGTCGCCATTGACTGCTAATGCTTGCACCCCGGAGTTTTTCAGAATATCTCCTAAAGCAACTTCTCGGTTATCAGTCAACCTTTCAGCTGCTTCTGCCCGAAATTGGATTTCTTGGCTAATAGTCGGGTCAGGTGGTAAAGGATTGCCGATTGGTGTTACGCCCCACCGACGACGCAAAAGTAAATTGTTGGTGGTATCATCCGATTTGACGCGGTGATAAGCGGGACGCTGTTTGAGTGCTTCAAACCAAGCGTTGATCCGAGGATACCGGGGATTTCCCTTGAGTTGATATCCCCGATAAACGGGTAAGTTAGCCGCCAATCTATCTAAATGGGGGCTATAGGTAATATCTACCACACTAAATGTTGACAAAAAGTAGGGGCCAGGATACTTTCCGAGAAGTTGCTCTAGTTCGTCTAATTTCGCTTCAAAAGCTGCTTGTAAGCTTGCTAATTCATGAGGATCTTCCGGGGCTTGTCTGAGAAATTTGTAGGCGATATCTCTCACACCATTGGTTTCAGCATCCTCAAGCCATTGTCTAGCAACGGCATTTTCCTCTGGGTCTTCAGGAAGCAAGGTTGGCCCAAATCTTTCTTCTAAGGCTAACAGAATATCCTTGGATTCATAAACTAACTTGTCCTCAATTTTCGCCGCCGGGACAAGGGTTGTAGGCACTAAATCAGTATACCATTTAGGCTTGTTAGTCAAATCGATAAACTCTGTTGCAAAGGGAATTTCTTTTTCTTCGAGAGCAAACCAAACCCGTTCGCAAAATGGACACCAAGAGTTGGTATCGCGGTAGAGCAGTACTGGCGGTTCTGTATCTAGCGGCAGTTTATGGAGACTGCTAGGGATGGGAGCAGTAGAAGGAGATTGCCCTGGTCTACGCACCCTTCGAGCCGGGGTATTTCTTTGGGCAATTTCTAACAGTTGTTCCCAATTAGATACTGTGTCTTGAATTGACATATTTCACCTTGGTTTAGGTTAACTTGATTTCCACAAATAAGTCAGAGTGATTTATAAAGTAAATATAAGTAGTGGCGTGGCAAGGCTAAATTGTTGCAAAAAAATTGTAGGTTGGGTTTCGTTCCTCAATCCAACACTCCGATCAATGTTGGGTTTCGCCTTGCTCAACCCAACCTACATCTATTTTTAAATAGGACTGACGCACACTCTACGAATTCTCGGCGCTCTTGGCGTCTTGGCGGTTCGATAAATTAAGCTTTTTAGCATTTTTTGCGTAAGTCCTATTAAAGAGATAAAAAGCTAAATTTTTGAATTTTGACCATTAAATACTAAAAACAAGTGTACTTACCGGAGTTAATAGTGATTATCACATGAAAATAGTTTGAAAGCAAGATTTAATATATCTATTTTTTGACTTACTTAAGCCGTAAAAATCAGAAAAATCTCTATCAATTCGAGTCCTAGACAGAATAGAAAGCTTAAATCAAAAAATACACTTAAACGAATAAGTGTATAAAGTCAAGCTAACATCTGCTAGTAATCTAAAATACTTGCAATTTCATCGAGTGTAGCCCAAGAGTGAAGCACCCCATCCAATGAAGGCGCTACCAAAGACTAGCCATGCAGCATTGATGCGAAAGTGAATGGCTAAAATGGCTGAGACGATCGCGATCGCTAAACCGAGAAAATCTATAAATGGGGCTTGTGGTAATGTTAAAGTCGCTGCCCCCAGTTGCAGAGTAGTCACAACCATTAGCGCTACAGCACTAACATTCACAGCATCCAAAAATGCTCTAGTCCAAGAAGAGGCTCGTAAGCGTGGGATTAGGGGATTCAGGGCAGCAACGAAAACAAAAGAAGGTAGAAAAATTCCAATGGTGGCAACAATTGCGCCAGGTATGCCAGCAATGAGATAACCGATAAACGTAGCGGTGGAAAGTACTGGCCCAGGGGTAAATTGACCAATTGCGATCGCATCTAATAACTGCTGTTGTGTCAGCCAGCCGTATTCTTGAACTAATCCCCCTTGCAGAAAAGCCACCAAAAGGTAGCCACCACCAAACAAGACACTACCGACTTTCAGAAAAAACCAACCCAACTGCCATAGAGAAACGTTGGCTACAGTCGATGCAGTAGCTGTCGATGCAGTAGCTACAGATGCCGCAAGTACAGCTGATGCTTTCAAAGTTGCACCTGTGCTGAGACTAGCAATCAGAAAGTTGGCTTTATCTCCTGGTTTGTCGTGTTTATCGCCAGAATGTAACCAAACCATACCCAGCAATCCCCCAATTAATAGGGCAATTACTTCATTTAATTTCAATAACAATGTTAGTAATGCCACAGCGAAAGCAATTACTACTAATTGGCGAGTTTTCACAGCCTTTTTGGCCAACCCCCACAGGGCATTCATGATGATTGCTAAAACAGCCGGTTTAATGCCATAAAGTAAAGGAGCAATTTGGGGTAGAGTACCGTAGGCAACATAAACCCAAGCAAACCCACCAGTAATTAGAACCGCAGGTAAGACGAAACAAACGCCTGACACAATCAGCCCCAGCCATCCTGCATAGATGTATCCTATGTGGATAGCCATTTCTGTGGAATTGGGCCCAGGAATTAGGTTAGTTGCACCCAGCAAATCTAGAAAATGCTCCCTTGTCAACCATTGACGACGTTTAACCACTTCATCTTCAATCATGGCAATATGGGCAACCGGGCCTCCAAAGCCGATGACGCCCAGTTTAAAAAACAGGCTGGTGAGTTCACCCAAACGACTTGGTGCTGAGTTAGTCATTTTTGCTTGGCAATATACTTTTCAAGTAGGAATTGCTTGAGGTGGGGTTGTTCTAAATTTAAACCAAGCTCTTGAGCTTTCTGACTAATTTCCTCATAAGTCAGACCTTCACTAATAGCATTGGCAATCAAGGCGATACCACCAGCCCTTGCTCCAGCAGCACAGTGAATTAAAATTGGTTTGGGTAAGTTCTCAATCTCCTGAATTGCTAACTCTGTTTGCTCTTGATTTGCTTCTGAAGGCTTTAATGGCACATTAGCATATTGCAGTCCAGCCGCTTGAGCTTGCTGCTGTTCGTCACTGAGAAAACCTGCTTCATCAGGAGAACGCAGGTTCAGCACTGACTTAAATCCCTCTTGGGCTGCCTGTTTTAACTCTTCAGAAGTTAGTTGTCCAGCAGCGCTCAAGTCGTCACTAACTTTTTTAGTGTTGCTCATAATCTTTAAAAACACTATTCCGATAGCTTTATAGTAGTTTATTCTGTAGACTATTTATTTATAGAGCAATTTTCGTAGGATGCTTTCGCCTAAAATGCAAATGCCTTGACCGAGGTAAAGAATACTGACGCAAAGCAGCTTCTATTTCTTGAATGACATGAAAATCACGGTTTTCTCGCAGCATCAATTTTCCCAGTCTTGCCATCAGTCTTTCAGCACTAGCACTACTGTATAAATAATTGATCGCTTCAACGAAATAATCAGACTCAAAAGGCTGCGATTGCTCGGCTTAAATTTAAAAAGCCCTGATAAAAGTTCAGGGCTTTGATTTATATGCAGTTTATTAAATGCCAGCCTAAAATTTTTGCTAGCGCTTTTCTATAGAATTAATCATCCCTGAATCGCTTGCTGAAAGATAGCGGAGAACTACCCCTTTTCTACCTGGGTATCTATTTAATAAAGTCTTTAGATTTGTATATATTTCCACTCTGCGATGGCGTACCCGCCCGCCGTAGGCGATCGCTTCTTGGTAAAATTCCCCTATCCTTTGGTATTTGGTTACACCACGGTAAATATGAATAGGTAAGTGCTAACTAACCTGAGTAAAGCTATGAACTATAACGTACCACCTCCGATGAGGATAAATCTCCGCCCTGCTACCTTTGCTGATTTGGATCTGCTGCGACATTGGGATGAGCAACCTCATGTGGTAGAATCCGATCCTAACGATGACTGGGGCTGGGAGACAGAACTTGACCGCGCTCCTGAATGGAGAGAGCAATTGATTGCTGAAATTGATGGTCGCCCCATCGGATTTATTCAGATCATCGATCCGGCACGTGAGGATAGTCACTACTGGGGTGATGTTCCGGCGAATCTTCGCGCTATTGATATCTGGATTGGGGAAGAGAGTGATTTGGGCAAAGGCAATGGAACCCAAATGATGCAGCTTGCACTTGCTCGATGTTTTGCTGACCCGCAAGTGATAGCTGTACTTGTCGATCCACTTGCTGGCAATACCCGCGTCCACCGCTTTTATGAACGTTTTGGTTTCCAAATTGTCGAGTCTCGACAATTTGGTGACGATGACTGCTTCGTTTATCGTATGAACCGAGTAGATTGGCATCATGAAGGTGTCATATCAATTCAAAATTCAAAATTCAAAATTCAAAATTAAGAAAGTGAGAATTAGCATAGGTTTTATGGTTTGCATCTGTATCATAATTTTTTGTGAATTGGTGTCACGGCAGCAGGTTGATACGGTTTCAATACTGTTCGGTTAAGCATTTTTAACTTGGAATTGGGCTTTGGGAAAAGGTTACTGGGTTTGGGTTAAAGGCTTTTCCCTTTTACCTTTCCCCTTTCCCCTTAACCGAAGTTTAATCAGTAACTGAACATAATCAAGGTAATCAATAATTCTTCGCGTGTCCGGTGATAAGCTGTTAAGCATTTAATCATTGAGATCGCAGGGGGGCAGGGGGCAGGGAGCAAGGGAGAGGGTTTGCAGCTTTTATTACCATGAAAATGATGCAATTTAAATGACGATTAGCTTACTGGACATTAGGGCTGAACTTCGCGCAGCCGACGCTCCAGAAAGCGGCGTTCGCTGTCATTTGTAACCAGCATGAGCGCGATCGCGTAGCTCTCTGCGGCTGACGCTGAGGCTCCGATGCGGCGCAGCATCTCGGCACGGGTGGCGTGAAATAGATGATAGTCATTAAGTTGGGAAGCAAGCCCATCAATGAGTTCGAGGGCCGTCTGAGGACTCTCTATCATTGAGATCGCCACCGCCCGATTCAGGGACACAATCGGCGAGGGCTGCAAGCGTTCGAGTAAATCATAGAGGCGGACAATTTGTAACCAGTCCGTTTCTTCTGCTTGTGCTGCCTGACAATGTAGTGCCGCGATCGCTGCTTGTACTCCAAACGGGCCAGTTCCACCCCGCAGTGACTCCTCAACAAGCGGTAGCGCCTCAGCAATCTGCTGTTGGTTCCAGCGACGACGATCCTGATCTTCAAGCAACACCAGATCGCCCGCCTCATCCAAACGGGCATCGCGCCGGGAGTCGTGCAGCAACATCAGCGCCAAGAGTGCAGTCTACTTCTGAGGGCGGTTGCGGTGCCATCAACGTCCTCACGAGGCGACCCAGCCGAATCGCCTCTGTGCAGAGGTCAGCCCTCACCATCGTCTCGCCCCTAGTCGTCGCGTAGCCCTCATTGAAAATCAGATAGATCGCCGTCAGCACTGAATCTACCCGCACAGACAGATCGTTTGTGTCCGGCACTTTATAGGGAATACCTGCATCCCGAATCTTGCGCTTGGCGCGTACCAGTCGTTGCGCCATCGTTGCAGTGGGTACGAGAAACGCCCGCGCAATTTCATCTGTCTCAAGTCCGCCCAGCAGCCGCAGTGTCAAAGCAACCTGCGCCTCGATCGCCAGTGCTGGGTGGCAGCAAGTAAAGATCAGCCGCAGCCGATCGTCTGGAATTTCGTCTGTGTCGTAAGTTGGCTCCTCGCGGGTTGGGATTAACCCGGAGGCGGCGTACCATTCCAATTTTTCCGTTAGGCGTGTCCGCCGTCGGAGGCGATCGATGGCTTTGTATCGGGCTGTTTTGACGATCCACGCACGGGGAAGATCGGGCACGCCGCTGGACTGCCATTGATTCACGGCGGCTATAAAGGCTTCCTGTACCGCTTCTTCAGCCACATCGAAATCCCCCACTAACCGGATGAGGATGGCGACGATCCGCCCCCATTCAGCCCGATAAAGGGAGGCGATCGCTTGTTTTACGTCTGTTTTTGCGTTTGGGATCATACCTGAATTGAAGGGGGCAGGGGGCAGGAGGCAGTTTTTCTCTTTTCCTCGATAAAAATTTTTGGCGAGGTGTCGATTTGAGTTAGCACCATTCGACTTACTAACAAAGGGAAACAAGGGAGGTATACCCAGATCGTACTAAAGGATAAAAATTTTTGGCGGGGTGTCGATTTGAGTCAGCACTGTTCGACTTACTAACAAAGGGAAGTAAAAACGGGAAATAAAGGAGGCAACCCCATGAAATATTTGCTGCTGATTTACCTGGAGGAAAATGCCCTGAGCCAAACCGAGCGGGAACATTGTTATGTAGAATCCGCGCAACTGGCACAACACCTCAATTCGAAGGGGCAGTATCTCGCGACCGCCCCACTCCACCCTGTCGCAACTGCAACCAGCGTTCGGGTACGCGACGGCAAACCGCTAGTAACTGACGGGCCGTTTGCAGAAACCCGCGAACAATTGGGCGGTTTTTTTCTGATTAATGCTCAGGATCTCGACGAAGCGATCGCGATCGCCGCGAGGATTCCAGGCGCGCGCGTTGGCACTGTTGAAATTCGACCTGTGATTGAAGTTGCAGGTTTGCCAGAGAATTCGTAACTGCACCAACATCAACCCAAAAGGAGAGATGACAATGACAACTAAAAGCACGATCGCAACTAACGAAGTTCAGATTCGCCAACTAATTGCCGAGCAACAACGTGCTATCTGCGCCAAGGATGTTGAGCAAATCATGTCCCACTACGCCACCGAGGTCATCGTCTTCGATGTTAAACCTCCTTTCCAAACCCAAGGAAAAGATGCTTGGGGTCAAGTGTGGTCAGAATGTTTGCCTTACTTCCCCGACACCTTTGAGATTGAAACACGAGACCTGAAGATTACCGTCAGTGAAGACTTAGCGGTTGCACATTGGCTATTTCGCTTCACAGGAACCCAAGACCATCCGGCAATGCAGACGTGGATGCGCATCACCGCTGTCTGCCAGAAAAATCAAGGCGAATGGCAGATAGTACACGAACACCTCTCGGTTCCATTTGATCCAGAGACCTCTCAAGCTGTATTCACGTTAAACCCATAGCCCAATCTACTGAGCCAAGGCAATGAAACTCAATCCTTATCTCATGTTCAACGGCAACTGTGAGGCAGCGTTCAAGTTCTATGAACACTGTCTTGGCGGCAAAATTGTCATGATGCTCACGCACGGAGATGCGCCCTCAGCCGAGCATATACCTGCCGGATGGCATGACAAAATCATGCACGTCTGCCTCGATCTGGGCGATCGCCTGTTGATGGGGTCTGACAGTCCGCCTGGATATTTTGAAACACCCCAAGGCTTCTACGGCCACATTTGGGAAATTATCTACATGGAGCCAAGCGCCATAAATCAAGGTTGATTGCAGACATTTAAATAATGCTGCAAAGCAAAATTCCAAATTACAGCTATTTTCAAGTAAATAGCTGTAATACACAAATGCAAATACTCCTACCTGCTTCAAATCACTCTTTGCCGCAGATGTCGCCCACCAAAGCCTTGCTTAATCCAATTCAGACATTCATATTCAGATTTGAATAACTTTGGAGCTGCAATATTATTCAATAACTCTGGTGGGTAATGGTCATAAAAATATTTGTCTCCTTCTTGAAAGATGATAATCAAATTGTTTCGATAAACATAGCGAGACTTAAAACTATCCCCCCGATGAACAAACTCGGAATTTTGATCGATATGCTCTTTAGCAATATCAATGATGTTACTAACGTCACTTCCATAGATTTCTGCTGGATTTTCTGCTTTGTGAAATTTGCTTCTGTGCCCAATTTCAGATAGCATTTTATACGAATAAATTTCGTAATTATCCGCCTTGCCAAAAATAAATGGAATGATGAGATATCCTTTATATGAGACTGATTTTTCATAAAGAAGACGACTCATCTCAACCTCCTTTGGTGGAACTACTCTGAAAAATTTTTCTTTAACAGAAAAGTATTACAACCCCAATTATCTACTAAATACGATCACCATAAACTGAGTTGATTAGGGGGATGCTCAAGGTTATTCCAAGGTAGGGGTGGAACTGGTGTACCACTCTGTTCCAATAGCTGTTGGAAGTGACGGGCTGTACTGGGCGATCGCGCTTCTGTTGGACAATGGACAAAGAAATAAATTCGCACTCCCATCTGTAACCATTGCTGAATCTGCCTCACCCACTCTTCCATAAATGGCTGATTCACTGATAAATTCGGATGAGAAATAAACCGAATCAGAGTAAAAGGTGCTGTCACACTCAATTGCAGCGGCAATTTAGGTTTGCGCCGTTCCGATTGCAACTGGGGGTCATCATCTCCAGTGTAAATGGGACGTGAATCTAACAGTACCCGTCCGACACCTAACTTTTCTAAAAGCGCTGTCAAATTACTAGCATGGGGTTCCTTGAACCAGTCGGGATGCCGAACTTCCACTGCTAGAGATGTTTCTGTATGCGGCCAAGCTTCTAGAAAGTTGGTCAAATCGTCAAGTAATGCAGGTGCATAACTAGGTGGTAACTGAGCAAAAATTGGGCCAAGATGCTTACCCAATGGGCGCATCCCCTCCAGAAATTTTAAAGCAGCTGGTATATAAGGTTTTAGCAACCCTTGATGGGTAATATCTCGCGGTAATTTTAGACAGAATTCAAACCCTGCTGGTGTTTCAGCAGCCCAACGGGTTACAGTTTCTTGGTTAGGCACGGCATAAAAGGTAGTGTTACCTTCTACAGTGCTGAAGCGACGACTGTAGAGATGGAGAAAATCAGCAGTGCGAGTACCTTGGGGATAGAGTTCGCCTACCCAACCTTTATATGCCCAAACAGCACAACCGATAAAAAAGTTCACAATGCCTAAAAGCCTTGATGTATATATTCAATTTTACACGTAGGTTGTAGTGATGGATAAAGCTAGGTCAGATTCCCGACTTGTGAAAAAAAAATCACAGATTTTTTATCAAAATGCTTGATTGCTTTCTCATTTCAGTAGATTTAGCAAGCAAAAAGGCACATTGCTTTCTGAAAATGCTTGATTGCTTTCTCATTTCGGTAGATTCAGCAAGCAAAAAGGCATATTGCTTTCTGAAAATGCTTGATTGCTTTCTCATTTCAGTAGATTCAGCAAGCAAAAAGGCATATTGCTTTCTGAAAATGCTTGATTGCCTTCTCATTTCGGTAGATTCAGCAAGCAAAAAGGCATATTGCTTTCTCTTTTCAGTAGATCGCGTATTCATTTTAATGTTCTAGGCAAGCAAACAGGTATATAGCAGTTTTCAATCGCATTGCATAGAAGTCATTTATGCACCAATACGTTTTAGTTAAAGGTTATTGGTGTGAATATATTGGTTTTTTAAGACGCGATAAATCGCGTCTCTACATGAGCGATAAATCGCATCTTTACATGAGGGTTTTGGTGTTATGGCACAACCTAACTTATTGATAAATTGAACCATCAGGCATAATTGCCCCTGCTAAGTTAGTACCAACTAATTTAACTAGAAGACGCTCACCAGAACGAATCCGCGCTCCCGTCAAGTCGGCTCCTCGCAAGTCGGCACCACTGAGATCCGCTCCAATCAAATTAGCAGCGCGTAAATTCGCCTCTCTAAGATCGGCTAAAAGTAGATTTGCCCTAAATAAATTTGCTTCAGATAAATTTGCACCTCTAAGGTTGACTTTGTGCATAAAAGTATCGCTGAGATTAGCACCGCTCAAATTGGCATAACTCAGATTTCTGCCAGATAAGTCTTTATTGCTCAAATTTGCTCGACTGTAGTCTTTGCCACTCAAGTCTGAGTTTTGCTTTGGTGGTCGCTGGGTTGTTTGAGATGGTTTTTCCTGTTGAGGTGGCGGTGAGTTAAATGTAGTTTGAGGTTTGGTTTTTAAAGAGCGCAACTTTTCACGAGCTTCATTTATAGCTTTCAGCTTGTCTTGGGCTTTTTGCTGTAAACGGAGATTGTCTTTGGGAATGCGATCGGGATGCCAAACAAAGACTAAATCTTTGTAAGCCTGGTTCACTTCTTCAAGTGTTGCTCCAGGCTCTAATTCCAAAACTCTATAGTACCGCTCCAGATCGCTCATACGATATTTTGGTGGACAATCAACTTAATTATGAGTGATGGAGTGATTTATACGCTGCATCATTTGTTATGGATTATGGGGCTTTGGGAAAGAGGAAGGCAGGGGCAGGGGGCAGGAGGCAGGGAGCAGGGGGCAGGGGGCAGAAGTTTTTTAATTTTTAATTTTTAATTTTTAATTGATTTCTCATCTCCCCATCTCTCCATTTCTCCATCGAGCGATCGCTCGAAAATATGCTGCAACTGGAATTTGATAGACTTCAATATAAATCCAAACAATAATTGATAAATGTGATAAGAAGGTTAATATTGTCCAAATATATGGCATCCAGGTAATGGGTTCCTTCAGATTAGCAGGAAAATAGTAAGCTACTATGCCAATTAGAGTAGTGGGAAGAATTATAAAAACTGCTGCTGCTAATCCATAACCCCAACCTAATTCCACACCTTCCAACTGGCCTTCTGTCCAACTAAACCCATTCCAACGCCAAGTTAAAGGTGGTTGCCTAGAAGGCATCTTGATTTGCTGTTGTTCTAAGTTGACTGTAAAAATCTCTTGGCAAAAATCACAAGCCATAGCTTCCATCAATGGCATGTGAGAAATCTTACCTATTCGACAGACTGGGCAGGGGTAAGCTCCATAATAGTCGAAAGATTGGGTTAAGATTTTGGAACTGGGCATAATGAGACTGATGATCCTAAAAAATTGATCTGGTCAATGAGGACTTGGGTAATAATGTATGGCGGTTGTCAATTCCCTGCAATAAGCTTTCGTAAGATGAAGTCACGAGAATTATATATTTTAACTTCTCAATCCTGGCTTTTTCTTCTGAGGTTATATAACTATTGTGATGTCTAATGACCAGCCGCTTTTTTCGTCTACGCAAATAAGCAACTAGTACAATCAGAACAGGGCGTGATTTTGAATTGTGCAAAGCGTTATTAGTCTTAATCCCCAGAGTTGTACTGAGTCTATCGCTTTTTTATAGTTTGTGCAGGTATTGACAAAGCATACTCTTGCTGCTAATGTTAATCTACATAGGTATATTTATTAAGCTTTCCAGCAAAAAACCCGCAAATGCTTAACACAAATTCCTACTTTTATTTTTGGTATAGGGTGGTTCACCGGGAGTGAATTAAGTTTCCTAATGGAAACCGCCCGGTGAACCGCAGAACAAATTCTGCGGTTTTTGTTTTTTTAAGGAGAATTTCATTGTCATGACTTTTTTCATTAGCTGGTTTTATGGCTTTTATTTTTGGCCCAGAATAAATTCCGGGTAAATAGCGTCATGCCAATGAATCAGAACGCGCCCGGAACTTTTAAAGGTTTCGGGCTTTTTTGTTGTTATCGGAGACTGGGAAAGAAGCAAGGGAGAAGAATTTTCCCCTCTGCCTCCTGCACCCCGTCCCTCTGCCTCTTTTCAATTCCCAATACTTAATTTTTCAAGAGAATAGAAACCATGATTAATGCCAAACTTGCTGCACAAGCCCATCTCAACCACCAGACAATTGTTAAAATCTCGGAAGAAGTTGCTTTCGGTGGTGAAAAACTGGTAATTATCGGCGGACCTTGCACTGTTGAAAGCTTAGAACAAATGGAGATAGTCGCCCAAAAGCTATCTACTGCATCAGTACAGGGGTTGCGTGGCGGTGTCTACAAACCCCGCACATCTCCCTACGCTTTCCAGGGTATGGGAGAGTCAGGATTAGAGATTTTAGCCAGGGTGCGATCGCATTACAATATGCCAGTTGTTACGGAGGTAATGTCAATTTCTCAAATTGAAGTAGTCGCCGCCCACGCTGATATGCTTCAAGTTGGTAGCCGCAATATGCAAAACTTTGACTTGCTCAAAGCTTTAGGACAAGCTGGTAAACCAATATTGCTCAAACGTGGTTTAGCAGCAACTATTGAAGAATTTGTGATGGCTGCTGAATATATTCTTTGCCACGGGAATCCTGATGTGGTGTTGTGCGAAAGAGGTATTCGCAGTTTCGATGATTACACTCGTAATGTCCTAGATTTAGGGGCAGTGGCAGCACTCAAGCAAATAACTCACTTGCCTGTAATTGTAGATCCTTCCCATGCTGTCGGGAAACGGGAGTTGGTAGCACCTGTGGCTAGGGCTGCGATCGCTTGCGGTGCAGATGGATTAATTATTGAATGTCACCCAGAACCAGAAAAGTCTGTTTCTGATGCCCGTCAAGCACTTTCTTTAGAAGATATGGTGCATTTAGTTAATAGTTTAAAGCCTGTAGCTACAGCCGTTGGGCGCAGTATATCAGATGTCGGGGCGGGTTTGAAACCTGCCCCGATTTTTTTGGCTGCTTAAATTTCACCAAAGGGCGATCGCTTCAATGTCTCAGCCAAAAGATTTATTTTGGGTTGGCGACAAACAGCGATCGCTTTCGTAAAATAAACTTGTTACTTCAGCTATTCCATTTGCTCTCAAACGTATTTTTGCAACACAATCTTCTATATATAAATTTAATTTATCGTTTTAACAAACAAGACTATTTGATTTTATTCTAAAAGTCGTTTTATCCTGACATCAGTTAGATATTTTAACTTTTACTCTATTGCCTAAAGAAGTTTTAGTAATACCGAACTTTTAACTTTGAGAACCCAAAGAAGGACAATAACTAAATGCTAGAGCAGCAGATTGATTCCCCCATCAGGCCTAAGACAAGTGCGATGATTATGAAACTTTTTCAAATCACTCTAGTGGTCTTAGTACTTTTGATCAACTTAGCAGTTGCTTTCCCCTCTTGGGCAGAAAGTACGCTTGCTTTAACTAGCAATCCTAACAACTTTCAAGTTGGGCAAAAAGTGATTTGGCTTTACAAGCCCCGCGCAGATTCTAGCGATGTCCAAAGAATTCCTGCCGAAATAGTCAAGTTAAGTTCTAAGCAAGTGCAAATCAAGGTTTACAAACATAACAACGAATTTGTCAATCGTTGGGTGAATCCAAACAAGCTTGAAAATTCGACAAAAATTAAATAGTCAGTAGTCATTTGTCCTTTGTCATTTGTGATTACAAAGGACAAATGACAGCCAACATAAAAATATTTCACAACTGATTTAGGACTGCTATATTAAAACTCCCTTGTCTGGGTTTCGTTTTCATAATTAGGATCTTCAGTCCCAAGCAGTTTGTCCCAGAACGTAAAATACAAACCGTAGTGTACTTTATACTTGCGATGATGTATGGAATGATGCATAGAACCAATAAGCCACCTTCCAATCCAGTAACTTTTAGATGAGGAAGGAAATAGCTCAAATCCGAGATGGGTAAACACTGCCCATACTGTCATAGTTATCAGTGCAGCAACTAAGGTGACGAAATGTAGCGGCACTATGAAGCTTACAACTACAAAGAAAAGTGCTTGTACCATCGCTTCTGGGAAGTCGAAGGCAGAGGAACTCCAGGGCGTTGGTTCACCTGAACGGTGATGTCCATAATGCATCCATCTAAAAATTAGAGGGTGGTGAAACATCCGATGGATAAAATAAAAGTAAGTATCCTGAAGAATTAGCACTGCAATAAAGCTAACTATTAAATACCACAGTCCGTATTTCCAGATGTCAGCGTATAGCAGGGTTGCTCCCAAGTTATACTCTGAGATCATAAACGCTCCAGAAATAGCAAAAACTACTGTGGAGATTACTGATAATTCAATATCCTTTTTAATGGAACAACTCATCAACGGTTTCAAACGCAAACTCTTGTTGGCGAGAGACTTCCCCAGAATTAAATAAAAGAGCAAGTATGCTCCACCAGCAATCAGAAAGTATCGGGCAAGAGTGATAGCGAAGAAGAAAAAGCAATAATACCAAAATGAGTGGTTCGTCAATTAGACCCATCCGTAATATTAATTCGGTGAAATGAAAATGCTGATTATGTCCAATTGTTTTGGTCTTCATTACCAAAAATAACCAAATTACGATTTAATTTGTTAATCGACAAAATCCACTGCTTATTTTACAACATCAAGTAGTTCAGCAAATATATATTAAATTTTATTAATAAAAGTTAGACTAATTCTATTGCATATATAAATATAAATTATTACTATTCATAAAAAAACATTATTGGTAAACTTAAATTGTAGTAAATAGCTAATTTTGCAACTAAGTTAAAATTTATTTAAGTCGTTCGTTTATATTATGTATTTCAACAACAATTGAATTGATTTTAACCCATTGTGTTCTTTAATACTTAAGAGGATGTCTGAAAAGTTTTTTTGTATACATCTAAACCTTGGAGATCCCCCTAAATCCCCCGATAAATTGGGGGACTTTAAGACTCTTGTTCCCCCTTTTTTAAGGCTACGGTGTATACACAAGTCTGAAATAGTTTACTCACCTGGTTTTTATCGTCAGTTTTACCCCACCCTAACCCTCCCCTTGCAAAGGGGAGGGAACTAGATTTTCTTGTTTCCCCCCTTTGGGGGGATTAAGGGGGGTAATTTGACTTGTGTGTACACGGTAGCCTTATAAAGGGGAAGGGACTAGATTTCTTGTTTTCCCCCTTGGAAAGGGGGAAAATATCCGGTTCTCCCCCTTGGAAAGGGGGAGTTAGAGGGGGTGAAAATGACTTGTGTGTACACCGTAGCTTTTTTAAGGAGGTTAGGGGGAATCAAGAAATATTTGATACTTCTCAGACATCCTCTAAAAAAACCTTTAAATCATTTTTCTCTACATCTACTTTTTATAAATTAATTTGCTATAGATTTTGTTCTACTTTTCTAAACTCCAACCCAAGGCTACGGCTACTTCAGTAGCTAATTCTAGAGGATTGAATGGTTTAGCGATCGCACTAATCATTCCCATCTGATTATAGCGGCGGCGATCGTAAGCCTGGATTTTGGCAGTTAACAAAATTACTGGAATCGCTTTGGTTAATGGATTGGCTTGTAACTTTTCAAATGTAGTGATGCCATCCATCTCTGGCATCATTACATCTAGTAAAATTGCATCTGGTTGGTAAGTCTCAGCTTTAATTATGCCTTCTTGACCAGAACTCGCAGTCAGTACTTTCCAGCCTGCGACTGTTTCCAAGCAAATCTTGGCAACTTCTTGAATATATTGCTCGTTATCAACCACTAGAATTTGCTTTGTTGTCATCACTGCTATCCTCTTGTTGGTTCAGGGAAATTCCCTGAAGTAACTTCATCAACCGTTGTTCAAATTCCTTGGTAGTCACACGCCCTTTGCTCAACAATTCTGTATCTGGACTTAGTTGGCTATTTGTGGTTGGCTCATAACTACTATGCATTAAGGGAATGTTGGAAGAGTCTTCTAAATCGGTATTTTGGAAAGCCCTAAATAATGGCAGAGTGACGTAAAAAGTGCTACCTTCACCCAATGCACTTTCAGCCCAGATGCGTCCGCCGTGTTGTTGCATAATACTCTTGCAAATTGCCAAACCTAAACCAGTCCCATCATGGTTGCGTGAATCTGAAGAGTCAACTTGTTGAAAGCGCTCAAAGATACTCTCAAGTTTGTCTGTTGGGATCCGCGTCCGGTATCTTTGACTGTCAACAAAACTTCATTCCCTTGTTGTTGCGCCTCCAACCAAACCGTAGATCCAGGAGAGGAGAATTTAATGGCGTTACTCACTAGATTAGTCAATGTTTGGACAATGCGATCGCAATCTGCCAATACTTGGACAGATAGAGCAGAAACAGATACTTTCACACCTGCTTTGTCAGCCAGAGGCTGCATGACATTTACTGCTTGAACGATCAAATCAACGATATTGCAGATTTCTGGTTCCATCTTCGCCTTACCCGACTCAATCCGCTCAATGTCTAGGATGTCGTTGATTAAACGTACTAGGCGTTCGCTGCTATCAGTCGCAATTTGCAGTAAGCGTTTTCCCTGCTCTGAGTCTGTCGGTAGCAAACCACTGGCTAGCATTCCTAGAGAGCCGTGAATCGAAGTTAAAGGTGTGCGGAGTTCATGACTAACAACAGAGACAAATTCATCTTTCATGCGTTCAATTTGTTTCCGTTCTGTGATATCTCGTAAAATCACCGTATAAAATATTTCCTCAGCCATCTCTATTTTGGAGATGGAAGCCTCCGCTGGAAATTCAGTACCATCCTTGCGGCGTCCATAGATTTCACGCCGTTCTCCCATCCGACGGGCAACATTGGGAGATTGGCCAAAGTCAACCACATGTTGACGATGCGCTTGAAAAAAGCGCTGCGGTAAGAGTAAATCAAGGCTATGTCCAATCACTTCCTGGGCAGAGTAGCCGAAAATTTTCTCTGCTCCTTGATTAAACAAAGTGATGCTTTGGAACCCGTTAATAGAAATAATTGCATCATCAGCAATATCTAAAATTCGTGCAAATCGGGCTTGAGAGAACCGTAATTCTCCCTGTGTCCGTTGACGTTCATCAAGTTGTGACTGCAATTGTTGATTCACCCGAATTAACTCAGCAGTACGCTCTGCTACTCTCAATTCCAGTTCGTTGATAGCTTGTAAATTGAGAGATGAGGGAATCAAGGAAGAATTTACTTCCCTATCTCCCCTTGCTCCCCCTGCTCCCCCTGCTTCCCCTGCTTCCCCTGCCCCTCTGATCCCCTGCGTCACACGCTGCCGCAATTTCATCCGTTCTAAGCGATTGACGATCCGGGTTACTAGTTCTGGCCCGACAATGGGCTTACTTACAAAATCATCAGCACCAATGCTAAAAACTCGATTTACCATTTCAGCATCGCTATGCACAGTGAGAAATAGAATGGGTAACTCACACCAGTGCGAATCGTTGCGTACTAATTGGCAAAGTTCTATACCATTTGTATAAGGTAATTCCACATCCAGAATCAGCATATCTGGCGTAACTACTTCCAAGGTTTCCCAGAACTGACGCGGATCTTCAAGAGCGATCGCTTTTAGTCCCCAAGGACTAAGTAAGGTTTGTAAAAATGCCTGAATTTGCGGATCATCATCCACAACCAATATTTTAGTTTCTGTATGGAGGTCATTGTGCAGTGGTTGTGTGACTGTTTCTAAAACCTGTGGGGTTGGTGATGAAGATATTGCCACAGCTTCGTTTCCGTCAATTTCCCGACGCAATAACTTTACCCAACTTTCGAGGTTGCTAATTTCAGATTGACTCAGGATTTGACCAGAACTCAGTAACAATTCGATATTGCGTGCCAATTTTGAGCCAACAGGCAAGCCAAAAGTACCTAAAGATCCCGCCAAGGTATGCGCCTCTTTGGCTGCAAGCGATCGCAAATCAAGATTTAAACTATTGTGATTTAAAGTTGCGATCGCCTCCTCCAGAAGCCTCACCTGCTCGTCTACCCGCCCTTGAAATCGTTGCCAAATTTCCGCAACTGCGATTAATGTTTGCTGCTGTGATTTAAGATTGGGAACCAAAGATTTTTCACGCTCTAATTCTCCCCTGCCCTTCTCCTCCTCTGCCAATGGTTTCAGCCGATAGCCAATACCGTAAACTGTTTCAACCAAATCACTAGGCGCTCCTACAGCTTTGAGTTTGTGTCGTAACCCTTTGATATGGGTGCGAACAGCTTCTTCTTGTGGAGTGTCTTCATAACACCAAAGATGTTCTAAAATCATGCCGCAGCTAAACACCCGGCGAATATTTCGCAAGAATAGTTCTAACAGAGCATACTCTTTGGGAGTAAGTGGCAGCAGATTTCCAGCATAGATCGCTTCACAGCTACTAGGGTCTAGCCGCAACTTCCCATACTCCAGCACAGGTTGCGAGCTTACGCCTTTGCGACGCAACAGTGCCCTAACACGAGCAATTAACTCTTCTGCGTTAAAGGGTTTAACTACGTAGTCATCTGCACCTGCATCTAATCCGATCGCTTTCTCATGACTACTATCGCACCCTGTCAATAACAATATTGGCATTTGCAGACCACTAGACCGGATTTGACGACAAAGACTAATGCCATCCAGTTTGGGCAACACTACATCTAGAAGGATTAAATCATAATCGTAAGTTTGAATAAAATTCCAAGCAGTATCTCCATCAGTGGCAACTTCAACCGCATAGTTTTGGTTAGTTAAAACGGTGGTAAGTGAGTATGCATTTAACTCATCATCTTCGACAACTAAAATTTTCATGTTAAAAGCTTTCCAAGTTAAAATGGATATCACAGATAACAAGCAATCAATTTAAATTATAAAATTGATATAATATCAATTCAATGCTGAGTTTTAAAGCTCCAAAAGGCTTATATTTGCGGTTCATACTCATTAATCAATATCAATATCGATTGATATTAATTGGATTTTTATAGCTACCTTCTCAGGAGCAAATGCTATAGTGGAAAGAAACATTTTGCAGACGTTAGCTTTATACTACCTTACTTACAAGTTTTTCTAATACAGAGAGGCTCATCTCCCGAACTTTTTCAAGAAGCCGGGGATCTTTTTGTTCGTAACTCCTGTACTAATTGCTATAGTTTAACGCCATAACACGAAATCCCTGATCTTGTAGGGGTGTACAGCTGATTTATGTGTTGTAAAGATTTTTAGAAATGGTGCTATGTATGTTGAGGTAGGAGCAGTGTTTTTCTCTTACCTTGCTCGTTCGTGCAACTTCCCATAAAAAAGGACTGATAAAACTCTCAATACGCTACAACAGAAAAAACCTTCTGCTAAATCTGTGAAAAAACGAGTAACACTCACCTTCCCGAAACGCGCCGTGCAAATGCCAGTCACTTACGTACTGGCTAAAGAGTTCAACGTCGCCGCCAATATTATCCGCGCCCAAGTTGCCCCAAATCAAATTGGCAAACTGGTAGTGGAATTATCGGGAGACATCGATCAATTAGATGCGGCGATCGAGTGGATGCGATCGCGTCATGTTAATGTTTCTTCGACATTAGGCGAAATTGCGATCGACGAGGATGTATGTGTCCACTGTGGCTTGTGTACTGGGGTTTGTCCTACCGAAGCCCTCACCCTCCAGCCAGAGACGTACAAGTTGACATTCACGCGATCGCGCTGTATTGTCTGCGAACAGTGTATCCCCACTTGTCCCGTACAAGCAATCTCTACTAACATTTAACAATCTAAAATCCAAAATTGAAGTTAACCCAACTTAAACACATCCGCAAGTACACCACCATCACCCACCAGCCTACTTTTTGCTGGAGAGTCATAAACTACCAATAGCGAAGGTATACCAACTACATCCTGAAACAGCGTCATTCCCTCAGCGTGTTCTTCCCGATTTCCATAAGGAATATCTTGGACAAAATCGGGATTGCTGAAGACATTTTCTCGCAAATTTACACCATTTACCCAGCGATAAACTTGCACGGGGCCATCTAAATCCATCGTTGGCCCGGCTAAAATCAACAAATCTTTATCATCTACATACAAATCCCGAATTCCCAAACCATTCAACCAGATAAAATGCTTTTTATATAACTCCTGCAATTCTCCAATTTGCTTTAGTTTCATCAGTCCAGGAGTAGAATCTTCTAACTCTATTTCCAGCACCATAGCCCAACCCCGCAATACAGGCCCGCGCAAACCCAGAAAGACGCGGTTTTGATAAATGCCTATTCCTTCAATATCAAAGCCATTATCCTTTCCGGGAATTGCTGCTTGAATAAATAAGCCTAAATGGTTGTCATTGGCTAAAGCTGTCATTAGCAAATTCCCCTGATTAGTCACCTCTAATTTAGCGGCATTCAATTGCACATCTGGCTTTTGGGGGTGTGGACAAGATGAGAACAGCTTTCCGTCTATTAGAGGAATCCGTCCTAAGAGGTAACGGTTAGGTTCTGATTCAATTTTTCCGAGCCTTTTAAAGTTTTTGGCATCTGTATTTTCAGGTTTAAATTTTTTGCGTTTGTAGCTGTGAGAACCAACAAACCATAAGTAATGTTCACTGTAAGCCAGTCCTTCTATATCGATTTCTTTATCTTCTGGTGCAGGCAAATCGATAAATTCTGCTACTCTAAATTGTTGATGCTCTGTAAAATTATCAGGATCAACCAAAGAGAGACGCTCAATAGTAGAGGTTTCATCTGACCCTAACCATAAATACTTCTGATGTGTTAGCAGCACTGCTGATAAGTCTTTTCTATGTTCTTTAAAAAAATCTATAAAAGTCAATAAAACTTGATTTACCAAATGTAAACTTGTCATTTTAAATTATGTTTATATTTATAAATATATTATCTATCCTATCATAATATATGATTTCCTTATCGTAAAATATTTATTTCAAAACTATCTATAGTTCATATAAAATTGACGGATGAGATGCTTATAAACCTTTGACAGATATTGCATATTTATAAAATAGGGTGCAACTATCAATAGTCATAAGCATACCTGAGAATCTTGATGACATAAAAAATATCAAAAGTATATGTAAATTTTTAAATAATATTGTTATTATGCAATAGCCTCATGAGGTAATCATTCAGACCCATTATGAAATTAGCTACACAAACTACAGTAAAAACTCTCGGTGACTACGCCTACCAAGCGATTGAAAAACACTTTAAGAAAACCTTGAAGTGGGAAAAATCGGTGAAGAAAGATGAAGATCCAGAAGCGTTGCACCAAATGCGAGTGGGAATGCGCCGCCTACGCACAGCGGTAACTCGGTTTGGGCTAGCGGTGGATGTGCCGAAACCAGTCAGCGATAAAAATATTGGTAAAATAGCCCGTCGTCTTGGTAATCTGCGAGATTTAGACGTACTCAAAGAAAGTTTGGAAAACAATTACAAACCAAACTTACCCCGCAAAGAGCAGGAATCTCTGCAAACAGCTTTTACAGCTTTGGCGAAACAACGTGAAGATGTACAATCAAGTGTACAGAAAACATTAAACGATGAATCTTACAAGTCTTTAAAAGATGCATTGGATAACTGGTTAGAGAAACCTAGTTATCAACCTTTGGCATCTGTTTCTATTCAGCAAGTGCTACCAGACTTACTTTTACCCGAAGTGAGTAACTTCTTATTGCATCCGGGTTGGCTCATTGGCACTGAAATTGTAGAATCAGAAGTGAAGATCCAGAAAAACTGGAAACCGAAAAAGATCGAAAAACAATTGACAACCGAAGGTGAAAGTCTTCATAGTTTGCGAAAAGAAGCTAAACGTATACGCTACCAGATGGAGTTGTTTACTGACTTATATGGCGAATCTTACGCAGCTTATATTACAGAAGTGAAAAGTATCCAAGAAATTTTGGGTACGATGCAAGATAGTGCCGTTTTAACTGACTGGCTTGCAGATGTATACAAGTCAGAAATTCAGACAGAGTTGCCCACCTTTGCTAATTTGTTAACTGAAAATCGTTACCAGTCGTGGCAGCAATGGCAACCTTTGCAAGAACGGTATCTGAAAACTGAAACTAGACATAGTTTTCATTTAACAATACTGCACCCGCTTTCAGGAGTAATCAGTTAAAAGTTACTCTTGATTGAGAAAGGATTGGACTAACGAACAGATAAATAAAAAATAAACACTGCTCTGGGGAATTCGTACAATACGGGTCTTTTGGGCGGAAGCCAAACCGGAAAATAGTCTAATAGTGCTTTCTAGTATTGCTCCCCGCTCAATTTGTCCGGGGAGCATCTTGGCTGAAAAAGCCCCAGGTGCTTATAACCAATCCTGCTCTAACAGAGCCATAAAAAAACTGTAGGAAGATTTCCAGTCCTTTATTCATCCTCCACTAAAAGCACTGACTCTGTATCGTATAAATGGAAATTAGCCGATTTTTGGCTCTATTTGGGAATGTTTTGGTTTGAGGGCAATACTGAAGTTGGATGCTGAAATCTCAAAACCCTTGTATTTGAGATTTTGCATTACAAAACTTTATAACGTGGGTAATTTTGCACGTATTTCGTTATTGTTCCATTGCTACTCGCGCGCGTCTAACACATCGCCTCGCATTAAGCTTAGTATCTAAAAACACTAAATATTACTTAGTAATTAATATTGCTTAAAAACAAAAAATTGAGCATAAACACTGATGAGAATTTGTAAAAAAACTCATATTCTTGCACTTAAGAGGAGAAAAAACCTAAGTTTTAAGTTGTGAAAAGAATATTAGCTCAAGTGAATAATAAAGATGAATATTCTACTGCTTTAGAGCAAAAAAGTAGTTTATGTAAATCTTATTAATCATAGGTAAAAACTAAGATAACCTCACTACTCAACTAAAGTTTTGCTCTAATCCAATCGTTTTTTGGACTAAATTACAATGTCTACTAAACTAATTCGTCGTGCGCTAATTGCTTCTGGTCTATTTATTGGTGCAGCAGTAGCTTTCTCTCCAACCGCCTTTGCAGATACTGTAGATATAGGGGGTACAGTAACTTCGACACTTGCTATTACAACAACGGCTGTTACAGGAGTTGATACTGATCTAGACTTAGGCGGTAATGATACTACTCCTACTGCACATATCGTTCAGGTGGCTGACTTGGGGATCACTACTAACAACGAGCAGGGTTATACCTTAACTGTTAGCTCTGGGAATTTAACCAAGACTGGTGGAACTTCCATTGCCTATCAAGTTACTACAGTTGCTGATGGGGCAAGTGCTCCTGTAGCAGGAGGTTTCACTGTTGCCTCTGGTACCGACTACACAGTTAGTACCACAGCAGCCGGGGCTGTAGCGAAAGATTTGTACATAAAATACACTCCAGCACAGCTTCAAGACCCAGGTGATTATATTGCACAGATTACTCTAAACGTTGCAGATAGATAAAACCTAACAAGCCCAAGCATGGAAGCTGTAGATTCAGAGGATGGTAATGTTAGGGCAGCTCCTTTATAGTTGCCCTAAACTCAGTTATTTAGCTTCACCTGATTACATTAGCTTATCGGTTACGAAGGGGTTACTTCGATGAAACCTTTATACTGGCAAATTGTACCCTCTCTCTTACTTGTCCTTTTAGGGGTACAACCTGCATTTAGCTTACCCACTATATCAACGATGAGAAGTGTTGTCAATAATCTAACGTTAGATGGTCAGGGTAGCGCCAGTACCCATATCGTCAAGGTAGCTGATCTTGAACTCTCAACTACCGACCCTGATGGATTTACCCTAACCATCAGTTCTCAAAGTTTGACCAAAAGTGGTGGTGAAACACCTATTCCTTTTCAAATAACCACAGTTGCTACTGGCTCTGCATCTCCATCTGCTTCAGATTTCTCGGTTTCCCCTGGTAACAACTACACCATTTCTACCACTTCCGCTGGTTCATCCTTAAAAGAGATGTACATTAAATACACTCCAGCAGCCCTTCAAGATCCAGGTGCGTATAACACATCAATTTCTTTGATTGTTACAGATAACTAATCCAGCTAACAGCTTCAAATATCTGCCCAGCTACTTTAAGCGAGCTGGGCATTTTCACTACAATTACAGGAGATTAACATCATGAGGTTTTCTTTCAGACGCATTCTGCTGCCTTTCTTCCTTGTCCTTTTAGGAGTCCAACCTGCCTTTGCCTTCAAGCTACTCCCCATCTCGCGGACATTTACACCCATTGGTTCAGGTGCAACTCAGTCTTATCAAGTTGTCAACGATAGTAATGAGCGGTTGGCGGTACAAGTTTCTATAGTTCAGCGCCAAATAGACTTGACAGGCAAAGAGAACTATAAACCAGCCGATGAAGATTTTCTAGTTTATCCACCCCAAATATTACTAGAACCTCAAAAGACTCAAACGGTGCGCGTTACCTGGTTAGGAGATCCACAGCCAACAAAAGAACTGGCTTATCGGATTATTGCCGAGCAATTGCCAATCGACCTAGAAAAACCCCAAGCTAATCAGACAAAACCAGTTGGTACAGTTAAGGTTTTACTTCGCTATCTAGGCTCACTCTATATCCGTCCAGCAAACGTACAGCCAGATGTGGTATTAGAAGGTGCAGAACTTCAAAAGGGAACGAATAGTGCTAACGAGCTAGCAATTAGCTTGAATAACCGGGGAACTGCTCGCGCAGTATTGAAAAATTTGAAATTGCACTTGACTGGGCAAGGAAAGACCGTCGATCTCCAGCCGGAACAGCTTAAGGAAATAAACAACGCAGTCATTCTCGCTGGTAACAAGCGCCGTTTTGTTATGCCCTGGCCAAATAACCTGCCAGTGGGTGCAGTCACAGCAAAATTTGAGTCTGAATAAAACCGTTAACACTCCAATACCTCTGCCAAATTACGAGGGTTCAACGCCCGTAGAAACGGGATGAATGCG
>NZ_JABXKO010000120.1:0-38974 GCF_017114965.1 Nostoc sp. JL31
GTGCCCCTTGTCGAAAATATTATCTTCTTTTTTAACACGCCCTGCGGAATGTGGGGTGTAAAGTCGTATAAGTAACAAAATGTTCTGAGGGGGAAGTACAAATGCGGCTTTCTGCCTATCCATACCCAGATTACGGCATCCTTAAAGGAGCTGTTAGAGCAATAACCGCCGACGCTATTACATCTCAACTTAACGGCAATCCAATTGCACCTTACTATGAGGTGACAATTGAGGCAGAGAGACTTTATTTAAAAAAGGGCGATAAATCTTATCCAATTCAACCAGGAATGGAAGTTACAGCTGATATCATTTCCAAAAAAGAAACCGTAATGACATTTATTCTGAGAAAAGCAAGGCTGCTAACAGATTTATAGGCTTTTTCTTGTATTCCACGCCATTGAGAAGTACTCAGGATTTACGCATTAGACCTCTTGCACGAATATAAAACTAGCCCTCATCCCCCAACCCCTTCTCCCACACTTGGGAGAAGGGGAGCCAATTTTAAAGTCCATTTCAAAGTCCTTCTCCCAAAGGAGAGGGATTTAGGGTGAGGGCTTTTGATCCCTCCAACCCCCCTGCAAAAGCAACAGGACTGTTTCATTGCCTCAAAGGTTGATAAGGGGTAGAAGTAGGTTGAGGATTTGATGGTTTGCTTGACTGGGGAGTTGACCCACTCCAAACTTGATTAAACTGAGCTACCGACAACGACTGTAAAATACTGAGATTAAGTGGCTCTTTGCTGATAAATGTAGCGTAGGAAGGCTGCAAATAGGAACGATATTCAGGGCGGTTGAGGAGATGGGTTTCTAAAAAAGCGACGCTGAGGGCGTTGAGATAAGAATAAACAGCAGCACGATCGGGGCCTAGCAAGGCAGGTGGTACAGGTAAGACATCGTTTTGAGGAGTAGGTTCGGCGATCGCTGAAAAGTGGGTGCCATTTTCAATCAAAGCCAAGTACTTATTGGTGTCAGAAAGCCAGGTAAAGGGGCGAATTTGCTCAAATACCGGTGGTGCAAAAACATCTTGACTCCCTGCTACCAGCATGACGGGAACTTTAATTTGACTGACTCCCCCCTGACCCAAAACTGAGCTGTCAATGGGATTAATCGCAATGATAGCCTTGATGCGATCGTCTTTGAGTTGGTAATTTTTTGGAGGTAAATCGTTTGCTTGACACTGCAAAAACAGCGACAAATTAAAGGATGAATTATCGGGATTACAATCTTGCCTCAGTTGCTCAAAATTAATATTGGCTCCTGCTAAAGTCAAAACAGTATAACCACCAAAGGATTGACCGATCGCCCCAACTTGCTGAAAATTGAGTTTTCCTTGGAGGCTGGGATCAGATTTATCTAGACGCTGGAGTTCATTGAGTAGATATTTGATATCCAAGGGTCGGTTGACAAATTCTGCTGCATCAGGCGGCCCTGCCAAACCCGCAAAATATTGTTGAAAACGTTCGGCATTACTACCAGGGTGTTCCAGTACAGCAACGGCAAAACCGTATGATGCTAAATGTTCAGCCAGGTAGACAAAGGTAGAGCGGTCTGAGGCCAGTCCATGAGAAATTACAATTAGGGGAAAGGGAGGCGAGAGTAATTCTCCAGCTTTTTCTGAACCTGCTTTCGGTAAATAGATATCCACAGGTAGACGGCGTGAGCGAGAAATGTCATTTAACTCCAGGCTTTTTTTCTGCCAAGTGAATTGTCCTGGCGATCGCAAATCTGGTTTTTGGGAGAAATCAATATTGGAAGTAGCTGCTTGAGCGATCGCTTCTTTTTGAAGAGAAGCAAAAACTTCATCCTTTCTTTTAATCAATTGCGATAAGTCATCGACTATCCTTAATCCCTCTGTGAAATTCACCCGTATAGTATCGCTAGGAAATTTCCGCAGTAAATTCACAACCGTTAACCCTTCGCGATCGGCAGCAGACAAAATTAAAGAGGCACGTATGGCATAAAACCCATTCTTTCGAGACTCAGTGAGGAGTAATTTTCCCAGTTGTTGCACCAGCTGCTCGCCTATCGGTGAGTAGGTAACTTGAGATACTAGTGTAGGAGTGAGATTAAAGCGCTGCTGGAGTAAATCCCGCAGTTGAGCGAGTTGTTCAGGAGTAGCACGACTAGCATAAAATGAAAAATCTCGATCAATTTTGCCTTCTTTAGCAAAGGTTTCCAGCGAATCCACCGATAAGGAAAATTCGCCGAAGGGAGGATAATAAAAGCTAATGCGTTCAGCCCCCAATCCGGGAGTAGCAGTCAAGAACGTAGATAGCAAACCTAAACCCAGATATCTCAAAAATTTTTTCATTAGAAAAACCCACTATCTAATCCTGACAAACAACTTTGAGCAGGGAGGAAAGCGGGGCGGGATCTATAACCGCTTTCCTGTTTAATTGGTTTAGATATATCAAACAGGCTACAAGCACAATAAAGCAAGTACTTACGATAAATTTGACAGGAGCTTTGAACGGGCAAAATACATGAGTAGCAAATTTTTCAGTCAAACAGCATCAGTAGCGCGATAATAGATATAGAGATCAAAATTAAGTTATATGTCCTTTGCTTCCTCCGCCTGTTGTGTTGTCGTCCTCAACCAACAACAAGAGCAAAATATCTCCCACCAAAACCAGTGCCAGGATGTGCCAGTTAACCACAGTAAGAGCACGGTTAAAAGTTGTACTGTAATTGAAAATGGCCGCGTGGTCGTTAAACCCTTACAATCACCGCTCAATCAGACTTCCGAGTAACTTTCAGGAATTTCACTCCTTTACTCTAAAGGTAAAACATCGTGGAAACGATTGTAATCAATGTAGCGATGTCCATCGGGTGTGTGGTAAAAGATATCGACAAATTGATTGTTCCACAAAATCTCATTAGCAGCATAGCTATGACGGGCATGAACAACCTGGGCAACCGTTTCATCAATGCCACTCAAAGAGACAATCAGCATAGTATTTGTCTGGGTTAACGATTCTGGTGTCATCCCATATAAAGGACTAAACTCATCAATAACATGCATCACTGACCAGCTTAACGTGAAGCTAGGTGTTTGGTTCCTCACTAGTTTGAGATCGTGGAACCGACGCATGAACTGTCCTTCTAGGGTTACTTCGTCGCGCATCAAGTAGACTCGCATCTGCGCCTCCAGAATCGTATTGCGACGCTTATTAGCGCTGCGAAATATGAGAGTCGGCATCGCATTATGAGCTGTAATGACAGCAACACGGCTAAAGAGTACACGGGCTGTAGGCCGAGAGAATCGAGCAAACGCGAGTCCTGTCATCACAGCAATTCCCACCAAACCGATCATTGCTTCAATAGTGACAATAATGTTGGCGTAAGTTGTTTTCGGATACATTGCCCCATACCCAATAGATGCTAGGGTTTGGACGCTAAAGAAAAAGACATCTAAAAAAGAGCCAGGTCGGGCGTTGGCAATACAATCTCCTCCTATCAAGTAAGCTAGGGCAAATAGAGCATTAATAGTTATATAGAAAGTACAAATCAGCAGCAAAAAGCCAGTCCAGGGAATCGTTAGTAGCAGATGATAGGGATCGCGCCAGTAGGAATGCCATGCACCCATACCTATAATCTCAAATTTTCCATCTTGAACTTGAATCTGAATCGGTGAGATCAAACGCTGTCGTTTCTTAGGTGAAAGTCTCTTCAGTCGAAATTTCATTGCAAGTAGCCAAAAGGACGGCAACTACTTAGTATTGTAAATTAACTTGCTTTAGAGACATTCACTCTAGACAGTTAGGCAGTGGGGAGTGGAAATTTAAACTTTCTTTTCTTACAGCTATTTTCAGGTAAATAGACCACGCGGTAGGGGCGCAAGGACTTGCACCCCTACGACGGGTATGCTTCAAATACATGAAAACTGCTATAAATCAGCAAAAAAATAGGGTGTGCAATGCCCACCCTACTAATTTATCTGCTAGAAACTTATTGTTATGACTTTAGTGATTGACCTTTAGAACAGCGGTCAAACCACTCCTGGTATTTTTTCTGGTGCGACTCATCTTCAACAGCAATGGTAACACGCACCTGCTTGCAGCCGTTATTTCGCTCTAGTGCGATCGCATTCAATAATAAATTAGCAATTTTAGGTGAGCTAAACTCGCCGCTTACCGTTAAACCGTTGTTATGTGTAGCTTCAAGTCTTTCTACTTCGGTCAAATCAAGGCCAGAAATTTCTCCTTGCCCTAAATCAATTTCTGCAAGTTGTTTGTGTTCTGGGCTAATTTGTTCCACAATCAACTTTTCACGCCGGACAGGAACTTGTACCATCCGGGTTTCAATTACTTTGCGAACAATTACCTCACCAACTTTACGCTTACTGCTTTCAACAAATAGTCGTTCTTCTAGTAGACGAATAATCTGTTCTTCAGGAACCTGTTCTAAATTATTTAATGACTCAACTGGGCTATTTGTAATTTGATTGTTAGCTAGTTGCTCATTTGAGTTAAAATCGCCTGGTGTTTCTGATTCTAAATATTCAGGCATATATTCAATTTCTGATTTGTTTAAGTCTATGAAAACAGATTGAGTCGGCTTGTCTATTTTTTTTATTCTTTGGCTATGCAACTGAAATAAAGAAGGATGTTTCTCAGCTAACTGCTGGCTATATTCAGCAGTTTTTTGATTAGCCTGGTTCGATATAACGAGGTTGAGCCGACGATTACCATCCACGATTAAATCATGAACTACTCCTACTAGCTGCCCTTGGTTATCAAACACAGCAAAATTGTTCACCTTCTTTCTTAAATCTGCCAGCGAGGAGATGGTGCGAGAATTACTTTTTGGCTGTAAAGTGTTTTTTGCGATAGTTTGGCTATTCATCTGGAAAGTTTACTAACTGCTTTCTACTTAGCTAAATTAAATTTATTAATCATTTGGATACCATTTAGAAAAGATTTGCGATCAATGGATTTATTTAACTGATATCCAGTGTAATAATATATGCAATCAAAAATTCTAACTGGTATCAATACTTTTCGGTTAAAGGCGAAGGGGAAAGAGTTTGAATTTACCTTTAACCTTTACCCAGTCCAAAATAGAGATTGTTGGGTTTATCCGAAAAATATTGTAACTGGTATCAGCTATTGTAAGGACAGGTAAAGCTAATTCAACAGCCTCACCTGTACTGTGTAGAATTAATTATTAGTCATTAGTTACTAGCTAATGACTATGTTTAGTTAGCGTTCTTCAATCGGAAGATTACCAGAATTAACATCTAACTCTTCACGACGCACGGTTTCTTGAGTTTCAACTGTGTCTTGATCTACCACTTTTCTAACTCTGACTTCTTCACGCAAAAATGCTTCTTTGCGAATATCAGGAGTTTCTTCATGGATCTCTATGCGAGCAACTTCGCCTTCACGGAAGTCTGCTTCGCGCCCAGAAACAGCCGTACCCGCATCTGCTGGAGTTACACGCTCAATTACAACTCGTTCTCTTTCTACTGGCACTGCAATCCGTGCGGTATCAGTTTCAACATGCTTGCCAATTGTTACTTCTCCAGTTTTTTGGCGTCGTTTGCTGGCAATCAGCCGTTCTTCATACAATCTCAAAGTTTGATGATCTTGCTCATTTAACCCGTATAAAGCAGGCTCATTTTCGTAAGTATAACTATCACGGGCATAAGTGGGAGTTGTACCTAATGGTGCTACAGGTGTTCCTAAAGGATCTAATCCTGCTAAAGGGTCTAATGGTGTTGCAGCTTCTACAGGAAGGTTGTTGTAGTCTGTGGGTTGGCGATATACCCCACGCACCCGTTCTTCATAGTCGTAATCAAGGGTTTGACGTTCATCGAACTCAGGCAAATCTTCAGCTTGCTCTCTAGTCAAGCCAATTGTGTAAACGCGATCAATGTTATAGTCGATACGGGCGCGGCCAATTGGTAGTAATACTTTTTTACCAAAAATCCAGAAGCCTAAATCAACAACTAGATAGCGAAAATGACCTTCTTCATCAACTAAAACATCGCTAACAGTACCAACTTTTTCATCAGTTCCCTGTGTATAGACACCCAGCCCTTTAATGTCATGACCATCAAAACTCTCTTGATAGCTAGGCTCAAAATCTTCTAGTTTGTAAAGAACCATTATGTTTTACCTCAAATATTTTTTTGTCATCTCTTAATAACTAAACTAGACATTTATTTATTGTTATACATCCTTCTGCCGAATGAATTATTTCCAGTGTTAAATAATCGAAAGTTAGAGAGATTTTTGATCGATATGGCTCACTATAGACACGAAATGGGAGCATCTCACTTTCTTTTGTAAAAATATATTTAGATTTAGCTTTGATCCACGGGATTCTCCAAATATATTAAGATGCTCAACGCAAAATTTTGTATCTTTGCATCTCTACATAATTTTTTATCAAGATGCAATTTTTTTTGAATGTTCAGACTTCCGACTTGTCTCATAAGTCAGAACTCTTGTTGTTTAATAAAAAACACAGGCAGAGATAAAATTAACTTTGCCTGTATGATTATTCAGATAAATCTATTAAATAAATTTATGAACCAACTACTTAAATAGCTTCATGTGTGGCGATATCATTTTATTGCACGTCTAAATTACCCACAGTATCAACATCTAATTCTTCTCGACGAATGGTGCCTTCTGCTTCTACAGTGTCCCGTTCTACTACTTTTTTCACCCGGACTTCTTCACGCACAAATGCTTCTTTATGTATCTCAGGAGTTTCTTCATACACTTCTATACGTGCTACTTCCCCTTCTTGAAACTGAAGTTCATTGGGATTTATAGCCTTTCCTGCTTCTGTTGGCGTAACTCGCTCAATCAGAACTCGTTCTTTTTGAATAGGTACTGTAACGTGTACAGTTTCTGTTTCAATATGCTTACCAACCGTTACTTCTCCGGTTTTGATGCGTTGTTTGTTGGCAATTAATCGTTCTTCATAGAGTTTAAAAGTTTGATTAGATTGCTCATTCAACCCATATAAATCTGGATCTTTTTGGTAATTATATGTATCGCGATCGGAAATTACACCGCTGGTTGGAGAACGAAATACATTACGTACCTTTTCTTCGTAATCATTATTAACGATCGCATCTTCTGTATGATCGGGTAAACCTTCTATTTGCTGTCTGCTTAACCCGTCAACATAGACGCGTCTTTCTGGATAACTGATCCGGCAAAGACCAATTGGTAGTAAGATTTTCTTGCTAACAAAATCTAAGCTTATATCAATAATTAAATACCGGAAATGACCATCATCATCAACTAAAACGTCAGCAACTGAGCCAACTCTGTCCCCTCCGCCAGTATAAAGATCCAACGCTTTGAGATCGTCTCCGCCAAAAGTGTCTCGATAATTTTGATCAAAATGTTCAAGTTTATGAAGAGGCATACGCTGTTCCTAAGTTGTTTATAAGGTTTATTTTCTAGTGTAAAAAATATTGCGCTAAGTATCCTCCTGCTGGCGACTGAGTTCAATGGAGATATTTGATGATTTATTTTTTACATTGTTAGGGTAATACTGAACCTGAACACTATTAATCATCAATAGAGATATAACTAAAGTTATAAAAAACAAGACCCTATATTGAAACAAAATATTTTTCAACTGGTTGAGGCGATCGCATCATGGCGATACAGCGCTTTTCATAATGAAACAGCCCTGCCTTTTCAGGGAATTGGGCGATCTCGTCTGCGTAAGTCCTAATTAAGAGCCAATACTGAAACAATGGAAGTAGACACTACAGAACCATGCAGATTATGAGTGAACTTCCAAATAGTCTTGAAGATGCGATCGCCCAATCTCGTGTAGCCGTCCAAGCTGCCCTTGCAGATGGCTGTACTCGCTTACAAGTTGAGTTCCTGTTCCCGGAACTGAAGTTTATGCCGGTAGCGGAACAATTTCTACCGGCGTTTACAGCTTATGATTCCCGTTTGAAGATTTTCTTTGCCGACGCTGGGGCTGCGGCTCTAGCCCGGCGTAATTGGGCAGATGCACCATTTCAAATTTTGGATATTGGTACGGGTAGGGCTGCTTCCTTGCAGACAAAAATTCAGCCAGAGGATGAAATTTTCTTATTCATCGCCCCCACATCCGTAGAAGTGCCGCAGTTGGAAAAGCTGTGTGAAGTAATAGGCGATCGCCCTTTAGTCTTGTTAAATCCTCGCTTAGAAGATTCTGGAACCGTGGGCATTGGTTATACAGCGAGAAAAATCCGCGATCGCTTTATCAGTACCATTGAATCCGTCTATTACGTGCGCCCTATAGACGATGAAAGTGCCCTATATCGCTGCTACCCAGGACAGTGGGAAGTTTGGCTGGAAACCGTCGGCGAATATCAAAGAATTGCCGAATTACCCACAAAACCATCTGGTGATGATTTGGATCTCATTGTTTTAAAAGGACAACCGCAAACAACAACAGACGCGACACCTACAAGAAAGCCCAATGTGTTTAAGAGTTTGCAACGGTTCTTAAAGGCATTGAGTAGTTAGGATAATGCAGAGGTAGCAGAGATAGATTTTATTATCTGCTGCCTCATTTTGAGTTTTTAGACATCGCATTGGTTATGCTGAATGGGAAAAATTGAGCAATCTAGATGTGTATCACGTACCCTTTATCAAGGGTGCAACACACGTAGAGTAAATGAGATTTTTACAAGTAGTTTAGCAACAGCCTTTAACTCACAGCATAATCTGTATACTGCCGGATGTAGGGCGGGTGAAATCCAACGACAATATCGTGTTTTGGTACTCCCATCGCCGTAAGTTGCTCACCTACATCCTCTTCTGTACCATTCCACTGAATCCAAATTTTGCCGTTTTTGATATCAAAATGCATCACAGGGCCAAAAACCCTACGTCTATTTTGCCAACCAATATATATCAGTTGGTAATGGTCTTGTTCTACGTCAAAAATTGTTTGAGCTTCAATTTCATTATTAGAGGAGGCACGTTGAGCATATTCTGTAAGTAATTGCCGAATACACTCTCGATATTTATCTAAATCTGCCATCGGATAATTTCCTCCGTTTCCACATCATAAACTATCAGATTGATTTGACTGCGCTGGATAATAGTTTTGATAAATGGTTTATTTAAAAAATCGTTATAAGTGTTTAAAGGCACTGCTAAATACAAAACTCGCTCGGAATCTATCTCTTCTAATGCGTATCGATAATTAATAAATTGTCCCACCGCAGTATGAAACTCAGAAATAGTTGAAGTGCCGATGAAACTTTTAACTTCAACCGCTATTATTTGTCCTTCTCTTTCTGCCGCAATAATTCTCTCTGCTCCCAAATCGATATACATATCGGTAATATTTTCTATGCGAATTAGCAAAGGGTCATGAGTAATTCGCCATCCGTCCTTTTGTAATGCTGATTTCACAACATTGTGAAATTTATCTCTAGCTGACATAAACTATTTTTTCAGCCTGTATGAGCATTCTAAATATATTTTGCCAAAATTTGGGGAAAAGAAGAGAAGTAAGGAATTTTACTATTAACTCCTCACTCCTAACTTTTTTAATTTGTTTGCAATGGAGCGTTTAAAACTTTCTCGATGCGATCGCGCGTTTCTAATAAGTGCGCTTTGGTATATTCATCCTCAGAATTAACTCCCTTAAGTTTTTCATCAAGCTGTTTGAGTTTATACCAAGCTAAAGTGCGAGCATCTTCTGGAACATTTTCTTTTCGCAATACCATACTAGTCAAAATGTCCAAATACTGACGCTGCAAGCCTCGCCGCAAACTGGCAATCTTTATCGGTTTAGCTTTTGGTTGGATAACTTCCGTCCAAATACCTGATTGCAAAGTGTCAAATAATTCTGGTAGAGTCAGTGCTTTTCCTTCGGGAGTTTTGAGTTCAATATCCTTGAGACGAGAGAGGCGATCGCCTGAGAGTAAATCTCGCAACACAGAACCCTGCATTAGTAGCACCAAGTCATGAATGGGAAAATCCAAACGACCCACTTGCGGAGAACTACCCCAATGTCGCCAACGGGAAGGTGCTAATTTATTGAGTAAGTCTGGTGAAAAACGAAGGGCATCTTCTGCAAATACATATTTTTGTAGCGTTTCTAAAGCTTGGCGTTGTTCTTCAACTGGTACTGCTTCAAATGGTAAACGGTGTTCGGGAACTCCAGAGACTTTCTCGGCAGGTAGCTCGCTCGGGTGAATGCGATAGAAAGATTGTCCTCCGATGTATTTTGTGGTGAAATATATTTGCTGGAAATAGTTACCCAATACTGTACTAAAGCGTTCGCTCACATCGCTGTAACTATCACCAGCCGTTGGGAAACGCTTATCGAGACGTTCCCACATCACCCGCGAATTATTCAATTGCCACTGAGAATAAAGCAGCGCATTACCGCTATTATCCCAAGCATTAGCGGTTGGGTCGAGGTCATATACATCTTCATCTGTGGAATAACTCAACTCTGGCTTGTAGGATTGTGCAGCAATTTCCTCCAAAATTGGCTTTTCTGCTAGAGGAGTTGATGTCTGAATTGTTGTGTAGCCATACTTAATTGCCCATTCATCATAAGGCCCCACCATACTCGGAAAATAATCTCCTTGTTTTGTACCTTGAGGGGCGATATTTGGGGGAATATAGTCCATGACAGAAGTTGTCAGACCTTTATTTTTAGTAATTTCTGTATTATTCATCTCCTGTGGTGCTAGCAGTGTACTACCACGGAAGTTATGACGTAAACCAAGAGTATGTCCAACTTCGTGAGCGATGATTAAACGTAAATATTGATTAATATATTCTTTTACTTTGTCTGGAGTAGCCATAGTATCAGGCAGCAGTGACATCGCCAGTGAACCAAAGGCAAACTGGTTAGCAGCTTCCATGCCGTAGCATAAATCGTACTCGCCTGCCATTTTTGATAAACGATTCAACAACCCCTCTTGTCCTTGCATCTTTTGGGGCACACCATTGTTTTTCCCATCTAAACCATTGGCGCAAAGTAGACGATTTTGCATCAAAGCCGATAAAGTTGTGCGATTTTCTGTTTGGCTGGGTTGGACGATTTTGCGATATTCACTCTTGAGTGACCGGATAAAGCTAGCATCTACGAGAATGTCTGCATCCAAAATTTCCCCTGTCAATGGATTAACGCGGGATGGCCCCATTGCAAAGTAGCCATCGACTGTGTTGATCCAGCGAATCGTGTTGTAACGAATATCTGCCGGGTCCCAGGTAGCATCATCTGGCATTTGGCGGACTTCAATTGCATCCTTGAATCCGGCTTTGAGAAAGGCTTTGTTCCACATCAGAACGCCTTCTTTCATGGCATCGCGGTACTCTAAGGGTACAGCGTTATCAATCCAGAAGACAATTGGTTTTTTGGGGTGAGAAATAACTGCTTTCGGGTCTTGTTTTTCTAAATTCCAGCGATTTATGTAGCGGACAAAAGAATCGCCGCGATCGTCGTCTTTGGATAAATCTTGGTAGGCGGTGATGAAATAGCCGACGCGATCGTCAGCAAAGCGCGGTCGATAATCTCGATCGGGTAGTTGGGAGAGACTGTAGTGGACGCGCAAGGTAAAGCCACGGTTGTCAGCTAGCGACCCAAAGCCTGCAATTTCATTGTCGCCGTCAACGCTATTAGAGTAATTCAAAATTGACTCGACTTCTAAATTTTGGGGAAAGGCTTTAGCAGTACCAAAATAGGACTGACTTGTGCTTTTTGGTACTCCTAAACCTACAGATAATCCAGCTAAGTCTGTGAGTAACAAATCTTCCAAGTTAATGAGAAGGGTTTTGCGTTCTGGATGAATGCTTTTAATGGGAATGGTGTAGAGAACAGAGTCACTAAAAGATCGCGTCAGCGATCGCACTTGGGGATCTCCCTCACGAGTGCGAAAATTCACATTGCGGATGACAAAGTGTAGTTTATCATCCACCCGTTGGAAATAAAACAAAAAATCTTGCAGAGGCATACCACTGTAAATACCCCGTTCACCAATCCCCGATTCCAGAGTTGCTGTAGCTAGGTAATTTTTATTAAGTTGTTCTGGCTTAATTTCTAGATAAATCTTATTCTTTTCTTTACTGCGATAAAGTGTGAACAATCCCCCTGATTTTTGGGTATTTTTAATTACTTCGTTAAATGGCTCTAAATCATCCTTTGCTGCTGGTTTCGCGGTAGTACTAGGCTTTGCATTTGCTTTATCTGGGGGGGGTGCAACTTCTAAAAATGGTTGCTGACCTGCTTGTTTCAGGTTTTTTACTATCCAAATAAACGGTTGAGCTTGTGCATATTTATTTTGATTAACTACCCAAATTTTACCTAATGGTAGCCTCTGTTTCTGAGGAATATTAATATTATTTAATGATAAGGCTGAGATTTTAGTTGAAGAAGTTTCTGTCGATAACTGACTATTGAATTTCTCTCCACTTCTGGTTTTAACCACATTTTCTCCAACAATATGCTTGGCTGTATCAACATTGTTAACAAACGGTGACTTAGCGCTAGCTGTCGCTATTCCTAAAAATAAACTATGTAACAAAATCATATAAAAGGTTAATCTGTTCATCGCATTCATTACCTGATAACTATCTCTCGTTAATTTTTAACTTTTGCAAAGCTATATAGCCTGCCCTCTGGCGATTATCTTAGCTGCTTTATATTAGGCAACAAACTTTCAAATTAAATTTTAGTTGCCATTTTTCAGCTTTGTTGTGCTGTTTTAGTGTAGGATTTTTCCTAACAATTGCATATACCACAAACAGTAAGTATGATTTTTACATCAGACTAGGAAATTTCTTGGGGAAAAAGTATAACAAATTAGCTAAATCATAGAATTAGTTGAGCTGGGAAAGAATTTTTAAGTTAACACTTTATTTAGATCATGAGAGAAAGCTTAAGGTTACTACAGGTGAGCGAGAAGCCGCCATCCAGAAACGCCGTTGGCAAATTTATCAGAAGTAGCCTGCTGTAAACATCCCCAACTCATGATTTTTTACTATAGTATTTATTTATACTATTGATTGTTGGGAATGCAAAGCAAACTAGCATAAAAAAGTTTTTAATTCGGGATTATCAAAAACAGTTATTTAAATGTAACAACGGAAACAAAAATGTCAACATATTTATCTCAAGTTTGGCAGCTGCTGAGAAATTATGTGAGGGGTACAAGGTTACAAGAGATCCCAAAGACCACATCGCTACAAACTGAAGCAGTTTTAACTCTAGGAAAAAATATTCAAGAACCAGACAAAAGCGTTAGACTAGCTCAAGATAATTTGCAGGAATATTTATACTCTCCAAGACTGCAAAAAAGCTTAGAAAAATGGACAATACCAAAGAACGGTTTGATTTCTCAGATAAACGATCGCACATTGGGCACTTTACCCACTGAGTTTTGCTTTAAAGTATGCGATCGCCAGATGTACGAAGAGATTTATGATTTATTGGGGAGTGCTGCCCTGAAACCTGAAATAGTCAACCAAGTAATGGAATTGGTTGTGACTGGTCAAAAAATTCGCCCAGAATTGCTTTTTAAGCGGCTAGAAGATTTTTATAGTCGCTGGTGTCAGGGAGAATTTATCGATGGGACACCAGATGATAACCTGCCTCAAAAAACAAAGTTAAAGCTAGCGGCACAAAATATTGCGATCGGGTTGAGACAGGTAGACATATATACAGGGCTGAACGTACTGATTTTACTGTTAGAGTTACACCGCTACGCCCAAGGGCGAGATGAACTCAAACAAAAAATCACCTTTTATCCATCTGCCCAACCGGACACAGACAATTTTTTCACATCCCAACTGCTGCGGGTTATCAACTATAGCGATGCCCTGGAAATTGGCAATTTTAGCAGTATAGTTGGACAATTCCTCAAAGGCGGTAACTTTCGCAATGCTTACCTCGGCGATGCCAACCTTACAGGGGCAGATTTTAGCGGTGCTGATCTAAGCCTTGCTTATCTCGGCGATGCCAACTTAACTGGCGTAAACTTCAGCGGTGCTAACCTTAGCGGTGCCAACCTCGGCGATGCCAATCTCAGCGGTGCCAACCTCAGCGGTGTTAACCTCAGTGGTGCCGACCTTAGTAGCACTAACCTTAGCGGTGCTAACCTTAGCTGTGCCAACCTTAGCCGCGCCGACCTCAACCGCGCCGACCTTAGCAATACCAACCTTAGCCGCGCCGACCTCAACCGCGCCGACCTCAACCGCGCCGACCTTAGCAGCACTAACCTCAGTCATGCTGACCTAAGTAACGCCATCCTTTTTGGTGCAAATCTGAGTGAAGCTAACCTTAATAGCGTCAGCCTTAGCCATGCCGACCTTTGCCGCGCCGACCTCAGTGGTGCTGATTTGAGTCACGCCATCCTCAACGGTACTAACCTCAGTGACACAATTCTTTTCAGTACCAACCTCAGCGATGCTATCCTTGTTGCCGCAGACCTCAGCTATGCAAAACTTAACGGTGCCAAACTTAACAATGCCAGACTTAACGGTGCAATGTTCTTAGGTGCCGACCTCAGCGGTGTAGACCTGAGTCGAGTGATTCTCAACGAAGCTGACCTCAGTGGCGTGATTCTCAACGACGCCGACCTCAGTGGTGCTGACCTGACTGACGCTATACTGTTTGGCACAGACTTCAGCTATGCCAACCTTAACAGTGCTAACCTCAGCGGCAGTAACCTCAGTGGTGCTATCCTCAACGGTGCGGATCTTAGCCATAGCAACCTCAGTTACGCCATTCTGGGTGGTGCAGACCTTAGCGACGCCAATCTAGAAGAGATGATCTGGGGTAAAAAGCAGCAGTGGGAAGATGTGCGAGGATTAGAAACAGCAGTTAATATACCGGAGGCATTGAAGGAAGAACTAGGACTGAATTAAGATGAGGCGAGATTTTATCCTAAACTTTAAAGAGCTAATACATTTATGTATAGGTTTCTCCACACAACTAGAAAGCCCCCAGATGAATCCAGGGGCTTGGGTAATTTTGGTTGCGATCACGTAGACCGTAGGCGATCGCAATCTGCGGTAAATGCACTCTAAAATACTTAATTAATTACGGTGATTATTGCTGTAGTGAACCCTTGTACCTGCCCACAGCAACTTCTCCCGTAGCGTCTGATAGTAGGAATTGTTCTCGCGCAAAATAATAAATTTAGCCCGACACTCTGCCATCCGCACATCAACACGGTGTCCGGGCCAAATTGAAGTCCCCAAAACTCCATCTGTCCACAGCTTGGTACTCAAATCGTAATCCCCCAAAGGCCAAATACTCACCACAGAACCAGGGGGTAAAACGAGGGGACGACTAGAAAGGCTCATTGCACAAATAGGAGTGATGGTAAGCGCTTCCATACCATCATGCATAATTGGCCCATTAGCAGAAACGGTGTAACCAGTAGAACCTGTGGGAGTCGAAATAATCAACCCATCCCCGACATACTGATCGACTACCTCACCATCGATTTCCATTTCCAGAATTGAGGTGATCATTCGGTCAGCGGAGGCGGGTTTGACACAGAATTCATTCAAAGCCAGGTAACGTTCGCTCACTGGTTCTAAATTAGATCCATGACCCTCATATACCGCAGCTTGTAACATCATCCGTCGTTGGATAGCATAGCGATCCTCAAACAGCCGATCCCAAACTTTCTCTGTATCCTGAAATTCTTCCACCGACTCAGTTAAAAACCCCAGATGACCTCCCACATTCACTCCCAGAATTGGGATACCAGCTGGGGCTAAATGTCTGGCACCAGTTAAAACAGTACCATCGCCACCAAGTACCAAAGCGAGATCGATTGGTTGACCCGCCGAAGCCAAAAAGACTGGATAGGGGTTGTCTTTCGGCCCGCTAGGCCCCATCAACACTTGGCAATCGCGACTTTCTAGTTGTTTCGCACAGATTTCTGCCCATTGTTTACTCCGGGCATCCCGCGCTTTATAAGCAATGATTACCTGCTTGAGTTGCACGCACAATTACCACTTCAGGAGATTAAACTGCTCCATATCGACGGTATCGCGGTTGCGATAAATGGCGAGCACGATCGCTAAACCCACCGCCGCCTCGGCTGCGGCCACAGTAATCACAAATACTGTGAAAACCTGACCCTTAATTAATGTTGAGTCGAGGAAGTTGGAAAATGCCATTAAATTCAGATTAACAGCATTGAGCAGTAATTCAATTGACATCAGCACCCGCACAGCGTTGCGGCTGGTAATTAAACCGTAGATGCCGATGCAGAATAAAGCTGCTGCTAGTAATAAAAAGTACTGGAGTTGCATGAATCTGGGTATCCTTCCTGAAAAAGCTGGCTGTTTATCTGCGATTCGGGTCGCAAATATTACTCTTTTGTTTCGCTGGTTGTTGATACTAGTTCTCTAGGGCGTTCTTGTAAAGTAAAAACAGTTTGCCCCACATTGGATCGTGTCAGTTGATCTGGCAAATACTCACGACGTGCCAAAATAATTGCTCCTACCATCGCTATCAGCAGCAAAATGGAAGCTAGTTCAAAAGGTAGTAAAAAGTCAGTGAAGAAATGTTCTCCAATCAAAACAATAGAACTTTCACCACCCGCGACAGGAGCAGTTGAATATGCCCAAGGAGTAGCCAGTACCATCGTACTTAAAAGACCAAATAATCCTACACTAACTACACCCGTAAGTACTTTACGCACCCAAGAGTTAGGAAATGCTACAAAATCCTGCCGCTTGTTAACCAACATAATGGCAAACAAAATCAGCACGTTAACCGCCCCAACGTAAATTAGTATTTGTGCAGCTGCAACAAAATCAGCATTTAGCAACAGGTAGATTCCCGCTATGCTGATGAACACACCCCCCAGCAAAAAGGCAGAATAGACGATGTTAGAGAACAGCACCACACCAATGGCTGCCCCAATCATCATCACGCCCAGTATGCCAAGTGATACTAACTGTACTCCTTCTGCTAGATTCACTGTTTTTTGTCCTTAGTCAATTGTCATTGGTCATTGGTCATTGGTCATTGGTCATTGGTCATTAGTCATTAGTCATTAGTCATTGGTCATTAGTCAAATAACAAAGCACAAAGGACAAATGACAATGGACAAATGACATTTATTTTTCTGTTTGTTCTACCAAGTCTTCTGGACGCGCACCTGCACGTGGCGCATCTGCGGGTAGTCCGTGAGGTTCGAGGACGCCTTTGGGTAGGTAAACTAGTTCGCGCAGTGGTGTCACCATTGGGTCATCTGTTACCTTGTAAGGCAGACGACCTAGTGCTACGCTGTCATAATTCAATTCATGGCGATCGTAAGTGGAAAGCTCATATTCTTCTGTCATCGATAGACAGTTAGTGGGGCAAAATTCCACACAATTACCGCAAAAGATACAAACTCCAAAGTCAATGCTGTAGTGGTTGAGTTTTTTCTTTTTACTGGCTTTATCGTATTCCCAATCTACTACAGGTAGGTTAATTGGACAAACCCGAACGCAAACTTCGCAAGCGATGCACTTATCAAATTCAAAGTGAATCCTACCGCGAAACCGTTCGCCAGGAATTAGTTTCTCGTAAGGGTACTGTACAGTAATTGGACGCCGCCGCATGTGATCGAAGGTGACAGAAAGTCCCTGACCAATATAACGCGCAGCTTGTACTGTTTCTTTGGCGTAATCACCAACTTGTTTTAGGAACTTTAGCATTGTGTTTCACTCTCTCTTTGTAAGCTATCAGCGTTATTTGTCCCTTGTCCTTCGTCCTTGGTCATTAGTCATTTGTACTAATGACTAATGACTAATGACTAATGACTAACCACCAAAAGCGAAGGGAAAGGCTAGTTTCAAGGCGGCAGTTAATAGGAGATTAACCAAACCAACTGGTAACAAAAACTTCCATCCTAAATCTAACAGTTGGTCAATCCGTACCCGTGGCACTGTCCAGCGCAACAAGATGGCGACAAACACTAGTAAATAGGCTTTGAACACGGTCATGGTGATACCCAAAGCCGCAGTTATTATCTGGAACACGGGATTTACTTCACTGACTCCCAGCCAACCAGCGATGAGGTTGAGGGGAATAGGAAAGTCCCAACCGCCCAAGTAGAGAATTGCTACTAGTAGGGAAGAAAGGATCAAGTTAACGTAGGAACCCAGGTAAAACAGACCGAATTTCATACCTGAGTATTCAGTCTGATAGCCTGCGACGATTTCTTCTTCCGCTTCGGGTAAGTCAAAAGGTAATCGTTCGCATTCAGCGAGGGCGGCTATCCAAAAGATCAGAAAACCAATTGGTTGTCGCCAAATGTTCCAGCCTAAGATGCCGTAGCCAGACTGCTGATTGACAATATCAACGGTGTCGAGGCTATTAGACATCATAGCGATCGCTAATACCGCCAGCGACAAAGGAATTTCATAACTAATAGATTGCGCTGCTGCCCGCAACCCCCCTAAGAGGGAGTATTTATTATTAGATGCGTAGCCAGCCATTAACAAACCAATGGGTTGAATGCTTGACAAGGCAATCCACAAGAATACGCCCATGCCCACATTGCTAATTACGATATTCTGTCCAAAGGGCACAATCAGGAACGACAGAAACACCGGAATTACAACAATAATTGGGCCAAGAGTAAACAGCCAGGGGTCAGACTTGGCTGGTACTATATCTTCTTTAAATACCAGCTTCAGACCATCCGCTACAGGCACCAGCAACCCAAAAGGCCCCTGGTATTCTGGCCCAATTCGCTGCTGTGCGGAGGCGGAAATTTTCCGTTCTAGCCAAGTAGCAACTAATACCCCCACTGTTGCCCCAATCAGCATCAGTATCATTGGCAGCGGCATCCAAATCGCTTTGGCTGTTCCTGCTGGTATACCTAAATCCCGGAGGGATTCAATAAAAGTTCCTTGGAGGTCAATTCCTGAATTCATGTTTCCGCTCTTTAAGACATCGAGTCATGGTGAGTTACAACTATTACTTGAATTAATAACTGTAAATTCACCCATTTATAATTTTTGCTGTGATGACGTCCGATTGAAGATTTGTTGCCAATTCCCATGCCTAGTATATCGTTGGATGGTTTGACCACCCTGAAGCGAGATGAGAACTTCTACTTATGGTTGGCATTGAGATTGGCTATTGAGGGGACAGGGGACAGGGGACAGGGGACAGGGAGAATAAACAATGCCCAATCCCCAATACCCAATCCCCAATGCCAGTTACCGTTGCTCAATAGGAGTATAAGTAACTTCGTGCAGACCGTTGTAAACTTGGGTAGGACGGAAAATGCGGTTTTCTGCTAGTTGTTCTTTCCAGTGGGCTAACCAACCGGCAACGCGGGCGATCGCAAATATTGGCGTAAATAAGTCTGTAGGAATACCCATCTTCCTGTACACCAAACCGGAATAAAAGTCAATGTTGGGATAAATCCCCTTGCTACCGAGTTTTTCTTCTACCACTCGTTCCATTTCTTGAGCAATGTCATAGAACTTGTCATGGCCAAACTTTTCAAACAATTGCTCTGCTAGTCCTTGTAAAATTATGGCTCGTGGGTCTTTCACCTTATAAACACGATGTCCAAAGCCCATAATCTTAGATTTAGTTTCTAGACAATGCTCTATATAGGGACGGACATTTTCCACAGAGCCAATTTTTTCCAACATCTGAATTACTTCTTCATTGGCTCCACCATGCAGAGGCCCACCCAAAGTTCCGACGGCACTAGCAACCACAGCATAAGGATCGGTCAAGGTGGAAGCTGTCACCCTGGCACTGAAAGTAGAAGCATTCATTGTATGCTCGACCTGAAGTATCAAGCAGATATCAAAAACTCGCGCCATCAGAGGATCGGGTTCTTTCTCATCGAGCATGTATAGAAAGTTGGCGGAGTAGTCTAAGTCATCACGAGGACGTACCGGATCATTGCCTTTTCGCATCAGTTGGAACGCCGCCACCATTGTGGGAATGGTTGCTATCAGGCGCACCACAGAATCTCGAATGTAGACAGGATTATGTAAATCGCGGAGCGAATAAAACAAGCCTAAAGCAGCAGCAGAGGCTTGCAAGGCATCCATTGGATGACCGCTTTCTGGAAAGCATTTCATCATGTCACGAATGCGGTATTTTATCCGCCGGTGGTAACGAACTTCATGCTCAAATGTTTCCAGTTCTTCCTTGCTTGGCAATTCGCCCCAGATTAAGAGATAAGCAGTTTCCAAGAATGTACTTTTTTCTGCTAGTTCTTCAATCCTAATGCCACGATATTCTAGTATTCCCTTTTGCCCATCAACATAGCTGATACTTGATTGAGCGGCGGGAATGCCTTCTAAACCAGGCTTATATTCGCACACCATCATGGCAACACCATTCGCTTTGTGAAATATCTGATCAAGCTAACTTACCAGAAATTTATTGTCGCCATAACAGTAGCCGTTCTAACAACAATCGAAAATGTTGAAAAACTGTTATAGCAGGTACTTGGGTGGTGTCAACCAAAACATCTGACTACGACCCAAAGGAGAACCTGTTTCTGGTAGTTTTATCCCAATCATACCTGCTTTTTTCAAGACTAAGCTTGCTTTGACTTCTCCCCACAGGAGAATTTCTGCCCAACTGGTCAAATCAGGTTCGTGTCCAACCAGCGCCAGTTGGGTATTTTGGGAATAATTTCTTGGTTCTAACCAGTCTTTGAGCCAACTAGAAATTTGACCATCGTGGGCGAGGTGGCTAGATTCCTCTAACTGAGAGCTTAGTTTTTCTGCTATCAGGATTTCAGCCGTTTGGCGGGACCGCACTAAGGGACTGGTGAGAATTAAATCAAAGTTTAAACCTAATTTAACAAGTTTCTGGGCAACTTTCTCAGTTTTTTGCCTTCCTTCTTTGGTAAGGCTGCGCTCCTCATCTTTGATGCCTAATCCCTTGTCTTCGGCGATGCCATGACGAATTAAGTAGAGTTCCATAATTTGTATTATGAGTGATCGGTTAGGCTGCTCTTAGGCAATGTTAGAACGCTATCCACCACTTAGCAATCTGTCATACTCTGGATGCGACCCAATCCAAAACCATACAAAATTATCATCTTCTTTTACAGCAAGCGCCCGATAATATATACCAATACGCACTGACCAAAACTGACCGACTTTTTTGAAATGCAATGATGGATATTTGATATCTTCCCGAAGAAACTCGTAATATCGATCAGCAAGTTCTTGGATATCAATTGGTAACTGGCGATAGTAATACCAAAAATCAGGGGTTGCTCGATGTTTCACAGGTCAGTACAACGCCCTTCTCGCAGATGTTTGAGTGCTTTCTGTGCCAATGCATCTAACCGACCAGCAGCCACATCTTTTTCAATCTGTTTATCCCAGGCTGCTGCATCGAATTCCGCAAACCAGGCACGAAATGCGGCGAGATCCTCTGGTGAAAGTTGACTAATAGCGAGTTCTACTTCCTTTAGGGTACTCATAATCTAGATAAATCAAGCTTGTCATTCTCTAACTTAAATATACAAGTACTTCCGAACAAAATAACTGAATTTATTTAGGCTAAATATTTTGACGCCATTTGCACTGCTTCAACCTCTGTTTCAAAAATTCTTGGTTGGGACGGCACATTTCATCTTTTGGAACTCGTATCTCTTTACCATCGATAGTTTTATATTCAGTTTCTTTGAGAACAGGGGAAATATGTACCTTCATTGTTTTTGGATCGATAACAATGAGATTTAAATCAAATAAGGTATGTAAGTCAGCACGTAACAATAAACCATTTGACGGATGATTATTCTCTGTTTCGCTGTAAGGAATTATGTGAGCAGCTTCGAGCGCAACCTCAGCATCAAAATTGGTAATAGCACACTTACTATAGTAAGCATCTAGTAAAGACTTACGAAATTGTGATTGTCCCTGTCTCTTAGCTATTGATACAGTAATTTTTTGACGAGCCTCGGCATCACTTTTAAAATTGAAAAATTTTTGTTTATCAAGTTCTTCTCTAGCAAGTAATAGTTCGTTAGTCTCTGGCGATAGCTTCAGCTCTAATGAGGGTATTTTAGGCTCTGGTATTATCGGTAGTTCTGGAGGCTTCGGCGTTTCGCTAATCTTCTTTAAAATTGATTCGTAATAACTTATTCTATTAATTGCTTTGACATATTTAGGATCACACTTCCAAGGCTAATTTGTAAGTATCTATTGCAGCTTGATAATCCTTTTTTTGCTTAAAACCTTCCCCCTGCTCAAAGAAGATGTCAACAAGTCTAACTCCTCGTCTTTGCCTTTGTTGTATTAGGGAATGCTTCTCCCATTCTGAATTTAAAAAGAGAGCAGCTTTACTATTAAATCTACAACTACTACCTCCAAAATTTAAATTTATTCCCTGAAATTGAGGTAGTTTTTTTAAATTCTTTTGTTCCAGAGGGAAATCAAAGTCAACAACTGAATCTATTTTAATGCAAACGAAAAAACATCCTGCATAATCAAATATATATGCTGCACTTAAATCTGAATATTTTTTATCTGAATGCTTGAGTTGTTGAGCCTCTGGTGCTGCAATCACATAACCAGCAGCAATAAAACCAATAGTTTCATTGCCAATATTTCCACTTCTCTTAAAATAGGCTCTATCCCCAACTTCTATAAATTTGGAATTTCCACAACTCCAGGGTGTTTCATAGTATTCTCCTGACGAAATATCTGATTTTATTAAACCAGGAAGTTCCATATTTTTAATGACTCCTTTTTCAGGGTGGTCATATTCTGCTTCGCCGTTGCAAAGAAAAATTATAGTTTCCATCAAATATAAAAATGACTAATCATGATTATCATGATGTTAGCCATTTAGTATACTAAATATAAACAGTATATTTACTTGTTTGAAGTATGGCATCATGATTGTCGTAGCGCAAATAACCTTACGATTATTCCTCAACGTTAGGATAAAAGTCTAAGTCTAAAATCTCATCAACAGAAAACGGACAAGCGATCGCAAAGTTATCTTCTGATAAACTTGTTTCCACCATTGCCTCTCGCCGCGCTCTTTGATAAGTAGTATTTATCCACTCGGCATCATTTAAAAAACGCTGCAAGCTAGGACTTTCTTGCAGCAATTCATCTATATTCAGTCGCTCACGGGTAATGGTCACTTGCCAACTGTGACTACGACGTTCGGGTTGATACTTCCATTTCAACAAATGCGATAAGACTAACCGCAACGCACTTTGCAACGCCCGTTGTTGACTCTTACCCAAGTCCACCACTTCCTCAATTAAGTGTTCTAAATCCAGCGTGTCCCAGTGCTGCAATCGTAAAAGCTCTGCTATCTGCTCTACCCAAGCATAAAAATCTTGCTCATACAGAGTTTGTAAGATTTGGAGTTTTATAGACTTCATGGCGCTCCTTCTTCACAAATAAATAGGTAGGCGCAAGTTAACTTTGATTTAGTTCAGCATTCGTCATAAAATCCAAATTCCCGACTTTTATCAAAAATCGGGAAGGGATGCTATATGAACAAACACTTTGACTGCTGCATTAGTTAGGAGTTCTCCGCGTCTCCTTGAGTTCCCTCTACTCCGACTGAATTGGATTATCTCTAGGATTAACTAACCTCAGCAGTTTTTGCTTAATTTGAGCGTCGAATACTTCCCATTTCATTTTCGCATAAGCGGAATTTTCGTTACTGCCAGATAAGAAGCCCATCGGAATTTCAAAGCCGCCTGCGCTTGTCCTTCCACCGCCGAAAAAGCGTCCTGCACTATCTTGTCCAAAGGCTTCTTTGATGAATTCATCGGGGTCAAGGGTAAGTTTGCTGGTTCTCAGGGAGCCGATGACTATTTCTAGTTCTTCGTCTTCATCGTGAACAATGCCGTAAACTACTGCGGTGTGGACGTTTTCTTCAGTGACAAGAAAATCAGCCGCTTGGGGGATGGCGTCACGGTCTTCGTAACGTAAATAACCAACACCAGCAATGGAAAAGTTATTTTGGACGATGCGGTTTTTGAGCGATCGCTCGATCACATCCATTACCCGCTTGGAACGGTTGGCCTGTAAAATGGCATTCAGCAGTTGGGCATCATAAAATCGGCTTAAATACGCCGCTGCCATAAAGTCTTCTTCTTGGGCTTGCATGAGCCGATTTGTATCCGATCGCAAGCCATGCATCAAGGCAGTAGCGCATTTGACGTGTTGATTTATGCTGCTATCTAATGCTAATAATCCTGTTTGGAGGTATTGAGTAAAAATTGTTGCCGTCGCTCTGACATAAGGACGAATATCCTCAAATTCTGAGTGGAGATCACCTTGGATACTGTGATGGTCGATGAGTACCACTAGGGGAATTCCAGCCTGCTGCACCGCTGACAGTAGTTGCGAAGTGGTTCCCTGGTTATCAATTAATACAAAACCTTGATAAGATGACAAATCTTTGGTTTTCAAGGTTTGGGTTGTCCAGCGTTGGATAGGTAAATTAGTCAGCCTTACCAAGGCAATATTTTCTTGATGGCTCAATGCACCAGCATAAATGATTTCACATTTGATATCATATTGCTGGGCAATTAACTGGTAAGCCCAGGCACAGGAAAGGGCATCAGGGTCAGGAAAATCTTGCAGAATTACGAGCTGGCGATCGTGTCTGTGTGCCAGAAGGGTTTTTTGTAGTTCTTCTGACTTTTGTTGTGCCAGAGAATTACCACGGTGACTGAGATATATAGCCCCATCACCTACCGATGGCGGTAATGACGGACTCTTAAATGCAACTTCCACTGGCGCTTTCTCGATTTCAGGTTCCTCTGGGTTTGGCTCTGTGGTCAATGACAAACTCTCAAACTGAGTAACGGGAGAATTAAAGTACATAGGGAACTTTTTTAAAGTGTGAGGCTCCTTTAATTCAGAAATACTACGAGCAGCAATTCCCTGAATTTAGCCACATTAATTACGATCTTCGCAAAAATATCAAGACATTGCACTATACATCTAAGTATATTTCTTGTCAGTAACAGCGCTCAACAATCAACTAACTTCCACTAAAGGGGATACAGCAAGGAAGTTTAGGATATCGGGCTGTATCTGGCAGCACAAATATGTTTTAGGAGTTTTGTTCTCTTTGGTAAATTGAATTAAGCGGATTTTTATCTAACTTAGGGTATACTTCCTATCTTATACTTTAGAATTAGTCCTTGATATTTTAAATATTCTTATGCTTAATATTCTCATTATTGTGACTATTGAGCAATTAACAATTATTTTTGATGAACAACGCTTATTTCCTATCTCCTTTGAAAATTCTGAAAATTTAGAGTCAAGTCCAATGGAAAAGGGCAAAATACAAGGGGAGTAAAGAGCAAAAGGGAAACTCTATATACATACAACAAATTTAAAAGCTTGATAGTTGATGCAATCACCTTCGTTGCAAGCCATATAGCCACCAATTTTTTAACACTCCATAACTAAAGTTATTGGCTATTTCCCAAAGAAAGAGGGTATTTCTTCTTTCTCCTTTGCTCCTCTGATTTTTGGCTCAAAGACCTATAACATACTTTTGCCACTCTGTATGCAGTCCACTCTTAAGATGTTTGCTGACCTCGAAATAGAGACTGCTATAAGGTTGGCGCGGGGGATGACGCAAAGGCATGTGAGCTTCGTGGGGAGTCCGACTGCCTTTTTTGACATTGCAACGGACACAAGCGGTAACAATATTCTCCCAAGTATCGCCTCCGCCGCGCGATCGCGGTATTACATGGTCTAGTGTCAATTCATCCCCTGTGTAACCACAGTATTGACAGGCATGACCATCACGGTGCAATATATTTCGGCGAGTTAGAGGGATTTCTTTATAAGGAACGCGTACATAATGACGCAACCGGATCACGGTCGGCAACGGGAAATCCGTGTACAGAAATTTACCGTTGTGTTCCACGCGTTCTGCTTTGCCCTTGATTAAAAGAACTACAGCACGACGCCAACTCGTTATATTGAGAGGTTCGTAAGAGGCGTTTAAGACTAAAACCTTCCCCATTATTTGCGCTCAGGGTATGAGTTTTAAAATATATTAACACAAATACACCCTGCTAGGGAGATGAGAAGAAATTATACTTTCGGGAGAATTTGGAAATTGAGTGAGGAGTTAGGAGTTAGGAGTGAAGAGTTAAGAGTTGGAAAGTCAAATTTATCACTTGATTAAAATACTTACTTAGACTGACGTAATCGCGCAGCGTCTTGTAGAGAAGAACGGAGTGAAAAATTGAGCCGTAGATTTACTTCTAATTCATAACTCTTAACCTTTACTTTAGCGCCGCAACATCTTGTATCAATTCCAATCTGAAGGTTAAACTTCCTATTTAATCTGATCTCGCTTTTAGGAGCGTGTATAGATAGATAACTTGCAAGTTTAGCCGTGGCGGGATAGGAGTCAGTACAAATGTTAAGTCGCAAACAAATCCCTGGTGTAGTCCCTAATCAACAGTGCGATACCTACGCGTGGTTTTCGCAACGAGCTTGGGTAGAAATTGATTTAGAGGCGTTGTCGTACAATGTAAAGCAATTGGTGCAGTTTTTATCGCCGCGTACCCAGTTAATGGCAGTAGTAAAAGCTGATGCCTACGGACATGGAGCAGTAACAGTCGCCCAAATTGCCATCCAATCGGGAGCTAGTTGGCTGGGAGTGGCTACAGTTCCAGAAGCTATTCAATTGCGAGAAAGTGGGATTCAAGCGCCCATTTTGATTTTAGGGGCAACTCATACACTAGAGCAGATTCATGCGATCGCCCAATGGAAACTTCAGCCCACGCTTTGTAGCCCTAAACAAGCTTTAGTATTTTCCGATATTCTGGAATCGATGAATCATGGTTCTCCAGTGCCCGTACACATCAAATTAGACACGGGAATGTCGAGGTTGGGAACTAATTGGCAGCAAGCTGGCGAATTTGTGCAATTAGTGCAGCGATTACCACATCTTGATATTGCCAGTATTTATTCTCATTTGGCGACAGCAGACGATCCCGATACCACGGCAATGGAAGAACAGCATAAACGATTTGAGGATGCGATCGCTCAAATCAAAGCAATGGGAATTGAAGTACCTTGTTTGCACTTGGCAAACTCAGCCGCCGCCCTCACAAATCCGGCATTGCACTACGATATGGTGCGTGTAGGTTTAGCTGTTTACGGACTTTATCCAGCAACCCATTTACAAAATGCGATCGATCTCAAGCCTGTTTTGCAACTTAAAGCACGAGTTACCCAAGTTAAGACAATTGTTGCAGGAACAGCTGTTAGCTACGGTCATAAATTTATTGCCCCGCGTGAACTTCGCCTCGCCGTCGTGGGAATTGGCTATGCAGACGGTGTTCCTCGCAGTCTTTCCAACAAAATGCAGGCGTTAATTCGCGGTCAGCGCGTATCGCAAATTGGGACAATTACAATGGATCAGTTGATGCTGGATGTTAGTGCCATACCCAATATCCAAGAAGGAGAAATAGTCACCTTATTAGGAGAACAGGGAAAAGAAGAAATTTCAGCGGACGATTGGGCAAAACAATTAAACACTATTTCTTGGGAAATTCTCTGTGGATTCAAGCATCGTCTGCCTCGTGTTGGAGTCATGTAATTGGGCATGGGGCATTGGGCATTGTTATTCTTTTCCTACTTCCCCAGTCCCAATTCCCTATTCCCAAAAATAATTTCTTATGGTACGATAGTAAACTGATGCGGATGTGGCGGAATTGGCAGACGCGCTAGATTTAGGTTCTAGTTCCGAAAGGAGTGAAGGTTCAAGTCCTTTCATCCGCACTTTTGACAAATTAAATCGCCTTATCTAGGCTGGTAATTATACTTGAGTTAAAAGTTCAAGGATAGTTGCCAGCCTATTTAAATATGGCTTAAATAAAAATATGTTTCGCCAGCATAGCTTCAAATATAAGAGGATATTTGAAAATTTGTTTGTGGTGGGCTGCACCTGTGAACAAGGCGGGGAAAGACTTTTAGCTTCATAAGTCTGTTCTTCAGATGATAGTAAATGTGTAAAAGAAATGTGTAAAAGTGGATAATTCATAGTAGACTTAATAACCTACAATTTTCGTAGGTAAGATGTGTTAAGGATATAACTTACCATGCCGAGTCCTTTCAGTACCCTACTCTCGGCGGTAAAACACTCTGAAAAAAACAAGTTTTGCATTCTGTCTAATCTAAGTTCTTAAATGCAAATAACAAAAAATACATTTATTACTTTCAAAAAACAAGTATTATTACTGTGGTCAATTTGAAGTTACTCGATGCAAAGTGACTTCATTCAGTTCTTACTTGTTTAAAAACTAGATTTTACTTAAGTGTAAATACAGAAGTTCAAAGATATTACCATCAACAAAATCAGTATTATTCCTGTGGTCAGATTGGGGTTACTCAATGGAAAGTGGCTTCATCTAGTCTTGACATTTTTATGTCTTATTTCTCGAAAGATGTTTATAAATCTCAGTAACACTAAGTAAATTAATTACAATTTACGAATTTACTAAGATTTAATCATCTGAAAACACGCTACTCTCGTTGAGTTTCACCACAAATATATATGTAACCTGATGTATTTTAAGATACAAAAGTTTAATGCTTTTTACTTGATTTTAATTGTGGAATAACTCGACACGAATTTAGCTTACACGTATCGAATTTTAGCTGAAGTAAAAGCAAAATGAGCACAACTCCTATAGGTAGCTACAGGTTGTTCCAGAAACTACATCCGCTATCTCTGTTGGCACAATTAACTAGTCGGCGTGCTACGGGTTGCTTAAGCGTATTTACCGGGATAGTTTCTTGGTCAATCTATCTAGAGGACGGTAAACTTACTTATGCCTCCTATTCAGATAAACTATTTGAGCGCCTTGATAGTCACTTACGGCGTTTGAGTGAACAAATTCCTGCTCTCAACAGTGCCACTCGCGTACAGATGCGGCTGATGTTTGAGACGAAGAATGAACATCAATCAATACCAAATGCAGATTACCAAGCTATTTGTTGGTTAGTAAATCAGGACTATATTACTTCTGTGCAAGCAGGAAGCCTAATAGACGGATTGGCAAAAGAAGTAATGGAATCATTTCTGTGTTTAAAAGAAGGTAGCTATGAATTCAGCCCAGAAAATTCTTTGGATGAACTACCGAAGTTCTGTCACCTGGATTTACGGTTGCTTGTTGAACACTGTCAAAAGCAGTTACGAAATCGCCAAAATATTCAGTCATCAATTCCGGCTGGTGGGAGTTCCCAAGTTTTTTATACAACACAATCGTCTCAAGTTCAGCCACAACTGCAAATAAAGCTTGGGCAAAAATTGCCAATACCAATTAATTTTGATATTCCTGAGAATAATAAAATTACTCAGCCACCTGTTGGCAAAAAACTATATACAATTGCCTGCATTGATGATAGCCAAACTGTTTTGAATTCCATTAAGCACTTTTTGGATGAAAACACATTTTCAGTTGTCATGATTAACGATCCGGTAAAAGCTTTAATGCAAATTTTACGGAGTAAGCCCGATCTGATTTTGCTAGATGTTGAAATGCCAAGTTTAGATGGCTATGAACTATGTTCCTTATTACGTAAACATTCAGCTTTTAAAAATACACCGATCGTTATGGTGACTGGTAGAACAGGGTTTATCGACAGAGCAAAGGCTAAAATGGTCAGATCGTCAGGATATTTGACCAAGCCTTTTACACAATCAGAATTGCTAAAAATGGTTTTTAAGCATCTTGGTTGATTGAAATAAAGCACATAAAAATAACAAAATATGTTTAATTTATTTTTTTAGGAGATTTGATAGTGAGCCTGACTTTGCTTGGCACAATTTTGATTGTAGAAGATTCTCCCAGCGAATTGGAATTGATGAGCCATTATCTCAAAGAGAGTGGTTACAACGTAATTAAAGCAAGTGGTGCAAAAGAGGGTTTAGAAAAAGCTGTGTTAGAAAAACCAGATGCGATCGTTACTGATGTAGTAATGCCAGAAATGAGCGGATTTGAATTGTGTCGTTCTCTGAGAAGAAATCCAATTACTGCAAAAGTGCCGATTGTAGTTTGTAGTTCTAAAAATCAAGAAATTGACCGTTTGTGGGCAATGAGACAAGGTGCAGATGCCTATATAACTAAACCTTATACCCGCGAACATCTCCTACGTACTATTAAATCAGTGGTAATTTGAATCAATGACTAGTCCAAACATTACTCTTTCTTCAAAACCAATCCCGAATAATTTAGCAGATAGTTATCTGAAGTTTCAGCTAAATCAACAAACAACTGCTGTTTTATCAATGAGGCATACGCAAGAAGCAATTCTTGTGCCTGTTGAATCTATTACGTCAATACCGAATATGCCGTCCTGCATATTAGGATTAATGAATTGGCGGAGTCGGATAATTTGGGTAGTTGATTTGCCTAGAATGCTCAATTTAGAATCCCTAGATTATCGACTGCGGCAGTACAATGTAATCGTTATCCAAGTGGAATCATTAGTGTTGGGCTTAGTTGTACAAGAAATAAAAGGTACAACCAAGTTTCTAGTTGATGATATTCATTCTCCTATAGGACAAGTGACATCCAGTTTAGTTCCTTATTTATGTGGGTGCGTTGTGCAGCAGGAAGAAATATTACTGGTATTAGATGCACAGGCTATTGCACAGTCTTCTATTCTCCGCAGTGATTAGGGTTTACTACTAAAAACAGCTTTTTAGTATTCTTATTCACATACTTAGGAGAATTAATTTTATGTTTAATAAAACCAACACGAATCAAGGTAATAGCGCTCAAAATCGAGCATCACTGATTTCATCTCAAAAAGCTATGGGAACTGTAGTAAAGCTACCAAATAAGCTGACTACTGAAAGTGCTAATAGTTCTTCTTGGAATCAGGGGATTGCCTATTTTACAAGGCTGGGATTAGTTAAGAAAGCGACTATTTTAGCGATCGCAATTGGCACAATACCAGTTTTGGGCATCGGTGCGATCGCTTTTGGTTTTGCCAACAAATCCATTACTAAGCAAATTACCCAATCTCAACAAGCCGAAGCCACTGGCTTAAGTGATAAAGTTAACCGCTTTATGCTGGGACGCTACGGTGATATTCAGGTAATATCAAACTTGCTATTTTTGACAAATTCTCAAGCTAGTATTAGTACTCAGGAAAAACAAGCAGTTTTAGATCGGGTTGTCGAAGCCTACAAAGCTTATGACAGCATTGCTGTTTTCGATCGCCAAGGTAACTTGATTGTCCAGTCCACAGGCGAACCCCTGGAAAATCAAAAAGATCGTACCTATTTTCAAGACGCTTTACAAAAAGATACTCCTGTCATCAGCAAACCGGAAGCAGCAAAAAATACTGGTGTCGTGAGTATTTATCTAGCTGCACCTGTGAAAGAGACAAGAACGGGTCAAACTATTGGCGTGGTACAAGCACGTATGCCCGTAAAATCTTTAGAGGAAGTTACCAAAAACTACGCAGCCAACGGACAACAATACTATTTGCTTGATGCTTCAGGAAAAGTTTTCTTGAGTCCCCAAAAGGAATTATTGGGGAAGGAGGCTAAGGAAGAGTATTCTAATTTACCCAAACTGCTAGCAGCCAAAAAGGTAGATAGTTTTATAGAAGTTCCCAAAACTGACAAAAAACAAGAACTAGTTAGCTATGTACCAGCTAGTACGATAGATGGTTTACCTGATTTAAACTGGCAGGTACTTTTAGCTACAGACACTACAACTGTATTTGAACCGCAAAGACAATTGTTGTGGACTATAGCCATCGGTACAGCAGCGACAGCATTAATTGTGGGTGCGATCGCATCTCGGTTAGCTAAACTGACTACACTGCCAATTATCAATGCCACTGCGGCATTAGCAAAACTAGGTCAAGGTAAATTTAATACCCGTCTGGAAATTGAAAGAGAAGACGAATTAGGGGTATTGAGTGCAAATATCAACCTAATGGCAGAACAATTGCAGGTCTTAGTTAAAGAACAGCAACAGGAAGTAGACGTTGAAGGGGCAAAATTACTAGCAGATATTACCCTACGGATTCGGAAAATTCTCAAAACTGAAGATATCTATCACGCAGCAGTCAAAGAAGTTCAGCGAATCCTCAAAACAGACCGGGTAATCATTTATAGTCTGAATCCAGATACTTTGGCTGGCGTTGTCGTTGCGGAATCGGTAACAGGTAATTGGCCGGAAATGGTGGGAGTGCAAATTGATGACCCCTATTTTCGAGAACATTATTTAAAAACTTATCTCGATGGAGACGTGCAAGCGGTTGCCAATATTCATCAAGACCAAAGCCTGAAAAATGCCGACGGCTACATCCAACTGTTGGAAAAATTTGCTGTCAAAGGTCATTTAATCGTACCGATTCTTGCCCAAGAAAAACTTTTAGGCTTATTAATTGCTCATCATTGCGAAACTCCTCGTGTTTGGCAACAGCCGGAAATTGACTTGTTTCAACAAATAGCAATTCAAGTCGGCTATGCCTTAGAACAAGCCAAATTATTAGAAGAGATAGAAAAAGTTAGAAATGTAACTGTAAGTGCTTCAGACGAAACACTGCAACAACAACTTTTACAACTACTCAACGACGTAGAAGGTGCAGCCAGAGGCGATTTGACAGTGCGTGCAGACGTAACCGCTGGGGAAATCGGTACTGTTGCCGACTTCTTCAACTCCATTGTAGAAAGCCTCCGGGATATTGTTACCCAAGTTAAACAAGCTGCCATCCATGTAAATAGTGCCATTGGCTCTAACGAAGGAGCTATCCGCCACTTGGCAGAGGAAGCACTCACCCAAGCTGCCGAAATCAACCGCACCCTTGATGCTGTTGACCAAATGACCCAATCCATGAAAGCTGTAGCCGAAAGTGCTGAAAAAGCTGCCTTCATTGCTAACCATGCTGCTCACACTGCTACCAAGAGCGGACACGCAATGGATTTGACAGTACAAAATATCCTCTCTTTGCGGGAAACTGTGGGTGAAACTGCTAAGAAAGTGAAACGTTTGGGAGAGTCTTCGCAACAAATTTCTCGCGTGGTTTCCTTGATTAATCAAATCGCGATTCAAACTAACCTGCTTGCTATTAATGCCGGCATCGAAGCAGCACGTGCAGGTGAAGAAGGTCAAGGTTTTGCTGTTGTTGCTGAAGAAGTCGGCGAACTAGCAGTTAGGAGTGCCGCCGCAACCCAAGAAATCGAACAAATTGTTGAAAATATCCAACGAGAAACCAGTGAAGTAGTGCAAGCAATGGAAATAGGCACTACCCAAGTGGTAGAAGGTACTCGAATTGTGGAGGAAGCTAAACAAAGTCTGAGTGAAATTTTAGATGTATCTTCTCAAATCGATTCCTTAGTGCAGTCGATTTCCACTGCAACTGCATCTCAGGTTGAAACATCACAAAGTGTTAGCCAATTAATGAAAGATATCGCTGCTATATCACAACGTAGCAGCGATTCTTCTCGCCAAGTTTCTGAATCTCTGCAACAAACTGTGGATATTTCCCAGCAGTTGCAAGAGACTGTCGAGGCTTTCAAAGTTAGTTAAGTTTGTCATTTGTCATTTGTCCTTTGTCTTTTGCGATTTGCTAGTGATGAATGACGAATGACCATGCAAATTTTAGATTTTAGATTTTGGATTGAAATAAAAATCTAAAATCCGCAATCTAAAATCCAAAATTGATTGACCAATGACTAAGGACAAAAACCATGCTACAAGACAAAGAACTAGAAATCCAGATGCAGTTTCTGGAAGAAGCAACAGATTACTTAAATACCTTAGAAGGGGTATTGCTGGAAATCGATACTAGTAACCGCATCGATTTAGATAAAATCAATGCTGCACTCCGGGCCACTCATTCTATTAAAGGTGGTGCGGGGATGATGGGATTTAAATCGCTAAGTGATTTATCTCACCGTCTGGAAGATTCCTTTAAAGTTTTAAAAACTAAAAAAAATTCTTTAGAAATTGATACTCAGTTGCAAAGTTTATTGCTATCTGGAGTTGACTGGCTGCGTCAAATTGTCGAATTGCTTGCAGAAGGGAATGTTGTCGAAGATCAGTGGTTAGCAACTTTTTGTTATCCCATCTTCGATGAGTTGCACGATCGCTTGGGCGACCCCACCCCAGAAGATGCCTCAACCATGCTATCTCCAGAGGACGGGCAAGACGTTATCCCCTTGCTATTTGCCACAGAAGTAGAAGAGTGTTTGCAGCGTCTAGAATCTATATTGGCAGATAGCGAACAAGCCGGATTGCATGAAGAAATTGCGATTATGGCAGCCGAGTTAGGCGGTTTGGGAGAAATGCTCCAGTTGCCAGCTTTTAGCAAGCTTTGTGAGTCGGTAACGCAGCATTTGGAAACTGTTAGTAGCGATGTCTTCGACAACCCCTCCGGGGAACGCATTCCCGAAATTGCTCAGTTAGCATTGCAAGCATGGCGGCGATCGCAAGCTTTGGTGATGACGAATCAATTAGATAACTTGCCTACAGAAATTGATTTGGGTAGTTCTACGCAATTCCTGCCACTATTACCAGCAGAAGTAATACCACAACTTCTCCCTACAGATGTCATCGACACAGAAGTAGTGTCAGCAGCGGTTTGGCAAGCAGAAATAACTCCAGAAACTTGGGTTAAAGATGAAGCAATCGCAGCCAATTTTACATTTGTAGATGCAGAATTTGCCGACGATGTAAATTCTGTCAATGTAACTGAACACAATGCAATATTTGCTAAAGAAGAGAATCCTCCCGATGCCAAATTTAGTGAAGGCAAAGGAGAGCCAGTTGCCGTTGGTAAAGAACGAGAAATTCATGAAAATAGCGTCCGAGTTCCTAGCAAACAGCTAGAGCAAATTAATGATTTATTTGGCGAACTGATTGTTCAGCGGAATGGCTTAAATTCGCAACTTGAAAGATTACGTAAACTCGTTCGCAACCTCAACCAGAGAGTCCAAATTCTCGACCGCGAAAACCAGGAATTACGTATAGTCTCCGACAAAATTTCCACTCAAGCTACTTCACAGCTACAAGCCGAAAATGGCCACCAAGTAGAAGGTACAAACACAGAATTTGATGCCTTAGAAATGGATCGCTATAACGAATTAAACCTGCGATCGCAGGAAGTTATGGAAACCATTGTTCAGGTACAGGAAGTCACAACAGATGTGCAACTCAGTGTAGATGATACAGACAATATTGCTCGTAAACTAAACAAAACATCGAAACAATTACAAACAAAGCTAAATCACATCCGAATGCGGCCGCTGTCCGATTTAATCGAACGTTTTCCGAGAGCTTTACGCGATTTAAATGTCGAGTATGGCAAAAATGTCCAGTTAAAAATCGAAGGTGGTAACACCTTAATTGAACGCAGCATTTTAGAAGCTTTAAACGAACCTTTAATGCACCTATTAAGGAACGCTTTCGATCATGGTATCGAAGACTCTGCCACGCGTCGCCTTTTGAGTAAACCAGAACAAGGATTAATTGAAATTACAGCTACTCACCGCAGTAATCGCACTCTCATTACTATCCGTGATGATGGTTGGGGCATTTCTCTGGAGAAAATTCGCACCCGCGCCTTAGCTATGGGATTGGATGCTTCTCTACTCGCTAATGCTAGTGACGAAGAACTATTATCACTAATTTTTGAACCAGGTTTTACCACTTCCGAACAAGTCACAGCATTATCTGGTCGCGGTGTCGGTATGGATGTGGTTCGCAACAACCTCAAATTAATTCGAGGAGATGTGAAAGTTGATACGGAACCAGGAGTTGGTACTACCTTCACTTTATCAGTACCCTTTACACTTTCGGTTGCGCGAGTTCTGCTGGTAGAAATCAATAAAATTCTATTAGCATTTCCCACAGATGTCATTTCAGAAATATCTTTGCTTCAAGACGATCGAGTTTTTGAAATGGCTGGTAACGAAGTTTTAAATTGGCAAGGAACCATGCTGCCACTGATTCGCTTAACTCGTTATTTAGAGTTTAATTGCCTACGCTACGATAGCGCAGAGTTGGAAATTCCGGCAGCCATTAGTACTAACAGTGTATTAGTAGTCAAAGGTAATAATCAGCCAGTAGCTATCCAAATAGATCGTTGCTGGGGTGAACAAGAAGTTGCTATTCGCCAAGTTGAAGGGAATATACCTTTACCTGAAGGCTTCAGCAACTGCACAATTCTCGGTGATGGTCGAGTAGTACCACTAGTTAATGTTAATGAGTTGCTGTATTGGATTGCTACAAATAAAAAGACACCGAGAGGAACGCAATTACCATCAGCAAGGTTAAAAACACCGTTCCTGATATTTGATGAAGAAAAAATGTCAGCAGCATGTATTAAGCAGAAAGGCACAATTTTAATCGTAGATGATTCGATTAATGTACGCCGCTTTTTAGCCCTAACTCTTGAAAAAGGAGGGTATCAAGTAGAGCAAGCTAAAGATGGTCAAGATGCCTTAGATAAACTCCATAATGGATTGAAAGTTGAGGCAGTAATTTGTGATATTGAAATGCCTCGCCTTGATGGTTATGGCTTTTTAGGTAAGGTAAAATCAGACGTTGATACAAAAAATATTCCAGTGGCAATGCTGACTTCTCGTAGCAGCAATAAACATCGGCAACTAGCTATGCAATTGGGGGCACGGGCTTACTTTTCTAAACCTTATAACGAGCAAGAGTTATTGCAAACCCTGGAGGAAATAATTCATTCGGTTGCAGAACAGGCAGCTTCTAATTAAAAATTGACAATTGCTAATTCCTAATTTACCAGCTTGGAACTCGGTGTTTTAGACGAACTATGCTTGCAACACAAAATCTGATGTCGTAAGAGTTGGTGCACCAGTTAGAGTCGCAAATAAACCACCGCTACCAAAACCTGCCACATCGCCATTTTGGTTGTAGAATAATTGTCCACTCACAGCGTTGTAGACAATTTTCGCTGTGCTAGTCTCTGGTGAATTCGTGATTTTAAAATTACTGTTGTTACTAAAACCTGTTCCCGCAACAGAGGTGATAGCACTAAAGGTAGTCAATTTCAGTACAATCTTGTCACCTTCGGAACTGTTGAAGTCAGCGATCGCGTCTTGACCAATATCAGTTCGAACAAAAGCAACATCGGTGTTGTAAAGGAATGTGTCAGCACCCGCGCCACCAACGAGAATATCATTGTTTACACCACCCACAAGAGTATCATTACCTTCTCCACCGATGAGAATATCATCGCCTGACCCGCCCCGCAGCAAGTCATTGTCACTATTACCAGTAATGATGTCATTACCCCCTTGACCATTAATCACATCATTAGAGTTGTCAAAACCGGCGATGTTATTATTTAAGTCATTCAGAAAGGTGACAGTGTTTTTGTTCCAAATGCTGGTTTGAGTCGAGTTGGCATTAATTACATCAAAGCTGTCGGTGATTCTAGTTTGCTCATTAAATAGAACATTGCCGAGTGCAGATATGGAAGAACTTGCTGGCAGATTATCCAGATTTTCTAAGAGGAAGTTTTGCAAAGTGACTTTGGTGTTAGCCACATTTTCAAAGGTGACTTCTAAGTTGTTGCCATTTTGAGTTAGTTGCAGATTTTGGGCAGTCAATCCTGAACCGATAAATTGCAGTGTATCAACATTGACAATTAGCTCTGGCAAAGAGCTTGAGCCTTTACCTATACCAGCAAAATCGGTGATAATGTCATTGCCATCCTCAGAGCGAATAATAAACTTATCTTCACCACCATTGCCTGTTAGAGTATCGTTACCAGCTGTGCCGTCGATGATGTTGTTGCCAATTGTGCCAAAAAGAGTATCTCTACCAGCAGTTCCCGACAACTCTGTGGTGCCGATATTCTTCCCCCCAAATACCACGTAGCTTTGCCCTGACAATATGCCGTTGGGTTTGGCCTGCCATGCCCCGATAATCAGGTCAGCGATGCCGTCACCGTTAATATCTCCGGCACTGCTGACAGACCAGCCTGAAAAGTCAAAGCTCGAGATGCCGTTGATAGTGAAGCCGTTAATGCCGTTGAGGTCAGAGAGATTCAATGATGAATTAACCATGATTTTCTCCTGTGTTTGTAGTGATTGAGTATTCGTGAGCCTTGGTAAAAAATGGAATTTGCAGCTAGACAAACACTAATTGCCTGCACGGACTCACAAAAAATTTTTGCTTTCAAACCTGCGTCCCGTTTGTAATTCGTAATTAGGAAATTTAATCACGAAGGCTTACAATTATGAGTTGTATTGATAGCGGTCTTTCAATGCTAGCTAGTCAACGGATTTAACTTTATTAGTAAAAATTACTTTGAGAACCGTTAAATTAATTAAATACTCTGATGAATATCTAGCCGTTGTCAATATGGTTAGCTTTGATTATGGTCAATTTTTTAACGTAACGTGAGTTCGACGGCTATTTAGTAACCGCCTAATTAGCGTAAATATTGAAACCTCTCCCTGGTTTTAGTACGCAAAACTATCCCTCTCGCCCGTCGGAGAGGGACTGGTAACGATAGCTTGTTCATTTGTTACCAATGCAGAAGCTGTTGTTAGGAATAAAGTTGTTGTCTTTACCACAGCTTGTCATTCGTTACCAACACAAGTTGTTTCGTTACGAATGCTTATCCGTTAGTAACAAAAACCTGTCCGTTCGTTAAGAACACAAGTTGTTTCGTTCAAAATGTTTATCCGTTAGTAACGAAAACTTATGCGTTCGTTAACAACACAACTTGTTTCGTTCAAAATGCTTATCTATTTGTGACAAAGCTTATGCGATCGTTACTACAACTTAAGCAAAATTTATCAATACAAGTCTTAACCACAGCTTACAGCTATTTTCAGGTAAGCAACATCAAGGAGAATAGGCTCACTTCCTAAAATCCAAAGACAGAAAATGCTAAGATTCCAATCAAATATGGCATTTGCACAGCTATGACACCCACACTGCACAAATCAATAGACCTATCCTTAATATAAGCTTTGTGGGATAATCAAACAATAATTAAAAAATA
>NZ_JABXKO010000075.1:0-38897 GCF_017114965.1 Nostoc sp. JL31
AGCAATTCTGCTGTCTTGCCGCCTTGGCTGGTTTTAGATCCTCTGTTGCGTAGCTGGTTGTTGGAGGATATTGGCCGCGGCGATCGCACAACAAATACATTACTAGTTAAAGATGTGACGCTAGGCTCTGCTAAATGGATCGCTAAAGCTTCAGGGATAATTGCTGGCTTACCAGTTGCAGCTAGGGTGTTTCAGATTTTGAATGAAAAAGTCAGCTTTGTGGCTGTGGCAGCTGAAGGTACACGGTGTGAGCCGGGACAGGTGGTAGCTGAAATTCATGGTTCGCTGGATGCGCTGTTGATGGGGGAACGAGTCGCGCTCAACTTGGCTATGCGGTTGAGTGGAATTGCTACGCTGACTAATATATATGTAGAGAAAATTGCTGATTTACCTTCTCAGTTGGTGGATACGCGTAAAACTACACCAGGGTTGAGACTCTTAGAAAAGTACGCGACTGCTTTGGGTGGGGCGATTAATCACCGTATGGGGTTGGATGATGCAGTGATGATTAAGGATAATCACATTGCTGCGGCTGGGGGAATTGGAGAGGCTGTTACCCGTATTCGTTCTCAGATTCCTTATCCCTTAACTATAGAGGTTGAGACGGAAAGTTTAGAGCAGGTGAAAGAAGCTTTGCAGCACAACGCTGACATTATTATGTTGGACAATATGCCTTTGGGTATGATGCGTCAGGCGGTGCAGTTGATTCGCCAGCAGGATAGTCGGGTGAAAATTGAAGCTTCGGGGAATGTGACTTTGGAAACGATTTGCGCTGTAGCGGAAACTGGTGTTGACTATATTTCTAGCAGTGCGCCGATTACTCAATCGAAGTGGTTGGATTTGAGTATGAGGATTGTACTTTAATTGTCAAAATGTCAGTAATACTTTATAAGTGCATAGGAAAAATAAAAATAGCGATCGCCTTAAACAACAGATTTACTAACTCGCAGTCCCATGATCACTAAGTCCCGTTCAACACTGTCAAGTTCGGCAATTTTAGGCAAATGTCCCCAGCGTTGAAAACCAAATGTCTCAAAGAGTTTTAAACTGGGCTGATTGTGGGCAAAAATGAAGCATACTAGGCTCTTTATACCCAAACTAGGACTTTCGCTAATTGCTTGTGCTAAGAGTTGTCGTCCCAAGCCACACCGATGAAAGCTAGGGGCTATGTAAATACTAATTTCGGCAGTCTTACTATAGGCGGGTCGCCCATAAAAGGATTGGAAACTAAGCCATCCAGCGATTACTCCGTCTACTTCAATTACCCAAAGTGGACGTTGCGAAGGCGATCGCCCTTTAAACCAAGCAAGGCGACTTTCCACAGATACTGGTTCTAAGTCAGCGGTTGCCATGCGGCTGGGAATTGCAGTGTTGTAAATTGCCACAATTGCAGGCAAGTCAGTTTCAGTCGCATGGCGAATAGTCATTGATACCGTCTCGGAAAAAATCTTCAGAAAATATTCAAAAATAATACAGTGTTAACAGTAGCAATTCTACGGATTCTATCGTAATTGTCACAGATACTTTACCAGGTAGGCGCTTCGTACTCTTACATAAGATAATGGCTAACTCTACTAGCAAGTATGCGATGGGCCACTACGAAAAACATCACCGTTGCTATAACAGAGGAAAATTACAACGCACTACCTACTGTATTTTGTGTAACAGAGAGATTTTATAACCCCTTACTTTTAAATTCTAAGTTTTTATTCCTAACGCATTGTTCAGCATTCATCCTAGAGAAATAGATAATTTTATTATGTCAGGAAAAATTATCTATTTCTCTGAATATCTATATAGTACTTTTGTCATCTTAAGATAATTTATTTTTTTTCATTCAGTGGATATAAATATTATAGCAACGTTTTTACTATAAGTTTTTATCCGCTGAGAACATCTAAACCCTTTAGTAGCAAGCTTTACAGATAATTCAATTATATTTATATATATAAACTTAGGTTCATATCTAACACTAAATTGTATTTTGCAGTCATAGTTTACAAAAAATGATTTTAAGTTCGTATTAATAATGTACAAATTTTATATATAGCTAAAGGCAGAGGTTGATACCATATATAAGCCCTTAAAATTAACAAATATAATTCTAATTATCAACTACCTAGAGGAAAAATAAGTGAAATTATTATGTATGTTAATTGTTTAAAAAATAATAAATTTTTTACTGAGCATCAAGATAGTAAAATTCCAAATATTGTCGAAATAGCGCTTTTTATAGATCAAATAAAAAGTAGTATTTGGCTTTTTGGTATTCCATCTTGGCTTTTCGGAATAACCGATAGAAGCATAGCTGCATTTACCGATGGTTATTTATCTCCTATAGAAATATTTCAGCTATTTACAGCCTCTTTCTTTTTTGTGAGTTGGCTATATCTCAAGCCGGAAGAAAGCTTTAATAGCAATGATTTAGACCCCAGTCAATATCAAGAATATCTTGCTCGTACTCAAGCTAACAAGCTTCAATTAAAAAAGCGACACATGATTAGCCAAGAGTATATTTTACCTTTTCCTTATATTTGCCAAATCTATCATCTATTGAACTTAAAACATTTGGAAACAGTTCATAGGTTTAGCCTAAATAATCTTAAAATTCTTAGTATTAGCGAGTTCCAAATTACAAGTGCTGGTGGTATAATCACATTTCAAACTATATTAGATTCGCCAGCTAATCCTCTGAGAATTTGGCGACAACCAATTGTAGAAGTGGATTTAATATTACATAGTCCCTACACTGTAGAACTGAGTATTCCAGTCTACAATAACAAAAGGATAATTGTTATATTTCATGCTTTCCCTTTAAATCATTCAGAACATCAGTTGTTTATAGATATTTATAGTGATCTAGGGTGGCCAAAGCCATTGTTACAAATAATATTGCATTTTGCTTCTTGTTTAACACTCTTTGAAGATTTGCCATATCTAAGAGCTTTAACTGAGAAAAACATAGATCGTTTATTCAATTTAAGTAGGACTTCAAATCACGAAAGTGCGTTGCTGTTTAAAAGGTTTGTTGAGCTATATGGTTCCAGTGGGGAAGAAACTAAATTACTTGAGGGAAGGGAAGATAGTTAGGAGTTAGGAGTGAAGAGTTAGGAGTTTAAAACGTTCTAACTCCTGATATGATTTAGGGAATTGCAAAAAATAAATTATCACAAATTATTTGTATATTTCTAGGGGCGCAAAGGGTTGCGCCCATAAGACAGAGTGTTTTTTAACTGCAAGTCCTTTAGTTAAGCGCGTGCTAGTAAGGGAGCAGCAGCTAGTAAGGTTTTGGTATACTGGTGCTGAGGATTAGCAAAAATCTTTTTTGTAGAACCAAGTTCGACAATTTTACCGCCATTCATTACGGCAATCCGATTGCACAAAAATCTAGCTAACCAAAGATCGTGAGTGATGAATAGATAAGTTAGCTTAAACTCTTCCTTTAATTGCAACATCAAATCTAGCACCTGCGACTGAACGCTGGCATCTAACATACTCACTGGTTCATCGCAGATTAAGAGTTTAGGGTGAGTAATCAAAGCACGAGCGATCGCTACTCTTTGCTGTTGTCCACCAGACAAATCTGACGGATAACGCTTATAATACACTTCTGGCGGTGTTAACCCAACTTTATTTAGCATCCACAAAACCTGTTCTTTTGCCTTGGCAGGATTGGCTAAATTGTGGATAAATAAAGGATCTGCAATACTTTGTCCCACTGTCATCGCTGGATTGAGACAAGCATGAGGATCTTGAAAGACCATTTGTATCTGTCGCCGCGAGGAACGAATTTCTTGACGCGATAGTTTAGTTAAATCCTGTCCTAAAAACTCAACTTTGCCACTAGTAGGACGAATTAGTTGCAATATTGTTCGTGATAGTGTACTCTTACCACAACCTGATTCCCCGACTAAGCCAAGAATTTCTCCTGAATAAAGATCCAGGTTGATTCCATCTACTGCTTTAATTGTCTGCGCTTGTGTGTTAAGCAGTCGTTCGATAAAGTTAGGTTCTATAGTATAGTGTTGCTTGAGTTCTGTAACGCTCAAAATTGGAGATTGCTGATTAATAATTGGTAATTGCTTTTCTTCATCATTGGCAATTATCAATTCTCCACTATCAGTTACTGCTTGAATGTGTAAAGCTGCTTTTAAAAGCGATCGCGTGTATTCGTGTTGAGGTTGCCTAAATACGGTTTCTGTAGCACCCATTTCGACCATCTTGCCGTTGTACATCACGCCAATGCGATCGCAATATTCAGCCACCATTGCTAAATCGTGAGAAATCAGCAACAATCCCATGTTTTCTTCACCGCACAGGCGAGTTAATTCTTGCAATATCTGTGCGGAAACGGTGACATCTAAACTGGTAGTGGGTTCGTCAGCAACAATAAACTTGGGGTTGAGGAGTAAAGCTAAAGCGATCGCTACCCGTTGGCGCATTCCACCGCTAAACTCATGAGGATACTGATTCCAGCGACTAGCGGGAATATTCACCTTTGCCAAAGTAGCAAGTGCTTTTTCTTTAGCTTCCCGCGTTGATAATTGTGGTAAGTGCGCCTGAAGGGTTTCGATACAATGCTTACCAATGGTCATCAACGGATCGAGCCGTGTCATGGGATCTTGAAAAATTAAGGCGATCGCTTCTCCCCGAAATTTACGCAGATTATTAGGTGTCAATTCAAACACTGACTGCCCTTGAAATGTCACCTGTCCCTCAATACGGCTAGAGGCTGGGAGTAAACGCATTACTGCCCGTCCAATAGTTGATTTACCACAACCTGACTCTCCCACCAATCCCATTCGTTCACCTGGTTTCAAGGTGAAAGATACATCATCAACCGCCCAACTTGCTTCTTCTCCACTCCGCGCAGGATAGGCAACTCGCAAATTTTCAATACAGAATAAGGCTTCACTCATAGTTAGTTATCAGCCCTGAGCTACCAATTTTTATAATTTCAAATTTAGGATAGTCTATCAAATTAAGTATTAGACCTGTTTTATAAAACTTACCTAAACATAGTCAAACTTAATTTAGTGTACCCGTAGCATCGCCATAAATCTCCAGCCTTAGCAATTGGAGACAGCTATCGATATTCTTGATAACCACTGCTAGAGTTGATACAGCACACAACTATGATGTTATTAGTGCAAAATTTAAATCTGTAGGAACTAGAATCAAAATTAAGTCAGTAAATCAGGATTTTCAAGTTAATATTATGGAGCAAAATCAGCCAGAACAGCGCCGCGCTGCCGATCAAGTGTTTCAAGAATCCCTCGAACAGTTGGAGGATGTCTTACAAGAAAATTCGACTGAGGAAGAAGAGTTGCCCCAACTCCATACTGGTACTTTCACTGAAGTCGAACTCGACCAAGACTTGATAGATATTGATTTAGCAGCTCTTGAGGACGCAGTTGCTGATATTGAAAAATATCTCGAAGAAATAACAAAAACCCAATTAGGGTAAAAAGTTAAAATTTATTGCTGAGAAATTAGTTGCCGTTGAGCTTCGTACAACATTAAAGCGGCTGCGATCGCCACATTCAAAGATTCCACTCCAGGACTCAAAGGAATTCTGACTTGCCGATCTGCGATCGCTGCTAAATCTGCCGACAATCCAGCACCTTCATTTCCCAGTAAAATCATACTGGGTTTTCGCCAGTCCACTTCCCAATAAGTTAAAGTCGCATCAGGTAAGGTTGCCACTACCTGCATTCCTGCCTGCTGATTTTGTTGGACTGTCGCTTTTAAATCTTCGGTTACGGCTGTTGCTAGGCGAAACCATTGCCCTGCGGAAGCACGTAGAACTTTAGGACTATCTAAATCTACACTATCTCCACTGACCCATAACCCTGATGCTCCGGCGGCGGCGGCGGTACGAATCATCGTACCCAGGTTGCCGGGATCTTGGACGGTTTCTAAGGCTAGAACTAAACCAGTCGATGGTAGTTGAGTTTGGCGTTCCTTTCGTTTTGCCGTTGCCACTACACCATCAGGTTGGACTGTAGTCGCGATCGCATCCAAGACTTCTTGACTGACAATTTCGGCGCGATCGCATCGGCTACAAGCTTCTTCCCACAGCGAAGGATGGGCTACTTGCCAATCTTGGGTACAACACACTGTTTCTAGTGGGTAATTGACCGCACAAGCTTCTTCTAACAAGTGCGTCCCTTCTAGTAAAAATAACTGTTGCTTATGCCTCTCCCTGGTGGAGTGCAGCTTGCGAATTTGTTTGACTAGGGAATTCTGTAAACTGGTCAACATTTTTAGTTGTGAGTGCTGAGTAGTGAGTGCTGAGTTTTTCCTTCTCAGCACTCACTACTCGGCACTCAGGACTGGTTATGCGGAACCCGGGACTTGAACCCGGAAGCCTTGCGGCACTAGAACCTGAATCTAGCGCGTCTGCCATTCCGCCAGTTCCGCTGGCATTTGTGCTTATCGACAATTTCTTATTATTGCGTTATGTTTTACCTTTGTCAAGTAAAAGCATAATGCCTCGTTAAAAGTCTCTAACTGGAAACGAGTTTTTCAGGCACAAGGTCGAATCAAAATATTAACTGGAAAGTACAGCATTAATTTTTAGAGAACACTTAAGTCATTTTACTGAGTATTTATTTTTGCTTAAAAGTACTACTTATTCATTCTTTTTTCTAAATTTTTTAAAAAGCTTAAAAAGCTTACTATTGCTTGTTTTCAGCCTGCACTTTTACCCAAAAAACAATTTTTTTATACAAAACAGTGCTTTAAAACGTGGACATTTTGAATCTTTACTGTAGAATCAAAACCAACTTCAAACATATAAAATACGTATTACTTTTGGAGGTAGGCTTATTAATCCTTCTACCAGCTTACCAGATGCCAAAATTGCTCCAGAAGCAGACTCCTCAGTCTTGCAAATTTGGGGTGGGCATCCTTTGCGGGGTCATGTGAAAATTAGTGGGGCAAAAAATTCAGCACTGGTAATAATGGCTGGAGCCTTGCTGTGTCCGGGCGATTGCCGTATCCGCAATGTCCCTTTGTTGGCGGACGTAGAGCGGATGGGTCAGGTGCTATCAGCTTTGGGTGTGCAATTAACCCGACAAGGCGACATTTTAGACATCAATGCCAGTGAGATTAAAACATCAAAAGCTCCCTACGAATTAGTTACCCAGTTGAGAGCGAGTTTTTTCGCCATTGGAGCCATTTTGGCAAGACTGGGAGTAGCACAGATGCCCTTACCAGGCGGTTGTGCGATTGGGGCAAGACCAGTTGACTTGCATGTTCGAGGACTGCAAGCAATGGGAGCGGAAGTACAAATTGAGCATGGCATTTGTAATGCCTACGTCCCTGGTAGCAGCCGGAGATTAAAAGGTGCGAAGATTTACTTAGACATCGCCAGCGTTGGAGCGACGGAAAACTTGATGATGGCGGCTACCCTGGCAGAGGGCGAAACGATCATCGAAAATGCTGCCAGAGAACCGGAAGTAGTCGATCTAGCTAACTTCTGTAACGCGATGGGAGCGAAGATTAAGGGCGCGGGGACTAGCAGGATTATTATCGAAGGAGTCCCCAAGTTGCATTCTGTTGACTACAGCATTATTCCCGATCGCATTGAGGCTGGGACGTTTTTGTTGGCAGCAGCAATTACCCGCTCAGAACTTCTTCTCTCGCCAGTGGCTCCAGAACATCTCATCCCAGTAATTGCCAAGCTGCGGGATATTGGAGTGACAATAATTGAAGAAAAGCCTGACCACTTACATATTCTGCCAGCGGAAACCCTTAAGGCAACGGATATTGAAACTCAATACCATCCAGGTTTTCCTACAGATATGCAAGCGCCATTCATGGCTTTGCTGGCAGTGGCAGAAGGCGACAGCGTAATTAACGAATCCGTCTTTGAAAATCGCTTGCGTCATGCCTCTGAGTTGAATCGTTTGGGGGCAGATATTCGTGTCAAAGGCAATGCTGCTTTCGTTAGGGGAGTACCAAAATTATCTGGCGCACCAGTATTAGGTACAGACTTACGAGCATCAGCAGCGTTAGTCATCGCAGGATTAGCGGCAGAAGGACAAACCACAATTCAGGGTTTACAGCACCTCGATCGCGGCTACGATCGACTTGATATGAAGTTGCAGCAATTGGGGGCTAAAATCCTCCGTGTGGGCGAAACACCAACAGATGCAGAAATGGCTCCCAGCATCAGTAGCCTTTCAAGTTGAAATTGATTGGTTGAGACTGAGGCGGGGATAAGAAGAATAAAGGAGACAAGGTAAAATTTTCTACCTTGTTTGCCTTTATCTATCCCATCTATACCCTGCGATCTGCTGAATTCTCCTGATAGATAGAAGCTTTTAAGCTTTGTCCATATCTTTTTTTGATGAATATTCTGGAAAAATCTGTGTTGGCTGTTACAATATTGTTAAGAAAAGTTGCCCGTTGCATTTTAGGAACGCGTAATTGGGTTTTAACTCTCTTGAGAAGACAACGCAAAAACATTTTTTAGACCAGCTGTGGGAGGCTGGTCTTTTTGTATTTAAATTCCTCACAAATTATACTTATCCCTTCAGGTATAATATTCATACTGTTTTATTAATTACTTTTATTGCTTTGTAATATATTGGTTATGTCAGTTACCAAATCACCTCAAGATTTAAGATAAACCTCTGTAAAATATCTTCTCCTGACAAAGTAACAGGTGATTCCAACACCTCAACTTCTTGCTCTTGCCGATAAATTTCAACTTGCTGCGATTTACGATTAATTAACCAACCTAAACGCACACCATTATCTATATATTCCCTCATCTTTTCCTGGCGTTTTCCTTTGCGCCCCTTTGCGTTAAAAATAGCTTTTTCCACTTGTACGCTAAAAATAGCGCAAGAATGAATTAGTTTTCTCTACTCAGAAATTGCGATCGCACTGTCTCACATTATCTCAAATTAGGTGCGATCGCTTTCTATAACAAGTAGTCCAATCAAAAATCTGAATATCTGTCTGTAATCTAGTCTAAAGTACAATTATTTGATAACTTTAAGTGCGTTTACAACCCCATGATCAAACCCGCCGATGTCAGCACCAAACGCTTAATCTAGCCTTGCACCTGATAACTGGGTAAAATGGGTAACGCAAATTCCTGATATTATTGCTGGCGAAATTCTCAACTCAGAATTTCAGTGGATAAGTCGAGAAAGGGATGTTTTAATCCGTGTCGAAAGTCTCCAGTATGGAAAATTTCAATTTCTTGTTCTTAACGAATTACAACTCCGCTATAAACCAGAAATGCCGCGAAGGATGCGTGCGTATGCAGCACTTGCAGAAGAAAAATATAATTTGCCAACGTATCCAGTACTAATTAATATCCTCAAGGCAAGTGATGCTGAAATACCTACAAGTTATGCATTAAATATTGCTGGTTTACGTGCTATTCAAGATTACCGTGTCATTAACCTGTGGGAAGTTGATGTCGAGATTGTTTTTCAACAACCTTTACCATCCTTACTGCCGTTTGTACCCATTCTCAAAGGTGGTGATAACGAGTCTAAAATTCGAGATACATTGCGAATCTTACGTGCAGATGAACAATTGAATCAACTAGAAACAGTATTAGGATTTTTTGCTACATTTGTATTAGATAGTGCAATAGTTCAGCAAATTTTGAGGTGGGATATGGCACTTTTAGAGCAGTCGCCTTGGTATCAAGAAATTTTTAGTAAAGGAGAAGCACGCGGAGAACTGCGAGGAAGAAAGGAAGAATTATATTCAGGAATTGAATTGGCATTAGAAATTAAGTTTGGCAATCAAGGTTTAGAATTGATGCCGATAATCTCTCAAATTACGGATTTGCAAAAATTAAAAGCAATTCAGCAGGCAATTAAAACTGTAAATACAGTCAATGAATTACAGCAAATTTTGTCAACCGACTTGACATGAAACACCAAAAACATAACCCCTCTCCGCCACCGGAAAGGGGTTAATCACTGCCGAAACTCAGCAATCTCTAATAAGCGTCTTGCAACTCGTAGAAATCAGGCGAGATGTAATCCTTCCGTAAAGGCCAACCTACCCAATCTTCCGGCATCAAAATCCGCTTGAGATTTGGGTGTCCTTCGTAGATAATGCCGTACATATCGTAAGACTCGCGCTCTTGCCAATCTGCGGTTTTCCAAATCCAGTACAGAGAAGGGACTACGGGGTTTTCCCGTGGTAAGAACACCTTAACTCGAACTTCTTCAGGGCGATCGCTATTATCACCGACTTTAATCAAGTGATACACACTTACCAATTCCTGTCCTGGCCCAAGGTCAACGCCACCTTGAAACTGGAGATAATTAAACCCATAAGCATAGAGGGCTGTAGCGGTAGGAAGCAAAAAATCTGCCGCCACCTTAATTATCTCTACACCATTTTTGTCTGGTGCTAAAAACTCATGGTCAAAGCCATTTTCCGTCAACCACTGGGAAACTTTACCCGCTTGTACCAATGACTCTTCTTTCTCTGCTGGTACTGGTTTAGATTCTTCTTCAGCCACGGGTTTGTTCCTCCTTTTGCGCCTTTTCTGTCAGCAGTGCAGGTGGTATTGGCATACCTATTGCTTCCGCCAATTCCTTCGGTGGTGCAGAGCGAGTTGCTGACTGCAAATACTTACCAGTTAAGATTTCTTCTACTGGCTTCAGGTTATGAGTCGTGCTGTAATAGCGGTGAGTTTGCTTAATTTTATCCCGCTCTTGCATCGATTCATTGGAGATTTTCTTCCGCAGCTTAATGATTGCGTCGATAATTGCTTCTGGACGGGGAGGACAACCAGGCAAATACACATCTACAGGAATCAGTTTATCGACTCCGCGCACTGCCGTGGGGGAATCAACACTGAACATCCCGCCAGTAATTGTGCAAGCACCCATCGCAATTACATACTTTGGCTCTGGCATTTGTTCATAAAGACGCACCAGTTGGGGAGCCATCTTCATCGTAATAGTCCCTGCCGTAATAATTAAATCGGCTTGGCGGGGGCTAGAACGGGGAATTAGCCCAAAACGGTCAAAGTCAAATCTGGAACCAATTAAAGCTGCAAACTCAATAAAGCAGCAAGCAGTACCAAATAACAACGGCCACAAACTAGAAAGCCGCGCCCAGTCGTAGAGATCGTCAACCGTCGTCAAAATGACGTTTTCTGAAAGGTCTTGAGTGATTGTAGTCCGCTCAATGGGGTTGATGATTCGTTCTTTACTCTGGGTTGTTAAGTTAGAATTCAAGACCATTCCAAAGCTCCTTTACGCCATGCGTAAACTAAAGCGACTACAAGAATTGCAATAAAGACTAGCGCTTCAATAAAAGCCAATAGCCCCAAACGGTGGAAAGCTACCGCCCAAGGATACAAGAATACAGTCTCCACATCAAAGACGACGAAGACCAGAGCAAACATGTAGTAGCGGATGTTGAACTGAATCCAGGCTCCCCCGATGGGTTCCATGCCAGATTCATAAGTGGTGCGACGTTCTGGGCTGTAACCACTGGGTCGTAGGAGCTTGGAAGCTGAGAGCGCTAAGGCAGGTACTAGGCTACAGATGATGAAGAAGCCTAGAAGGTACTCGTAACCGCTGAGGACAAACACAATGAGTATCTACCGCTTATGGAGTATTTTAAGTAGTGAGTGGAGATTGGGTACTGACGACTAGAGATTAGGGATTTAGGAGTGGGGGAGTGGGGGAGCAGGGGAGCAGGGGAGCAGAGAAGACTTGTATAAGTTCTTTCCCCTCTGCCTCTCTGCCCCTTTGCACCTCTGCCTCTTGTGCCCCATACCCAATGCCCCAATGCCCAATGCCCCATGCCCAATCCCTTAACTGCGTAATCGGGTAGGTCAGAGGCATTTCTGCCTCTTTCCCCCCTCAGAACCGTGCGTACAAGTTTCCAAGTACACGGCTCAAGCAAGTCTTGAAGCCTCTAGATAGGGGACTCAATTACTTCAGCAAGACTCACTTTGTTTGAGTGAATTTGCTGGTGGCAATAATAATGCACTAACTGTAAATTGGCATAGGAGTTATTGCCATTAAGGTGACGAGGAATAGTATGGTGGCGATGCAATGTTTCTCCATTGAACAGGGATTCATGGCACACAAGACATAGATAGTTTTGTTTTTTCGCTATCTTTTGGTAACTGGGTATCAAGGTTTTGGATTTCTCTTTTTCCTTGTTATTCCAGTATTGTCTTAGTTCGGGGTCATCGGGTGAGGATGTTCCCTTGACTAAAACGTGTCTTTCTATATTGAACCAGCTAAATTTTAACAGGGCGTTTCCGGTTTCTTTGTTGCCAAATACCCCATTATCGTTTCTGTCAAGGTTCAGCCTACCCCAATATTTATTCCTCCGCCATCCTACAGATTTAGTGGGGTGCATTCTTTTGGCGTACCTTTTTTCTCTTAGAAACATCCATGAGTCAAGCTTCTGAAATGCTTCTGAAGAAACCCCTATACGAAGATAGTTCGCTATGCCCCTAATGAGGGGGTTTAACTTACCTATGATAACGTTCACGTTCTGACTTTGATTATTTAGCCATACAAGTTTCAGTTTATTTCGTATATTCTGCATGGTTTCGTTGCTGGGTTTTATCAGTAGCTTTAACCCGGTTTTTGTGTTTGATACTGGATACTGTCTTATGTTGAATCCAAGAAAATCAAAACCGTCTTTAAGGTGGACGATTTTTGTCTTTTCTTGTGAGAGAGTAAGCCCCCTTTCTTTCATCCAGTTGTTAAGGGTAGTTACTGATTTTTCAGCATCTTCTTTTGTTTCACAGAAGACTATAAAATCATCGGCATAGCGTACAACGGCGCGTTTACTGATTAGGTATCCTTTGCAGTCGTGTTTTATGCCTAATGCTTTTTCTAGACCATGCAGGGCTATATTGGCTAATAGTGGGCTAATAATTCCGCCTTGCGGTGTACCCGTTTCGGTGTCGTAAAAAGCCCCCTTGTCTACGAAGCCAGCTTTTAACCATTGGTGAATAAGCTTCTTGCATGGGAAGTTCCCTATGGCTTCCATAAGTGGTTCGTGGGCAATGTTATCAAAACACCCTTTTATATCGGCATCTACGACCCACTTCTTATTCTTATTTGGACGGGCAATGAGAAAAATTTTGCCAATCGCATCGTGGGTGCTTCTACCGGGGCGAAATCCGTAGCTGCTGCCTTCAAATCTGGCTTCCCAGTATGGTTCCAGTGCGTTTTTAACAATCGCCTGTAGGCATCGGTCAATTATGCTAGGTATTCCTAAAGGGCGTTTTTTGCCATTAGCCTTGGGGATGTACACCCTCCGGGTAGGATATGGTTTCCAAGGAATGAACTTAGTTAGCATGTCTACTAATAGTCCCCTGGCTACTGGTGTTTTGACTACCAGTTTATCTATTCCTGGAGTGTTCTTGCCTTTGTTGATTTGCGTCACTTTCCTTACAGAAAGAAGGATGTTTGAATAGCTACGCAAGAGCAATCTTTGCAGATTGCGAACCAACTTGAGGTTCCCCATTCTTGTAGCCTTGAATATTCTTTGCCTCAATCGCCTGACAACTTTATTGGCTTTACGCCATTTGACGCTATTCCATTCGGTTGTTCTCTGAGTTACGTTCGCATTCCTCGCGGATTGCATCCAACTTTTCCTTTTGAGTTCGGTTTTCTTGCATTGAGTTTCAAGAGACTCACCTGCCATACGTCTGCGCCCTTTCGGGCTAGGCATAACCCTATCTGTCCGGTTATTGGTTCCCGTTGCCTTTCGGCTGACAGCATTTGCTTCTTATGGCATCTTTTCCCACTGGGGGTTTGGGTCGGATTACTCCTTCCTTACTAACTGGATAAAGATTTCAGCTAGACCCCATTGGGGTTACTTCGTTCCGCACGCATGAGATGCGATTGGGGAGGGTACTCTCTTATACTCCGGGGAAATTGGTGTCCTTATGCATTGAAAAATAACGGTTCAATGCCTTTGGTGAGGGTGAAAGTGACCATCACTCTATTCCCAACACTGCCGTGTTTAGCCACTTCCGGTCAGCCTTGTTCTAACGAAGCCTCGACGAGAGTTCATTTTCATTTACCCTTCCAATCTTCCTCTTGCCCCCTTTCCGGCTTGTGGCTACCAGAGCAGTTGGACTTTTCTCCATAGCTGTGAAACAGAATAATTACTTATTCCGCCCCTTGGAGATGAGGACAAGCATTGGACACTTGCTTGCAAAACCCCCCTTTTTGGTTGTTTTGACTCATGACGAGCGACATCGACTCGCACACTTTCTTTTACATTATATCTGTTTGGTTTTTCTGAAATCTGGGAAACAGACGGACTTCAGGTATTTGATTCGCTTTTGCTAGTGATAGAAAAGTCTAACAATTATGTCATAATTTTTAACGTATATTTAAGATTTCTCCTTTGCGAGGCCTTAGCCATGAGCGAACCAGCTGTTGAGACTACGGTGTTAGACCGCTACGAGTGTCGCGCCTGCGGTTATGTTTACGAACCCGAAAAGGGAGACGACAAAGATGATATTGCTTCAGGGACAAGCTTTGCAGAACTGCCCATAAATTGGCGCTGTCCAGTTTGTTCTGCTAAAAAGACCGCTTTTGCCAACATCGGCCCTGCCGGTACTGCATCCGGCTTTAAAGAAAATCTCGGTTATGGTTTGGGTGTTAACAACCTAACGCCAACCCAAAAAAATATCCTAATTTTTGGTGCTTTGGCTCTTGGCTTCTTGTTTTTTATCAGTCTTTACGGCTTACAATGACAGCCTTTAAGCAATTCAAAATAACGCTCTCTACCAGAAGCTTTACACTGCGCTAACAAAATTCAAAATGAAAAAGCCAGGACTTACAGCATCCTGGCTGCCAACTCCTACAAAAATTTAGAAATAACTAAGAAATACTGATGCATTCAATTGTGAAAGGTTGGCAACGAATATTTGCCTTGTTAATAGTAGTCGTGATGTGCATAGGTTGTGGCCAAGTCCCTTCTGTTAGCTACAACCCTTGGAAAGTAATTTCTGTGCCAACAGACTCGAATTTATTGGATATTGCTTTTACTGATAACCTTGAGCATGGCTACTTAGTCGGTAGCAATGCCACCCTATTGGAAACCAATGACGGTGGTAATACCTGGAAACCAATAATACTGCAACTGGATGAGCAGAAGTATCGCTTTGACTCAGTAAGTTTTACAGGCAAAGAAGGCTGGATTGCCGGAGAGCCTGGACTGTTACTACACACTACCGATGAAGGTGCTTCTTGGTCACGTATTCCCCTGAGCGAAAAGTTACCAGGTAGTCCGATCGCAGTTAAGGCGCTAGCAGACAATACAGCTGAAATGGCTACTGATGTAGGAGCCATATATAAGACCACAGACGGCGGCAAAAACTGGAAAGCCCAGGTGGAATCAGCAGTGGGTGTGGTGCGTAACTTGGAACGTTCTGCTGATGGTAAGTATGTTGCTGTTTCTGCTAAGGGTAGTTTCTACTCGACTTGGGAACCAGGCCAAGATGCTTGGGTTCCCCATAACCGTAATAGTTCTCGGCGCGTAGAAAATATGGGCTTTGGTGAAAATGGGCAATTGTGGTTGCTAGCTAGAGGAGGTCAAGTTCAGTTTAGTGACCCAACTAAACCTGAAGAATGGCAAGAGGCAAAATATCCAGAGTTATCCACCAGTTGGGGTTTACTGGATTTGGCATATCGTACACCCGATGAAATTTGGGTAGGTGGCGGTAGCGGTAATTTGCTACGGAGTGGCGACGGTGGCAAAACCTGGGAAAAAGACCGTGACATAGAAGAAGTTGCGGCTAATTTGTACAAGATTGTGTTCTTAGAGCCAGAGCGGGGATTTATAATTGGCGATCGCGGCGTTTTGCTCAAATATCTCCCAAATCCTGAAGCAACTTCCCTAGAGGCGGCTTAAGTAAGGCAGAGGAGCAGAGGAGCAGGCGAGGCAGGGGAGGCAGGGGAGGCAGGGGAAGAATGCTTAATGCCCAATGTCCCATGCCCCATTCCCAACGTACAATTTCTGAGAAGAACGTTGCAACTTGTAACTCTTTCTTATCTTTGTAGGATAATAAACTCAATAACACTCTATGTATAAGGTAGGGATCTAAATGTCAGGTACCACTGGAGAACGTCCGTTTTCGGACATCATTACTAGCGTTCGTTACTGGGTAATCCACAGCATCACCATCCCGGCATTATTTATTGCTGGTTGGCTATTTGTCAGCACCGGACTGGCTTATGATGCTTTTGGTACACCCCGTCCCAACGAGTATTTCACACCAGCACGGCAAGAAGTGCCCATTGTGAAGAACCGTTTTGAAGCTAAAAAACAAGTTGAACAATTTATTGGAAAGTAGTTTGAGATCATGACTAGCGGCAATAACATCAATCAACCAGTTACCTATCCAATTTTTACCGTTAGATGGCTGGCAGTTCACACTTTAGGTGTACCAACTGTATTCTTTTTGGGCGCGATCGCCGCAATGCAATTTATTCAACGTTAGGAGCAACTATGGCAGAAAGATCGCCCAATCCCAATAATCAGCCGGTTGAACTAAACCGGACTTCGCTATACCTGGGACTACTACTAGTTTTCGTTCTGGGGATTCTATTTTCCAGTTACTTCTTTAACTAATTGGAACTACTTGTTGTTAGTTTTTGTTTATTGAACGTGTGTTGATTTGTTGTTAAGGGAGGAGAAAAGCTGTGTCTGGAAGTGGGAGAATTCCCCTGTGGGTCGTCGCTACGATCGCAGGTTTAGGTATAATTACAGTCTTGGGCATTTTCTTTTATGGTGCCTACGCCGGACTCGGTTCTTCGATTTAACATTAGTTAGTTTGAACCGAATACTATAAGTTAGAATTTTTCTAGCATTTGTTGAGAAATCAACGTTAAAAAAACCGCCTGTCTCTATGAGATGGGCGGTATTAATTTTGGTCATTTGTCCTTTGTTATTTGTTTTTTGCAAATGACTAATGACTAATGACTACATCAGTATCAGTTGATATCGCTGATATCGTCGCTTTCAATGTATAAAAACAGAAACGCGAAGACTACACCTGGCAAAACCCAACCAATTATGGGCACCAAGATAGCAGACAAGTACGAAGTACTAGCCAAGACAGTAGGTAAAAAAGAAGTTGCCATAGTAAAGGTTCCTATGAAATCACACTACAATTCAAGATGAGCTTACTGCAAATTCTGCCAAATTTTTGAAATTCTTTCATATTTTTAACACAGGGGAGATAGGGAGCAGGGGAGCAGATGAGAGTTCTTGTACAAGTTCTTTCCCCTCTGCCCCTAGGTCACTGAGCGTAGCAGTTGGCGCAGCCTCTCGTAGAGAAGTGCTGCCTCTCTGCCCCTCCGCCTCTTGTGCCCAATCCCCAATGCCCCTCATACCTGAGTTACATACCCAGGAGTTCATCTAGCTGCAAGCTTGGCAAGTCTGGAGGAATCACGGTTCGCACTATTGTGACTTTGTGACTCTCCTGTTGGGTTGTTAGATCGAGTGCGATCGCTCCTAAGCGAATTTCCAAACAGCCAAAGGGAATGTTTAATTGTGTCATCACTTCCAACTTTCCCGAAGCATTAGGAAGTAAATTTGTCAATAAATGGGGACCATCTAGTAAGTAGCGAGTTTGATAATCTTCAAGCCATAACTTGACAACAACTTGCAGAGGTACTTCCGGCAGTACTACGCGCACTATGACAGACTTGCCAGCAATTAATTCACCTTCTGGCACATACAAATGTGGAGTTGGCAAAGGCTCAGTGGCTGCTGCAATTAGAGGTAAGGAAGAAGATGAATATAACAGTGGTTGCTCCTTTTCTTCAGAGGTGTCACTTGTAGCGGTATCGCCTTCGAGTCCGGTATCTGTATCATCTACAACGATTTCTTGCGCCAACCAAGCTGACGCTATATTCATTTTTATCGGAGGAGGAGGGGGCGGTACTTGTGTTAACTGAGCTGATGAGATTGTTGGTTCTTCTAGTACTGTTTCTATTTCCCTATTTTCTCCGTTCTCCAGTCCCACTTCCTGCGCTGTGTCTATATCTTCCCCAAAGTCCTCCTGTTCAGGAGCCAACCCTTCAACTTCCTCCCATGTCTCATGTTCCTTGCGTGTTTCAGTCAGGAGGAGTTGTGAGCTACTCCAACCTTCACTCAAATTATTCTCCGTGTTGGCATCTAGGTCTAACGGCAAGTTAACATCAACATTCGCATTTTCTGCACTAGGAGGAAGGGGTATCTGCTGTAGTGAAACATAGTTATTGTAATCTTGAGGTTGAAGATCGTTGATAGATTCAGGCAAAGAGTATCCTTGGCTCTGCATCCACTTCCTGAGCAAGGGAGATGAATAAAGGTTTCCTGTTGTAATTAATTGTGCATTTTCCGGGGCTACTACTTCAGCAACAGATTCTTCTTGGAATTGTGTATTTTGCGGGGCTTCGACTTCAGCAACAGACTCCTGCTGAAATTGTGCATTTTGCGAGGCTTCGCCTTCAGAAACAGATTCTTCCTGAAATTGTGCATCACCTACTACTAATTCAGGTGTATTTTCATCTTCAGCCATAGTTGCGTCCAACTTTGGAAAGTCTTCAGCCGCTTTAACTTCTAATGCATCTGGAAGAACATTGTTTTTTACTTTTTCTTCGGCATCATTTGGTGAAGCTTGTAGCCGTTTCAAGTATGGCAAAGTAGTGTCCATTATTGGCACTCGACGTTGCTTGATGACCAACTGCTCCAAGTTGATGGTGGCTATAGTGGCATCCTTTTCTACAAGCTCCTCCGGTGTCTGTGGTTCTGCAACAACATCTGTGGGAATGTTGGCATCACTTTGAATAGGCGGCAGTTTCGGTAATTGAGGCAACGAAATGCTTGAATTCTTGAGCTTAGATGTCCGCAGGCTAGCTTCTCGCAGAACTTGCAGGTTAATTTGCGCTGGTAAAGGTGTGTTTGAAGATAGATTAACTATCTGAGACTGTTTTGTTTTTGGAGTCTTGACCAGATTTAATAGTTTCAAATCGAGCCTAACTGGTGTCTCTGTTTCTGTGAAAGCAGCAGATGAGTCCGATGTTGCTACGAGGTTATTTAAAGATGTACTGGATTTTGCTGCAGCTGTGATTGCCAGTAATTCTGTTACATCTGCTGTAATGGTAAAAGACTGGCTGGCTAACGGCATGACTTCACCAGCATCGGCGAATTTACCATACAAACTGATGTCTGCCAAAATTAGCTTGGATTCACAATCAGCAGGAATATCAATTGAGGTATTGATGGTAAAGGGCAACTCCTTATCTGATAAGGGTTGCCGTACTTTGGTCAAGATTTTCGAGTTCTTGGGCGATCGCAGTTCAATTTCTACTTCAAGCGCCCGCAAGCTTTTTGGAGATGATGTTTCATCCCAATCTAGATTTGTCTTTTCTTGGAATTCTATGTACCCGTTGATTATAAGAGCTTGTCCCCAACGAGCAATATAATTATCCTGACTTAAAGTTAGCAGTAATGGTGGCGGTAGTTGTGTTGCCAAAGAATCTGTAACCTTTTCATCTTTGGGCAACAGTTCAGAGGCGCGTAAAGCTAAATCTATTAAATTTTGTAAAATCTGCTCTGCCGTCTCTCCTTTGAGCCACACAGGACTCACAGGCTGATCGATAATTATATCTTCATCTTCTTCCGTTTCATCTGGTGCAACAGTGGTAGCAAGGTTGCCATTTGTAGTAATTGCCAGTTCTTCAGAAACTGCGATCGCTCGATCTAGCTCAATTACAGTTTCTGGTGGGACATGAGATTCCAAGTTCTCTTCATCAGGTGTAACAGTGGTAGCAAGGTTGCCATTTGTAGTAATTGCCAGTTCTTCAGAAACTGCGATCGCTCGATCTAGCTCAATTACAGTTTCTGGTGGGGCATTAGATTCCAAGTTCTCTTCATCAGGCGCAACAGTGAGGTTGCTATCTGTAGTAATTGCCAGTTCTTCAGAAACTGCGATCGCTCGATCTAGCTCAATCAGAGTTTCTGCTGGAGCATTAGATTCCAAGTTCTCTTCATCAGGTGCAACAGTGGTAGCAAGGTTGCCATTTGTAGTAATTGCCAGTTCTTCAGAAATTGCGATCGCTTTCTCAAACGTAAATAACGTAATTGCAGTTTCTGCTAGGGTATTACATTCCAAGTTTTCAGAAACAGTATCTGGGCGATCGTCGGTTGAACTTGATCCTAAATTTTTCCTCGGTTCTCTCTCTGCTAACAGCGAGAAGACTTGCACTTGCACGCTGTATTGCCAAGATTTACCGAGCAGATCCGACATCAAATCGCCGGAACACCGCAACTCCCAAACTCCCGGCTGGAAGTAGGTAAAAGGAATTACCGCCATTAAGCCTTCTGAATTAGTGCGACGCGATCGCTTGAAAATTCGCCGCATTGGTTGAACTTCCTCGGTTGAAGAGTGAGTTACCCGCACTTCCACGTCTGTATTAAGAAGGTTAGAACGAGCCAAAACTCTATACTGTCCTTCCAAAATTTCCAAATTTGGCGATTCTAGGATATGCCACGAGCGAGCGCCTTGTTTCTGTATCAGAAATTGCCAGTGTTCCATTGTAAGTGATGCCCAGACCGACGAGCCGCTGAGTAATATTGTGTATTAACTTGCTTGCAAGTTTACCTCAGTATTTTAGAAATGCCTCACTTAAATGGCTATCAAGTTAACTCAGTTTTACTGGCTTGACTTCACACACTTTAACTACTCACCTCAAGGGAATTTCAATAAGTCGCCGTGTTGCTTGTGCGTAAAGCTTTTGTTGTTTTCTGAATATTAAGTTTGACATATCCTAGTGCTAAATTAACTGGGATGCAATGGATACCGTTAGTTATCTTTGCTCAACTTAATGCAAAAATTTTTGTATTATTTTTTACTAAAATTTCCACTTTGCAATAGACACAACGTACAATAAATTTAAATTCACTTGAGAATTGTTATTGAATCGTAATTACCCACATTTTTGCTACAAAGAGGTAGGATGCGGTTCTTAAGTGTCCTCTGCGATCGCCCAAGTTAGGCGCAAAGCCCATCGCAAATCACAACACTTAACCACACAAAACGCATCCAATCTATCTGAAGTGGCTCTTTGAACCGCTACAAAACACGTCTTCCCCTGAGTGAAATGTGGGTTGACAATGAAGATTTACAGGAGGGATTCGATGCTAGTCATTTTAATGGACGAGCAAATCCTTGCCCCTGAGCAAGTTTGCCAGTCTTGTTTACTCGCTGACGGGAGCGGTCAACCCCGTTGGCGTGGGGGTCAACTGCGCTGTGGTCAAGCCATTCGCAAACTTACTCAACAGCAACCAGACCAGTATGAGTGCATGATGGGCTTTCGCATCGCCCATATAGAATAGTTGAATTTCTCAGCAAGACCTAGCAACTGCGTTATCCTAAGCTCAAGTAACTATTAAAAATTTAACCACAGGAGAACGCATAATGTCTTGGCGCGGGTCTACAACAGTTTCAGATCGGATTTTTTCTTCCTTGCCTTATTTGCTTCCTCTAATTGAGGTTTTTGTATTTGGTAGATATTTGCTCTCAGAGTTTCCACCATTACAATTACTGTTTCTGCCGCTTCTGCCATTGTTGAGAATTTACTACGGCGTGCGTTATGCAGGAATGATTATTTTCTTTGCTTTATTTTTGCTGGTAGTAAGAAACGAAAAAATTAGTCACTTTATTCGTTTCAACACCATGCAAGCAATCCTTTTGGACATCATCATCTTTTTGTTTAGCATCCTAACTGATGTTGTGGGACTAGTTCCCTCTGGTGGTTTTGCAATCCAAACTCTATCCACAACCATTTTTATCGGCATAGTGGGAGCAGTCGCATATTCAGTCATCCAGTCTGTGAGCGGACGTTATGCAGAAATTCCGGCGATTTCTGATGCAGTGTATATGCAAGTGCGTTAGAAGTTAACGGGCCGCTACGGTGTTTTCCAGGCGACCAATACCTTCAATTTCTACGCGGACGCGATCGCCTGGATGCAAAGCACTTACACCCTCCGGCGTACCTGTAAGCACCAAATCACCAGGGAGTAGCGTCATCACCTGACTGATATAGGAAACTAAAACATCGGGGGAAAATACCATCCGATCGATACAGGTAGATTGGACTGGATTAGCGTCGTCATTTAGAAAAGTTTGCAATCTCGCTCCTGGATTTAATTCCCGGACAATCCAAGGTCCCAAGGGACAGAAAGTATCAAAACCTTTAGCTCGCGTCCATTGACCATCCTGTTTTTGTAAATCCCGCGCGGTTACATCATTGGCGATGGTGTAGCCCCAAATTTTGGTTTGGGCTACCTCTGGCGTACATTCAAAGGCATAATCGCCAATCACTAAAGCTAACTCTCCTTCGTAGTCAACTCTATGTGACTGCGGAGGATACTTAATTTCCCTCTCAGATGGAATGATCGACGTAGGTGGTTTAAGAAAGATTAGTGGCTCAGATGGTACTGGAGTTCCCATTTCGGCTGCATGATCTGCATAATTCTTACCCACCGCCACAATTTTTGAGGGAGCGCAGGGAGCCAGAATTTGGTAATTTTCTGGTGTCAAAGTTAAATCAGTGGGTTGTCCATGTAACCAGGGTGGAGCATCTAGCACCTGTACATTCAGGGATAGCTGTAGTAACCCATAGTAAATCTGTCCTTCTGGATTTTGAATTCGCACGTAGCGCTGCGCCATAACCTTGATGAATATCCTTTTTTCTGCGATTAGAAGCTGTGAGCAGGAAGCAATCGTCAGTTAGCTGTTTAGCCAACCAATTGAGCCTTGAGCAAAAAAGCGATCGCTATCAGATGTCCTTAAAGAAAGATACCCCTTAGCGAAGCTGATAGCTCGATCGATCTTGTGAAAGAAATATCGGGGTTGCCTCCCAACCTAGTTTTCATTAGCGACATCCAAAAAATCCAAACTTTGGCGATTTGGCTAATGATTCAAATTGAAAACTGGTAAGATTATAGTTCCTTGTTGCTTCAGATGTTGATTAATACTGGCATTTTCAATAGAAGTCAGGTATAAATTAATATCAGCAGCCACTTTTGTCCATGAGGAAACAGAAAAATATGACTACAAATTACGAAACAATGTACATTCTCCGTCCTGACCTCGGAGAGGAACAGGTAGAGCAAGCAGTTACGAAATATCAGAATTTGCTTCGCGATCAAGGCGCTGAAGAGATCCAAATTCAAAATCGTGGTAAGCGCCGTCTGGCTTACGAAATCAAAAAACACCGGGATGGCATCTACATCCAGTTAAACTACAGTGCGCCTGCAACTGCGATCGCCCCCTTTGAACGTGCCATGCGTTTGAGTGAAGAAGTGATTCGCTATTTGACAATTAAGCAGGACATTGAAGAAGAAAAACCCCCCAAAGAGGAAAAAGAAAAGCCCACTAAAGTAGCTGCAACACCTGCAACAGTTTAAGGGGCTAGGGACTGAGGACTAGGGACTAGGAACTAGTAGCTAGGGAAGAAACTAAATGTCCAATCCCCACTCCCATTCAATAAAATTTTGTCTTTTTCTTTTTTCGTGACTTATTTGGGAATGCTAAATTAACAAATACTTGCCAAAGGTAGTACTCCCGCAGTTATACCTAAGAGTGGACAAGATTCTGAATGGGAGCTTTAAGCTACTGTGAGCCAATCTGATACACCAAATATTCAAGTTCTCTCGACGGAAGTATCGCAGCTACGCCAGGAGTTGCAACTTCGCGATCAATTAGTACAACAACTATCTCAAGAACTCTTCCGGCTGGTAAAGGGTAACACTAGTTTTATGCCTCAGCAGCCGGAATTTGAGCGCGATCTGAGCCAGTTACACGCTTTACAAGAACAACTCCAAGCTGTGGAACAGCAGGTGGCGTTCTACCAAGAGCAAATTACAACTCGTGACTCCGAAATTTATCAATTGCGACAGTCAGTTCAAGAACTTACCGATCGCACTCGGATGTTAGAGCAAGTAGTACAAGAGTTGCCTCAAATTTACCGTCGGAAGTTTGAGGAGCGGATGACGCCAGTGAGAGAAAAAGTAGCAATGCTACAACGGGAAAACCGCCAACTGCAAGCAGAACTGCAAAGTGTGAGTTACCGTTTAGCACTCAAAACTCGCAATGCCAGTCACAGCGGTATTGATTTACCAAATTTTCCCCGCCCAGCATCCGAACAAACTAATATTTCGACTCCCCAGAATGCCTAAAATTACCATTATGGTGGAATCTAAGATAAGAGATAAGAAATTGTTGCATCAAAGCGTCTTGGAGGCATCCAAGTGGTAGATTGAGGCAAACATAACTATAGAGTTAGAAAGTAACGCAAACGCTGATATTTTAACCATTCTTACCTCCTGCTTGCTTTCACTAGTTACGTCCCATATAAAGCAATTAGCTTAGAGTAATTTGCACAACCCTGTATTTAAAACGCTGGGGAGTGTCACAAACAGTTGCATTTGCTTTGGGCATTTTTGGCCATTTCTGACTTTACTGCTTTAGATAGAGGAGTTCCAATAAGCAGATTCATTCATCATGTAATTTATACTACCTAGCTCAAAGACATGAGTTTTCGCCAACACTCTTCTCTAGACAAGAAAGAAAATCAGCCTGCTAGCACCAGACTGTTATCTTGGAGAATGTGAAAAAATACAAATATTGCTTGACTTTGCCATCCTTCTATAGGTAGATTTATTAGTTAGTCTGCTAGCACCAGACTGTTATCTTTGACGGTGGTAAAAATATCTTGGTAAGTGTGAAAAATTTCAAACACTGTATCGAGTTGGGTAAGTTCCAAAATCAACCGTACAGGAGCTTGTACGTTACATAGAACCAAGCGGCAACCACTCTGACGTGCAGCTTTTAACCCTTTTACTAAAGGAACTAACCCAGAACTGTCCATGAAGTTAACTTCTGCTAGGTCGATAACCCATAGTTGATAAGCTTGAGGGACTACTCCAGCCATCTGTTCGCTTAAAGCCTTACCGCCTTCCAAATCTATGCTTCCTTGGGGTTTAAACAAAATCACTTGAAGTTCTTGTGTGAAAGCCATGAATTTAACAGGGTAATTGGAACACTTGACAAAAAATTGAAAAAGACATCAATACTTCTTCTCTTCCAACGGTGAAATGACCTTTTACCCAGATATTTGGGCAATTGTATTCCTACAGTTGAGAAAGATTATTTCAGTATTCATGTCGTATAATTTATGATAACTTTCATCAATATAGGCATAAGCGCCTAACAATTTCGGTATCAACCGTATCTTTTACAAAATTTTCACAATTTAAACCGATATTTATAAATTTTCTATAAAACTTTTAATCTTTTTTTAATAAATTATGAACATGTGGTAGGAATGCCAAAAAATAGTTAATAGTCAAAAGTTAAGAGTTACCATAGAATAAAATCTATGGATTATTCAGTATAAAACTAATGACTTAATGACTCTATGTATTAGTTTGATTGACACCCCACCCAAAAACAAGCAAAGATATAGTAAAAGTAAAAATTTGTAAAGACGGCGGTGCGGAATGTCTTTAGAGCTGATTTCACTAGAAAATATCCAGGAAGTTGCTCATAATTACGGGTATTGGGCGATTTTTTTGGGAATTTTGCTAGAAAATTTAGGCATTCCCCTTCCTGGTGAAACCGTGACCCTGGTGGGCGGGTTTTTAGCTGGCAGCGATGAACTAAATTTCTGGCTGGTTCTCGGTGACGCAATCATGGGTGCTGTCATTGGTGGCACTTGTGGCTATTGGATTGGTAGAGTTAGCGGTTGGGCTTTTCTGGTAAAAGTTGGCAGCATTTTTCGGATTTCTGAAGTGCGGCTGCTGAGTATTAAAGAGCAATTTAGTCAAAATGCTGCTAAAGGGGTGTTTTTTGGACGTTTTTTGGCATTGTTACGAGTTTTTGCTGCACCACTAGCTGGTATAGCTGAAATGCCCTTTGGAAAATTCTTTTTATACAACTTTCTAGGAGCAGTTGCTTGGGCTAGTTTGATGGTGACATTAGCTTTTTTTGCTGGCAAAATAGTCTCTTTAGAACAATTGGTTGCTTGGGTGGGTCAATTTGCGATCGCAGCGTTACTAATCCTTGTTGCCTTAATTGTTGTGCCCCTGTGGCTGGAATCTCGCCAGGTTAAAGGTGCAGCAGAAGAGTAAGTCAAGCATAAACTAAGTGAGGAGCCAGGAGTGAGGAGTAAAGTAAAAAGTGAATTTTTTTAACTTTTACTTTTGTATTTTGCTTTTTTAACTCCTAACTCCTAACTCCTAACTCTTAACCCCTGACCTGCTGTGACCAAATGCGAGTCGGTAATCCCCAAACGTATATAAAGCCTTCAGCAGCTTTGTGGTCAAATTTGTCTTCGGCTCCGTAGGTTGCTAAATCGGGAGTGTAGAGGGAATTATCACTCGAACGCCCAACTATCGTAGAGTTGCCCTTGAATAACTTCACTCGTACAGTTCCAGAGACTCGCTCTTGTGTCTTTTGAATAAAGGCATCGAGTGCAACTTTGAGCGGACTGTACCACAAACCGTTATAAACTATTTGGCTGTAAGTTTCTTCAATCCCACGCTTGTAATGGGTGACATCTGCCGTTAAAGTCAAGCTTTCTAAATCTTTATGTGCCTGAATTAGCACCAACATTGCGGGTGATTCGTAGATTTCCCGCGATTTGATCCCTACCAGACGGTTTTCAATCATATCGATCCGTCCGATGCCGTGATTTCCTACCGCCTGATTGAGTTCTTCAATTAGCTCAACTGGCTTTTTGACTATACCGTTGAGGGTTGTAGGAATACCACCGTGGAAACCAATTTCGATATACTCTGGCTCGTTGGGAGTGTGAGCGATCGCTTTAGTCATTTCATAAATTTCTTCTGGTGGCTCAAATGACGGATCTTCGAGTAAACCAGCTTCAATACTACGACCGAGCAAATTCTTGTCAATACTATAGGGGGAAGATTTTTTGACTGGTGAAGGAATACCAAACTTTTCCCCATAAGCGATCGTTTCCTCACGACTCATTCCCCATTCTCTGGCTGGTGCAAGGATCTTCAGGTTGGGATTTAAGGCGGTGACAGAGACATCAAAGCGAACCTGATCGTTGCCTTTGCCAGTGCAACCGTGAGCGATCGCATCAGCACCATATTTTTCAGCTGTTTCTACTAATACCTTGGCAATCAGTGGACGAGCAAGGGCAGTTCCTAGAGGATAACGATTTTCATAAAGGGCGTTGGCTTGAATAGCTCCAAAGGCGTAATCTTTAACGAAGCTGTCTTTGACATCCGCCACCAGGGATTCACTTGCACCCGATTTCAGAGCTTTTTCTCTGATTGGCTCTAATTCATCTCCCTGACCTAAATCTGCTGCTAGGGTAATCACCTCTTCCACACCCCACTCCTGCTTCAGGTAGGGGATGCAAACTGAGGTATCCACTCCGCCAGAATATGCCAGGACAACCTTTTTGGCGCGACCCATTAATTTCTCCAGTTAGGACAACAAAGAATGAGTCATTATTATATCTAAACTAATCCACGTATATTTTATTCATGCAACAACCTATGGGAGGATTTAGGAGCTAGGAGTCAGAATTACAGTTCACTCTCAACACAGTTCGGTTAAGCTCTAAGCAGTATTGAGTAGACCTCTTGTACAAATGTAAAATTTGCCCACCCTGCGGGATCGTTGCTACATAATTTTTCTACAGCTTGCTACGCGTAGCAAGCTGTAGAAGAAGGCCCGATTATAAATGGCAAAAGGATCAGGGTGAGTTTACCTAAGTAAGCTCACCCTGATTTGTATTTAATATTAACTAAGTTTTGAAATGCTTGTATCGACTAAGGGTAGAGTGTAAAGAAAATCTTACAGAGCTAAGATTGATATATTTAATGAGATTGCTTTACAGTTTGCAACTTCTCGTTCTTGCGCTTGCGTAGAAACATACCACCTACAGCCAGCATACCTAATGTAATACTAGGCTCAGGAACTGACTTAGGGTCAAAACCTGTAAATCTGTCAGTTCCTAGATGGAAAGAATGGTTGTCGTTTTCAAATCCACCACCACCTGCTTGGGTAATGACAATCTTGTTGAAAATATCGTTGCTACTATCTGAGTAGAAGTGAAGGTAGCCGTTGCCTTCACCGCCATGCTGTGATGCACGAATTGGAGCAACTGGGTTCACATCCTCAGTTGTAAATGATTTGATCAGATTATCGCCATTGTAGAAGGAAAAAACGTTACCAGAACTGATAGCTCCCCAATCAATACCGAAATAATTGAGGGAACTTGCAAGTTTGATTGTGACTTCATCGCCGTTGAAAACTGCCAAATACTTCCCATTATTGACCTCACCGGTTGCCCCGGCAGGTGCCCATACATCTGACCTGACACTGCTGCTTCCATTGTTATTCTCAAATGAGTATTTAGCAAAACCAGTGGTTGGTGCTTGACCATTATTGAAGTTAACAGTTGTCGTACCAGGAAGTTGAGTAAACTCAGAAAAAGCACCTTGGTCAGTTTCTCCATTAGGGCCTGCAATACCAGTGGTTACTTGGAAGGATATAGCCTGGGCAGAACCTGCATAGATAAATGAGGAGATTGCAGATAAAGATAGAGCAGCGATACAAGCAATTTTTGTAATAGACATAATTTTGAAATTTTGTATTTTTACTTGTTGAACAATTCGGTTGTGCGATTTGAACTTATTATGTAATGTCTTCCAGCAGAAAGAATAGGATGAAATTACTGGATTTATATTTACTGGAAAATTCATGTTTTTAGTGCATAATTTGCTCCATTTTCGAAGATAGATAAGTAGTTTCCCTTGCTGACAAACTGTATAGAGTATCTGTTCTTTATCTGAAGATAAAAAAACTGTAAAGTTAGAGCGTATATATTAAGAATTTGTATTTTCGGATATTGTCCTGATTAAGGATTAATAAAGACAACGGATATGACTGTTTAAGATTCGCTGTTTGCTGATAAATAGAAATAGATTCGCGATCATTATTATGGTTTTTGACATTCTTCCCTTTCTCTTTCTACTCGTCTTTCTGTAGTCAAATACTCCAACTGAGTGTTTTTGACATAGCTAGTAACATGAATTAAACTAACTCTTGCAATCAACTAAAGAATCTTGATAAATGCATCCAACTGAAAAAGCTGTTGTCCCTACTCGCGTTATCGGTTTAATTAGTGGTACATCTGTAGATGGCATAGACGCTGCGTTGGTAGAGATTTCCGGCACAGAATTGGATCTCAAAGTTGAGTTGGTAGCTGGGGCAACATATCCCTATCCAGCTGAACTCAGAGAAAGAATATTAGCAGTTGGTGCAGGCGTTGCCATCTCAATGGCAGAATTAGCAGAAATAGATGATGCGATCGCTCAAGTCTTTGCCCAAGCCGCCCAAAATATTCAAATTGGTCATCAGCCAGCCACTCTGATTGGCTCCCACGGTCAAACGGTTTATCATCGACCACCCAAAGAGGGAGCAGGGGGGCAGGAGAGCAGGGCGAGAGAAATGCTCAATCCTCACGGGCTAAACCCTAGCTATCCGTTAACAGCACTGGGTACTCCCTTGGGTTACAGTCTTCAACTAGGACGCGGTGCATTAATTGCCCATCTTACGAACATTACAACTGTGAGCAACTTCCGCGTTGCTGATATTGCTATTGGTGGTCATGGTGCGCCTCTTGTGCCCAGAGTCGATGCTTATTTACTTAGTCATCCCCTGGAGGGGCGTTGTATTCAAAACATTGGTGGTATTGGCAATGTTGCTTATATTCCGCCTCGGCATGGTGACTGGCTCTCAAAAATTCGCGCTTGGGATACTGGCCCAGGAAATAGTCTGTTGGATCTAGCGGTGGAGCATTTAAGTGCTGGTGCTAAAACTTATGATGAAGATGGCAATTGGGCAGCAAGTGGTACTCCTTGCCATCCATTAGTAGAACAATGGCTCAATCAAGACTACTTTCATCTACCGCCACCCAAATCCACTGGACGCGAGTTATTTGGTGTGACTTACCTGCATCAGTGTTTAAAAGATGCTCAAGGATATCAACTCAATCCTGCTGACATACTGGCAACTCTTACAGAACTGACAGCTGCTTCAATTGTTCACAGTTACCGCACTTTTTTGCCAGAAATGCCACAACGAGTACTATTATGTGGTGGTGGTAGTCGCAATCTCTATTTGAAACAAAGATTACAGATGTTGTTGGCGTCAATACCAGTCTCGACGACAGATGAAGTCGGCTTGAGTGCAGATTTTAAAGAAGCGATCGCCTTTGCGGTTTTAGCCTACTGGCGACATCTGGGTATTCCTGGCAACCTACCTACTGCCACAGGTGCACCTCAAGAAGTACTTTTGGGAGAAATTCACCAAGCTCAGTCCTGAATGCTGAGTCAGGAACAATAAATAAGATAAAAAATTTCTTCATTCTTCACTCGCAATTTAGCACTCGTAACTTAGCACTGCTATAACTATAGTCTTGGCGGCACTCGAGCAAGACAGGGAATAAAAGGTGGCTCATACTTTTTTATTGGAACCAGGACGCTGGGCAATGGAAGGAAATTGGCTGGAACGTAATGGTATGCCAATCAGCATCAAGGGTATGACCTTGGTCGCTTGGAATCGAGATAACTGGTTCACTATGGCTACAAAACTGATATTCCCAGGTAGCGATCGCTCTGAAATCTCTCTGCAATATAAGGGGCGGTTGCATGATGGAGAGCGTCAGTATACTTTTTTACTACAACATAATATTTTGGGGCAGGTTGAAGGCGAAGGCTGGATTGGTCTGGATACTATCGTACAGCGTTACTGGGTACTAGGCGATCGTCAGCGTCGTAGTGGCTTTGAAACCCTACACCGGATTTCGCAAGATACATATTACCTCAGTAGTGGTATCTTGGCTGGTCATTTTTTAACTAACACAATGGAAGCTAGCCTAGAGCGTCAGTCAGCTTAAAAGCATCGCTGCCTCACCGCTTTACTGTTCTTCTAAGCCAAAAACCGCTCTTCAAAAAACTCTGGCAACGCACTGGTTTACCAATGCCTAATATCTTCTGCCCAAATTTAACCACTCATCGTTTATTCTCACCAACCTACTGAGTTGTATAGTAAAAAAGAAATGATCAAATTATCGTCAGGATTTTAGTATTTTTCCTAATCATGTAGTCAGGAGTTCAGTTTCGTGAATCCTAAAGTCTCCGTTATTATCCCTGCTTACAATACTGAAACTTATATTGGGAAGGCAATAGAGTCAGCCTTAGAGCAAACTCTCACTGACATTGAAGTTATTATAGTCGATGATGGCTCAAGTGATAAAACTGTAGAAGTCGCTAAAAGTTTCACCGATCAACGTCTCAAAGTCATAGTTAATCAGCAAAATCTTGGAGCCGCGGCTGCACGTAATCGTGCCTTTAGAGCAGCCCAAGGAGAATGGATTGCTGTACTTGATTCAGATGATTGGTATGCTCCCAAAAGATTAGAAAATCTTGTATCTTTGGCAAATGAAATAAATGCAGACATGATTGCTGATGATGTTTATTTGATCAAAGATGGTGTAACATCTCCTTGGAGTACATTAATTCAAGAAAGTGGAGAACGTATAGATAAAATTATCCAAGTTGATATAGTTTATTTTGTAGAAAATGATGTCTATGGGCAACCAGGGTTGCATCTTGGCTTAAGCAAGCCTCTATTCAAACGAGAATTCCTGATTAAGAACGGCATCGAGTACGATGAAGAAATTAGAATGGGTCAAGATTTTTGGATTGATATGAAATGCTTAATCAAAGGAGCTAGGTTTTTTATTGAGCCAAAACCCTATTATTTCTACCGTTCACGCCCTGGTTCACTTGTATATCAAAGCCAATTACCACGTCTAAATCAATACTGCAAAGCTACTACTTCTTTCATGCAACAAGACATTGTGAAAAAGAATCCGACTCTAATGCATGCTCTATCTTATAATCTCTCAGTTTATAAGAAAAATCTAGCTTATCTTCAAGTTGTAGAACCGATAAAACAAGGAAAATGGTTAACAGCATTCACAGAAATCAGGAAATATCCGGGTTTTTTTTATGATTTCATGTCCCGATTTAATAGTATTATCGAACGTCGAATTCAATACTATGTGATGAATAATAAATCAAGTTTTGATATTTATCCTAACCAACAGAGAAAACGAAAAACTACCACTTAGACTATTACAGTTTTATCAATAACAAATGCATCCTTATATAGTAATAATTAGCTGAAAGGTTAAAAAGATTATTAGGTAATCAGAAAATGTTGTAAAAGTATTGGGCAAATATAATTCGCTATTACACAAACAAAGCCTACCTCCGTGGACTAATGCGAATTTAAGGGTTTGTTAACCTACAAAGGCAGGTAAGGTTTCGTGTAGCCAAATTAGTGCTGTCTTCTCCCAACGCAAAGCAACATCACGTAGAGAAGAGGAGATGCCAAGAGTGATAGCGCATTAGTCAAAATTGGGCAAACTAAAACTACACCACAATTTTTGAATGCACTTGTCCTCCCAAACATTTACAATCTGCTTTTGGAGTCGAATTTTCTATGTCAGACCCCAACATTGGTCGCTTACTCAGCAAACGCTACCAACTCCAAGAGTTAATCGGTACTGGAGCAATGGGTCGGGTTTATCGTGCTAAAGATACATTGTTGGGAGGTGTACCTGTTGCGGTTAAGTTTCTGGCTCTATCAATCCAAAATGAAAAGATGCGATTGCAAGACCGCTTTGAGCGAGAAGCCAAAACCTGTGCTTTACTAGGGCAAAAAAGTATCCATATTGTCCGAGTTATGGACTATGGCGTAGATGACAATAACACCCCCTTCTATGTCATGGAATACTTACAAGGACAAAGCCTGAACAATATTATTCGCAAGCAACGATTACCTTTACCAAGATTCCTCAGTATGGCGCGTCAACTCAGCTTGGGGTTACAGTGCGCCCATGATGGCATCCCGGTTGATGGCACTATTTGCCCAATTATCCATCGCGATGTCAAGCCAAGCAATATGCTGGTGATTCAAGATCCCAGTTTTGGAGAATTGGTCAAGGTTCTAGATTTTGGTATTGCTAAGTTATTACAGTCAGATGGCGACCATACAAAATTTTATTTGGGAACATTGGCTTATTCTTCTCCCGAACAGATGGAGGGTAAGGAATTAGACAACCGTGCTGATATTTATAGTTTGGGCGTCATGATGTTTGAGATGCTCACAGGCAAAATGCCACTGGTGGCACCAACTCACTCTTTTGGTGCGTGGTATAAAACACATCACTATCAAAAACCACGTTCTTTTGCTGAGGCTGCGCCTGGATTAGAACTACCAAAAGAAATTGAAAATTTGGTGATGAGTTGTCTAGCTAAAAGAGCAGGCGATCGCCCCCAAAGTATTACTGAAATCCTCAGAGTTTTAGCATCTTTAGAAAAAGAAAAGCCTGAGCATACACGCAAAATTCAGCAAGCCAGCCATGCCCTAGTTCCTACTACTACAGCTAGCACCGAGCTTGAACAAAAGACCAAAGCCGATTTGCGGGTATCCTGGTCCAACGATGAAATCGCTCGTGCCATTTCTTGGCCCAAAAATAAACCAATTGCCGATATTGTGTTTCCCCAGCCCATTCATACCAATGGGGAGGTTTTACCAGCTTTGTGGGTGATGCTACCGCAAGAAGAAATTCAAAAACGCTTACTCTGTACCCGCTATAACCAATTTCTGTTCATCTCTATCCCCCATCCCATGCTGCTATGGATTACTGTCATCTACAATCGCAAGCATGGCGCTAAATGGTTGCCTTATTACCTCGATCTCAAAACCAGCCTTGGTCAAGAAATTGCCCGGTTATTACAGGACACAGGTTACTACCGCCTCTTATTCTTTGCACGAGAAGCACCAAATCGCTGTATCCACATCTTACTTTCCAGCGTCGCTTCTGCCCAGCGCCAACGACTGCAAGAGTGGGTCGCCATGAGCAATACGTTGATGTCCTCTGCCGACCCGCAAATTAGTAAAAGTTTACTCAAAAACGAGTACGAAAAGATTAAGCCCCAGATTATAACAAAACTGGAAAGTATTGATACAGATTCTCCATACGATCTTTCCAGCTAGGCATAATTTCTTAATGTTACGTGTTTTATAGGTGGTCGCTCCCAGAATGTAACGTTTTATAAACAAAATATATATAAAGATGTAACTTCTAGTTATATGTATAAAGAGTGAAATCATTAGCTGCTTAAGCAGGGGTATCAAAATTATCTCTGAATCTTTCTGTGTAAATATTCCAGTGGATTGTCAATTTATGCAGGTGTGATTTTCCCACTAGACGAAATAAGAAGAAGTTTGGCTAAAGTAAACAACGGATTTAGCCTGCAATGCTAAAGTTAGTCTAGACTCCAGCAGATATGCCGTAGACAATGTTTACTCGTTCTTAGTTAATTTCCTGAATTGAACTTTTACGCCATCTTGTGGAATTGTTTATCGAAGTTGACGCCCCGACATCCCCAGCTCTTTTCCTCCTTGGAACCAAGCAAGAGAAGGAGGTCGCCCACTGCGACAGTAGAACGACTCTATGCCATAGTGGAACCTGAATCTAAGCCCCACTGGTGCTTAAGAAGCTCTTGATAAGTTGCCTCGCGCACGACCATTTGCTCATAGAGCTTGACTAAAAAGTCTTTAGCTTGATCGTGGCTCATATTTTGCACCTGAGTAGAAAATGAGCAGATGCTGAATTGCTGTTCCAAGGATAGTTTCATTGGTTGATTCATAAATTAACTCCGAAAAAACAACGCGTAAAGGTGATATCGCTCACAGAAGTCCAAATGGGGTAATATTTGGACTCATATCTGTCCAACATTTGTTCCTCCGTATTACGAAAGATAACAATTGTTTGACAGATTGCCCACATCCAAAGTGTGGAATTTTTCTGCTCTGATATCTTGCACCTAATCCTACTGATATACCACCCAAGTCATCTGAACTATATTCCGGAAAATAAGCTCTATTTGGTCTTAGATAAGTATAACTACCTACCTCATTCCTTCCTGCTTTGCACAAATTTCCTTTAAAGAGAATATCTAGTGCTATGCAAAACCTCTCTTAGTCTTTCTGTTGAAAAAGCCTAAGATGCTGTCTCCCCAAGCGTGGAGGAAGCTTCGGAGGGCGGAGATTGTAAGGAGGTTGGGGAATTAATGGTAATAAGCGTAAATTATAGTCTCTTTACCTTATTACGTGCAAGATGTCAATTTACCAATTTATACAAATCTAGCCTCTTTAGGTCATTTTAGAGGCTAAAAATATTTGTATCAAATTGTAAAAAGGAAAAATGCTCACGCTGAACAAATTACTGAGTATATTTACCGGATTAGTTATTTGTCCTTTGTCCTTAGAGGAAAAGCAATGACTAATGACTGTTTTCTTCAAGCGAGACGATGACAACTGTGATGTTATCGTGCCCTCCATGCTCTTTGGCAGCCTCAACAAGAGAGATGGCTGCTTTATCAAGCCAAGGACTATCTTGGAGGCAATTAGCAATCTTCTGCTCGACAAGTTCTTCTGTAAGACCATCACTACATAACAGCAAGCGATCGCCAACTTTTACATCTAGTGGTTGCACATCAATTTGATGCAGGTCTTCGCGCCCCAAACAGCGCGATAATACATGTCGAAAAGGATGTAATCGTGCTTCATCTAAGGTGATGTCACCAATTTTGATTGCTCGTGCTACCCAAGTGTGGTCTTCCGTCACCTGTTCTAAGTGCGACTCTCGGAAGCGATACAGCCGCGAATCGCCAACATGAGCGAACCAAGGCGACTCTGGAGCGCGAAAAATCACTGCTACAACCGTTGTACCCATGTCGGCACGTTCGGGATGATTTTGCTGATCATGCAAAATCGCTTCATTAGCGCCCCACAAAGCTTGCTCTAGCAATTCTTGAGAAGATTTAGAAGTTTCCCAATTTGCTACCAAATACGCCTGAATTTCTCCAGTAGCAATCCGACTTGCCTCCTCACCTCCGGCATGACCACCCATGCCATCGGCGACAACAAAAAATCGTCCTTCTGGGTCTATATAGTAGGCATCCTGATTATTAGAACGAATAAGTCCCGGATCGCTAAAACCCGTGAAATTAAGTTTCATAATTTTTTTGCAACAATTAATACATACGATCGTAACGGTCGAGGCGTAAAAGTAATCGGATCATGATTGCTGAAAGTGCTGCTGCAATTAAACCAGGCAGTAGTGCCAACCATACATAATCCTTAACCACTAAAATAGTAGCTGAAAGCGTGAAACCGCTGATTAACAGAGCATAGCTTATTGAGAGTTGAATACTGCTCTGTCGCCGCAGCAGGCGTTCGGTTTCTATAGACCGAACGCGCAAGCGCATATCTCCCTGCTCTAGCTTCTCTAATGTATCTTCTAATCTACGTGGTAGACCAAAGGCGGTACTACTTACCTGAGCTGCTTGGCGGCTTAATTCGTTAAGAAAGCTATTCCCCTCAGAACCATTCATATCAGTCATAAGTTGCATTGCATACGGTTTGGCAACTTCCATAAAGTTAAATTCTGGATCTAAGCCTTTGCCTACCCCTTCTAGGGTAGAAAAGGCTCGCATCACGAAAGTGAAAGTTGCTGGAAATCTAAATGGCTGATTATAAGCTATTTCGTAAAGGTCGTCACTGATTGCCGCGACTGATTGGTTTTCAAAGGGCTTATCCATGAAATGATCGAGCATGTACTGCACGGAACGCCGCACTGGGCCCATATCATCCGTTGGGGCGATCGCGCCTAAATCGATCAGAGACTGCACAACGCGATCGCCATCTTTTTGGGCAATGCCAAACAGCGTTTGCATCAGTCCTTCACGGACGTTGGACTTAATTCGCCCCATCATGCCGAAATCGTAGAATATTAAAGCACCATTTGCACTAACGGCAATATTGCCTGGGTGAGGATCGGCATGGAAAAAGCCACTATTGAGTAATTGTAGTAAGTAGGCTTGAGCGCCTTGACGAGCGATCGCCTTTCGATCTAAACCTGCTGCTTCTAAAGCTTCGTATTGACTAATTTTAATTCCAGGGAGATATTCTAAAGTCAGCACTCTAGAAGAGGCGTAACGCCAGTATATTCTGGGGACGTTCACCCAATCGTAGCCGCGAAAGTTCCGGCGAAAAGTATCGGCGTTACGACCTTCATTAAGATAATCAATTTCTTCCCAAAGAATGCGACAACATTCTTCGTAAATACCCAACCAATCTCTTCCCCGTCCCCATTTGGGATGGCTTTGAAAGTAGCGGGTAATTCCTTTGAGAATCTGTAAATCTATTTCAAATAACTTCTTTAGTCCAGGACGTTGCACCTTGACAACAACTGATTCTCCAGTATGTAGTACAGCTTTGTGTACTTGCCCCAAGCTAGCAGCAGCTAAGGGAATAGGTTCAAAATTATGGAAGAGTTCAGGAATTTTTTTGCCTAGTTCTTTCTCAACGATCGCTTCTACTTGCTCATAGCTAAATGCCGGCACTTTGTCTTGTAACTTGGCTAGTTCTTCTACATATTCACCAGGGAATATATCAGCACGGGTAGAAAACAGTTGCCCAACTTTAATAAAGGTTGGCCCTAAATCCAGTAGGGTATTGCGAATCCAGACCGCTTGGGTTTTGCGTCTTGTAGCTTGCTTTGCGTCAGTCACACCACCCGGATAACTCCAAGATTTGTTGTATAGCCAAAGTTTGAACAATAAGGTCAAGACAAAAGACCAAATGTCCACAAAACGCCGTTTGCTAGAGTATTTTTCCCGATTCCAACGGTATGCCTTATCTAAATAACCTTGTTCCATATACTTTGTGTACCGTTGGTTTGCAACCGAATCACTTGGAAGAAAAGACACTCTGATTCCTAAACTGTTTTTTCTTAAGTGTCCTTTGTCATTTGTCTTACCCTGCGGGTACTCCTTCGGAGAACTCGTAGAGTAGCAGCTGGCGCGTCTATGTCATTCGTGCATAATTTTTGACCAATGACTAATGACTAAAATTTATGCAGAAGTTCGGCGATAATGTTGCAATTCTGTTCGTAACAGGGCAATTTCTGCTCGTAATTCGTCAATATCTGCTTGCAAGTCTCCAGAATCAGAAGTGGCTTGCCCAGTACCTGCGGTAGCTTGACCAGCATTAGCTGATTCTGCTGCCCGATTTGCCCGTTCTAGGACTTCTTCTGTAAACTGGCGTAACTGCTCTCTAGCTTCGGCATCAAATTTGCCCAAATCACTCAAAGCATCGGTCAAGGCGACCTCTAAACGCTCATTAACTACTTCTGCTACCGCTCTGCCTACGAAAAAGGCTTGCACAAGGGGATTACTCATAAATTTTTGTTACGTTGCACCGCAAGAGAATTATAACTTGCCTGTATGCTTTGCGGCTTCTATTGTAGAGCCAGAAATTTGGCGTTGGCGATCGCTTTATTTATGACATTCCAGCAACTCTCGATAGTATTGCTCAGGTGTACTTGGTAAATAAACCGTCATTTGCAAAGTTTGTTCCTTCAATTTGAACCCTTGGGTAATGTTAATCCGGCTGAGGAAATCGATATCATGTGAAATTACCCAAAGCGCTCCTTGGTAATCATTGATACCTATTACCATTTGTTCAACAGTTTCAATATCCAGGTTATTAGTTGGCTCATCGAGAATCAGTAGATCGATTTCTGAGATACTAATCATAGCAATCGCTAATCTTGCTAATTCACCTCCACTCAGTACAGAGGCGTTTTTGTGAACGTCATCGTATTTAAAGAGAAAGTGCGATTCGTTGATTAGTGAATCACGGTAATCAGTCCGGAAATAACTAATCC
>NZ_JABXKO010000017.1:0-13872 GCF_017114965.1 Nostoc sp. JL31
GCGCTAACCTGGGTATGGAAGTAATGCACGAGCGTAACGCTCACAACTTCCCTCTCGATTTGGCTGCTGGCGATTCTGCTCCTGTAGCTCTTTCCGCTCCTGCTATCAACGGTTAATTCTGAAGTTTAGCTAAATAAGAGAGCGCCCTCTGGTAACGGAGGGCGCTTTCTTATTTGTATAGGTAAAAGATAGGGTATACGTCAAACATTCCGAGTGCCAAAGCATATAAATTAACTTTTGCACAAACTCTAGTTAAAATACATAAGCCTCATCCTTTTTCTTTAAGATCATGGGCAACACTTTTGGTCATCTATTTCGTATAACTACTTTTGGTGAATCTCACGGCGGTGGTGTGGGGGTTGTGATTGATGGTTGTCCTCCACAACTAGAAATTTCGGCAGAAGAAATTCAAGTGGAATTAGACAGAAGGCGTCCAGGACAAAGTAAAATTACCACACCTCGCAAAGAAGCAGATACCTGCGAGATTTTATCAGGGGTATTTGAAGGCAAAACACTAGGAACACCTATAGCGATTTTGGTACACAACAAAGATGCTCGTTCGCAAGACTACGACGAGATGGCCGAGAAGTATCGCCCTTCTCACGCGGATGCAACTTATGATGCAAAATATGGCATTCGTAATTGGCAAGGCGGGGGTAGGTCGTCAGCGCGTGAGACAATTGGCAGAGTAGCAGCTGGTGCGATCGCTAAAAAAATTCTCCGTCAAGTTGCCAATGTTGAAGTTATCGGTTATGTCAAGCGCATCAAGGATTTGGAAGGTGTAGTCGATCCAAATACTGTCACCTTAGAACAAGTGGAAAGCAACATCGTGCGCTGTCCCGATGCTGAATGTAGCGATCGCATGATTGAATTAATTGAACAAGTTGGTAGACAAGGTGATTCTATCGGCGGTGTCGTAGAATGTGTGGCGCGTAACGTACCAAAAGGTTTGGGCGAACCAGTATTTGATAAATTGGAAGCTGATATCGCTAAGGGTGTGATGTCTCTCCCTGCTAGCAAAGGCTTTGAAATTGGTTCTGGTTTTGGGGGGACATTGTTAACCGGAATTGAGCATAACGACGAATATTATATTGATGAAAATGGTGAAATTCGCACTGTAACTAACCGTTCTGGTGGTATTCAGGGGGGAATTTCCAACGGGGAAAATATCATTTTACGAGTTGCATTTAAGCCGACGGCGACAATTAGAAAAGAGCAAAAAACAGTAACTCGTGAAGGTGAAGAAACCCTATTAGCAGCAAAAGGACGACACGATCCTTGTGTGTTACCGCGTGCAGTTCCAATGGTGGAGGCGATGGTGGCGCTGGTATTGTGTGACCATTTGTTACGGCATCATGGACAGTGTAAGGTGTTGTAATTAATAGAGCGATCGCTTTTAAAAGATAGTCTCACATTCCTTACTTATTAAATAAGTCGGGAATATTATTGTTACTAGCTGTAGCGACCGCACAACAATCGCCGAACGGTGTAAGATGTTTAGTACAGCGTTGCATTAAGCAGAGAAGGGCGATCGTTGATGAGTAAGGCAACGAGCTACGACCAAGACTTTCTGTTGTGGACACAACAACAAGCCGAGTACTTGAAGAAAGGATATTGGGCTGAGTTGGACGTTGAACACTTGGTAGAGGAACTAGAGGCTTTGGGTCGCAGTGAACAGAAAGAACTCGGTAGCTATTTGCAGGTGCTGTTAATGCACTTACTCAAATGCCAGTATCAGCCTGAGCGAAGAACCAAAAGCTGGGATAATACACTGTCAAACTGCCGAGATCAAATTCAAGATTGTTTGGAAGATACTCCCAGTTTGCAGCGTTTTCTTCAAGATTCAGTGTGGATACAAAAATATTATCGACGCGCTTGTCGTGATGCAGCTAAAGAAACTCAGAAATCTGTTGAAAATTTTCCTGCTGAATGTCCATTTATAATTGAGCAGATTCTTGATCCAAGCTTCTTAGCTTAAAATACATTTGAAAATTTGATTTTTCAGGCATCCTATTACAAATTTTTATACTGTCCTATTTGACGGCACCAATCTCTATAAGAAATGAACACTCTTTGGAAATCATCTTCAGATGGTAAAATTCCATGATGAGCAACAATATTTCGCAAATCCTCTAGTTGAGCAAATCTATTGTCAATAAAATTAATGTCTCCAATGTAAGGTAGGAATAGTTCTTCCTTCTTTTTAATCAATTTTGCCAAATCACCCCAATCAATACAATAAAGAGGTGAACTACCTCCTCTTGGGGAAACCCACTTGTTTTTTATTTCTTTATTTTTAACTCTTTCTACTTTCTTTAACATATCTGTATTTGCAACTTGTTCCCACCAATTATCTCCAAGTTCCTTTGAGAATATTTTTTCAATAAAACAATGAACCGAATTTTCGTAACAGTGGAGAATTACATATAAACTAGACATTCTATCGGCACTTAAAACATCTTCATGATTAAGATAGGGCGTATTAAATATTTCAGTAGTTTCTAGTTTATTAAGAATTCCTATGAGCGTAGCTTTTGCGATTGACATGGCTACCCATAAAGAGCCATCATCTGAATAAATTGTACCGTTTAGTGCTTTGTTCCAACTATTTAATTCATCATTCATGTCAGCACTAGCAAGTATTTGTTTAACATTGTCTATCCAGTTTGAAAAGTGCCGACAAATAACATCTGGAGAGTCATAAAACTCTTCCATGCTAGATAAACCAGACAACAATGCTTCTATAATTTCTCGTTTATTTTTCATAAGCCTTAAGCAAATGGGTAATTAATATTATATTACGTATATTAGTAAGATGTGATTATTTTAACTACACTAAACAATGTCATGAAGCAAAAAGAAAATTAACATTTTTAATTACTAGAGAATTAAAATTTCTACCAGCCACTATTCACCCAACTTAAATATTTGTTTATCTGTGAAATTTGATTATATTGACATTTTGGTGATTCGTTCATTTAAATAAGTAATTTTCAAAACTCAGGTATAATTGCTATATATTATGGTATTGCAACTTAATATAAATAATTAAACATGGATTTTATAACAATTTTAGGATTAGCTGCCGCCACAATAACCACAATCTCTTTTTTGCCACAGATGTTTAAAACTTGGCAAACAAAATCAGCAAAAGATGTTTCTTTGGTGACGCTAATTACATTCATAAGTGGTGTTTTTTTGTGGCTAATCTATGGAATTTATTTACAATCCTTGCCAATTATTCTTGCTAACGCCATAACATTGATTTTTAACTTAATTATTCTATGGCTTAAAATTAAATATAGATAAACTTGCCTCTAACAAACACCTGTGACATCATCTGTATTTGACTCTGAACGCCTTCTATTTACACCTACTACCCCAGACACCAACGCTATCCCCATAATCTTCGCCTTTCCCAATGAGTACAGCGTAGGTATCACTAGCCTTGGCTATCAGGTGGTGTGGGCAACTTTTGCAATGCGTGATGATGTGCAGGTGAGTCGCCTGTTTACAGATACTCACGAACAACTCCCTAGAACGCCGGAAATTGTGGGATTTTCGATTTCGTGGGAACTGGATTATGTGAATATTTTAAATTTGCTGGAATCTTTAGAAATTCCTATTCGGGCAACCTCTCGTGATGATTCTCATCCGATAATTTTTGGTGGTGGCCCCGTTCTTACTGCTAACCCCGAACCTTTTGCAGATTTTTTTGATGTCATTTTGCTGGGAGATGGCGAAATCTTGTTAGGGAATTTTATTGAGGCTTATAAAGAAGTAAGAAATGCCTCAAGACAAACTCAACTAAAAAGACTTGCACAAATACCAGGAATTTATGTACCCAGTTTGTATGAGGTGGAATATCACACAAGAGATGGTGAAGTAAAGTCAATTAAACCAATTTCTGCCGAAATTCCCGCAGTGGTACAAAAGCAAACTTATCGAGGAAATACTCTATCGGCATCAACTGTAGTCACTGAAAAAGCCGCATGGGAAAATATCTACATGGTAGAAGTGGTGAGAAGTTGTCCAGAAATGTGCCGCTTTTGTTTGGCAAGTTATCTCACACTGCCTTTTAGAACAGCCAGTCTGGAAGATTCATTAATTCCAGCGATCGCAAAAGGTTTAGAAGTCACAAACCGGCTAGGATTATTAGGGGCTTCAGTTACTCAACATCCAGAATTTGAGGCGTTGCTAGATTATATTAGTCAGCCAAAATATGATGATGTCCGTCTCAGTATTGCCTCAGTCCGAACTAATACCGTAACAGTCCAGTTAGCAGAAACTTTGACGAAACGAGACACGCGATCGCTTACCATTGCGGTAGAGAGTGGTTCTGAGAAAATCCGCCAAATCGTCAACAAAAAGCTGCATAACGATGAAATTATTCAAGCAGCGATAAATGCCAAAACTGGTGGATTAAAAGGCTTGAAACTCTACGGAATGGCAGGAATTCCTGGTGAGGAAGCAAAAGATTTAGAGCAAACCGTGGTGATGATGCGTAATATCAAAAAAGCTGCACCGGGATTGCGCTTAACATACGGATGCAGCACCTTTGTACCCAAAGCACACACACCGTTTCAATGGTTTGGCGTGAATCGGCAAGCAGAAAAGCGGTTGCAGTTTTTGCAAAAACACCTAAAACCGCAGGGAATAGAGTTTCGCCCAGAAAGCTATAATTGGTCGATTATACAGGCTTTGTTATCGAGAGGCGATCGCAGACTCTCCCAACTTCTCGAACTTACTCGTGACTTTGGCGATTCTTTGGGCAGCTACAAACGTGCTTTCAAACAACTCAAAGGACAAATCCCTGATTTAGATTTCTACGTCCACGCCGAATGGTCAACAGAACAAGTATTACCCTGGAGCCACTTGCAAGGGCCTCTGCCACAGTCTACACTACTAAAGCATTTGGCTGATGCTAAGAGTTATATCAATCCATCCCCAAAAGAATTACAGCCATTGACTTCATAGCTGAAAACTTGATGCAAAACACAGCTGAGTATTACTGCGCCTATTGCGGCGAACCGAACTTAACTTTTATTGATTTGAGTGCTGGAGGACAGCAATCTTACGTTGAAGATTGTCAAGTTTGTTGTAACCCAAATATTTTGTATGTGCGGGTTGATGAAGATACCCTAGATATCGAGATTGATACCGAATCCGAAAGTTGAATTTTAGGTTTTTCTTTCCATGCTGCACTTTAAACATTCCTCAATCATTAATGCCTCACCAGAAGTAGTTTGGAAATTTCACGAAAGGCCAGATATTTTGCAACTGTTAAATCCACCTTGGCAGCCAGTACAAGTGGTTCGTCGTGAAGGAGGGCTAAACGTGGGCGCTATCACCGAATTTCGCTTGTTTCTCGGCCCATTACCCTTAACTTGGTTAGCGCGTCATACTGAATGTGAAAAATATCGCCTGTTTACTGACGAACAGATATCTGGCCCCTTTGAATCGTGGGTACATCGACATGAATTTGAAGCAGAAAATGGCAAAACCAGATTAACTGACACTATTTCCTTCTCTATGCCTGGTGGAGGAACTGTTGAATTTGTCAGTGGTTGGCTAGTACAAGCACAATTAGAAGCAATGTTTCGCTACCGCCACTATGTGACTAAACGAGAATGCGAGTAATTATGAGCATTCTCTTGTAGTAAGTGGCTCCAGATTTTGAGCTTAGTAGGAGCCATACTTATTATTTTATCTTTGTCAGTTTGGATAATAAAAATCAGTAAATTTTCTAATTTACATTAGATTTTTTTGACATTATAAATACTTTTTTGCTAACTTCAAAGTGTCTCCTGAAAAGCTTAAAAATCTCATCCTTAGAGTTGAAGTTTAATCTTTAGGCTGAACTTTGCTGCGATCACTTGGCAATGATCGCTTTCTAGCCTACATTAGTTTGGGATCTCAAAGGCTACAGCATCATACACAAATTACTCTACTTCATTCCCTACCTTGCCGCTAATTATGTTACTGCCTTTTTCCCAGACTTCGGCTGTTTGAAAAAGCCTAATCTTAAAAACACTAGTTTTTATAATCACTAAAGCTACCAGTACTATGACTTACATAATTCAACTGCCATACCAAAAACAGTTGTTGGTATGGCGGTTAGATGTGTAATAATAGTTAAAGTATCTTAATATTTCTAAATATCTTAAGGTGTTGGCACTATCCAATGCAAAACACTGACTACTAATAGAGTTTTCTGGCTGGTGGTTAGTGGTTTTTGTGGTGACTATATTTTAGGAATTTTTACCTGAATACTAGGCGGAGTAAAAGCGTGATTCAATTAGAACAACCACCCAGTCATCAAACAAAGCTGACTCCAGTAGTGAAAAGTAAATCTCAGTTTAAAGGACTTTTCATTGCTATTTTCATTGTGAGTGCATGGGTCATTAGCTTGAGTTTATTACTTCCCCTTGACATCTCCAAATTAAAAATTTGGATGCTATTGCCTAGCATAGCTTGGCAAACATTTTTATATACGGGATTATTTATTACATCTCATGATGCTATGCATGGGGTAGTCTTTCCCCAAAACAGCAAAATTAATCATTTTATTGGGACATTAACTCTATCTCTTTATGGTCTTTTACCATATAAAAAATTATTGAAAAAGCATTGGCTACACCACCACAATCCAGCAACTCAAATAGACCCAGACTTTCATAATGGTAAACATAAAAACTTCTTTGCTTGGTATTTACATTTTATGAAAGGTTACTGGAGTTGGGGACAAATAGTTGCTCTAACAATTATTTATAACTTTGCAAAATATATACTCCATATACCCAGTGATAATTTAAATTATTTCTGGGTATTTCCTTCAATTTTAAGTTCATTTCAATTATTTTATTTTGGGACTTTCCTCCCACATAGTGAACCAAACGAAGGCTATATTCAGCCTCATTGTGCCCAAACGATTAACCGTCCAATTTGGTGGTCATTTATCACGTGCTATCATTTCGGCTACCACGAGGAACACCACGAATATCCTCATATTCCTTGGTGGCAGTTACCAGAAATTTATAAAGCAAAATAGCTCTTGTTTTTCTAATAAATAAGTGGGCGTGAATAATTAAAGGTTTGTAGTCAGCGTCTCCAGCCCTTAAAATAAGTCTGGGGCTGCTTACTAAGAGCAAATTTATTCTGCTTATGTCAATTTATAATTCTCGTCGTGTAACCTATAGCCCTGCTTATACAATCGTTCCCACTTACGAGTGCTTTAATCGGTGTAGTTACTGCAACTTTCGCAGTGAACCGGGTAAAAGTCCCTGGATGAGTCTTTCAGATGCAGATAGTATTTTAAAACCACTTCAAAACGAAAAAGTCTGCGAAATTCTCATACTTAGCGGTGAAGTACATCCTCATTCGCCAAAGCGTCAGGCGTGGTTTGGGCGAATTTATGATTTGTGTGAATTAGCGCTTTCAATGGGGTTTTTACCACACACAAACGCGGGGCCGCTAAGTTTTGAAGAAATGCAAAAGCTCAAGCGTGTGAATGTTTCGATGGGGCTGATGTTGGAACAGTTAACGCCAACATTGTTAAATAGTGTACATCGGCACGCACCGAGTAAATTACCAGAAATTCGTTTACAACAATTGCAATGGGCGGGAGAGTTGCAGATTCCCTTTACGACTGGGTTACTGTTGGGAATTGGGGAAACTGTAGATGATTGCTGGGAAACATTAACAGCTATATCTCAATTGCATCAACGTTATCACCATATTCAAGAAGTTATCCTGCAACCTCATAGTCCAGGATATCAGCAAACCTTTGATGCACCACCTTTTGACCCTCATCAGTTACCAGAAGTAATTTTTAAGGCACGTCAGATTTTACCGCCAGATATTACTATTCAAATTCCGCCGAATTTAGTTAAAGATGACCGATGGTTACTCGCTTGTATCGAAGCTGGTGCGCGAGATTTAGGTGGAATTGGGCCAAAAGATGAGGTGAATCCCGATTATCCTCATGTTCAAGAACAGGCATTGAGAGAAATTTTACAGCCTGCGGGGTGGGAATTGGTGCCGCGTTTACCGATTTATCCGCAATTTGATAGCTGGTTGTCGGGGGAATTACAAACCGCAGTGAACCGATCGCGGAATGCTATGTTATTGGTTTAACAGATTTAGTACGATCGCTAACCAAGAGCGATTACCTTACTACTGATTAACCAAAACGTATACATCTCCCTTGACTTTGCCCAGATTTGACAATGATCAATGATCAGGAATTCCTTCATGGCGCTGCGTTTTTGCGGCTAATTAATTATGGAGAACGCCTCACAATAACTCATGCATCTTCGATACATTCATCCATTTATCTAGTTGAAACTGAGATTAGTAAATCGGCTATTCTTTTTAAGGTTTCTAAAAAACCCAAATCTGCATGGTCTTTTACCTTCAGTAGTCAAGAAGAATTAGCCTTAGATACTCTGCATACTAAGTATCACGATATTTCAGTATTTTTGGCATTTATCTGTCATAAAGACGGTATCTGTTGCATCTCTCAGAAAAGGCTTTGGAGTATATTGGACAAAAATGCTGGTATTCCTGGGCAACACATATCTGTGTCTCGAAAGACACATGGTAGCTATCATATAAGTGGCCCAGGTAGACAACAGATGGATCAGACAGTGCCTCAAAATGACTGGCCTCGTGTACTTTTTTCCAATTAGGACAACACCGATGAGTAAGATAGATATTGCAACGGATGGATATTGTATTAATAAAGTTATTGACAAAGTTAAAAGCAAAATTGGGGATAAAGCAGCAGAGCAATTAAAACAAACTGCTGTTGAGGTAGTCCAGAATTGCGTTCATTTTTACTCAACAACTTTTGGTTCTGGTGATGTTGGTGCTACCGGTACAGGTATTGTGAGTCAGCATCACAAGGGAAAAATAGCTGATGGTACTACCGGACTAATCTATGGCAAAGTTCAAAGCGGTAAAACTAACACTATCATTGCTACACTAGCACTTGCTCAGGCTAACCATTTCCGTTGCTTCATTGTGTTGACTTCTGACAATACCTGTCTAGGTGAACAAACTGCTGATCGTTTTACCGAGCAACTTAAAGGTGGACCCCGTATTTGTAATTGGAAAGAATGGAGAAGCGATCCAGAAGACTTTGCAACTAATCAATTACTTGATTATATGAAAGATACTGGTGTTGTCCTAGTATCTACAAAGAATAAAAGTCATTTAGATAACTTGTTGAAAGTTCTTAAGTATTCTAAAGCCAGTAGTGTGCCTACTCTAATATTTGATGATGAAGCTGATAATGCTAGCCCAAATACTAACGAAGCAAAACAGGCTAAAAAAGGTAAAGAGACAGTTCCAGATAGTGCAATTTTTGAAAAAATTGGCAATATTCGTAAAGAGGTAGGAAATCATATATATTTGCAGATTACTGCAACTCCTCAAAGTCTTCTATTACAAAATATTAATCATCCCTGTAAACCAGTTTTCTGTGCTGCTCTCCCTCAACCTGGTGATAGTTATATTGGAGGGAATTTATTTTTTTCAGATAACAGCGAATATTGCTGTACAAAAGTTGAACTAGAAGAGCTAGATCAATTAAAAAAACAGGGAGGCAAGATCAACCCTGGCAATAATTGGGATATACCTCCCGGATTGAGACTATCTCTATGCTGTTTTTTCTTAGGTTCAATATATAAAATAGAATCTGCAAAGAATTCAGAAGCTAAATACTCTTTTCTGGCTCATATTGACCACAAGCGTATCACTCATAGCACCTTGGAAAAGGTTATTCGCGGCTTTATTGCGGAGCTTGATAAGGCGCTTCGAGGAAAACTATCTGCTGCAAAGCGTGAAGAAGCAATGAAGTGGTTAAATGAAGCCTATACAGAGTTAAGTGAAACAGCGAAAAATCTCCCGCCACTAAATGATTTAGTTATAGAGCTAGAGCATGAGCTACGGAATGCTATCCCAAAGGTTATTGATGCGAGTAATCCAGATAAAGGACTAAAGTATAGCTCAGGAATGAATATTCTTATAGGGGGTAACAGACTTGGACGAGGTGTCACTATTGAGGGATTAATGATTACTTATTACGGACGTGATGCCAAGCAAAAGACGATGGATACAGTTCATCAGCACGCACGGATGTTTGGTTATCGTCAGGAACTACTTGATGTGACTCGCCTTTTTTTGCCTCAGCATATTTTAGAAGATTTCCGAGCAATTCATGAAGCTGATGAGGGAATGCGTCAGGTGATTGGAGACGATCCTAATAATATTCAGATTACGCCAGTTTGGGTAGGCCCCACACTCAAGGCAACTCGTTCTAATGTCTTGAATTTAGCAGCAATTAATGCTTTTATACCAGGCTCACATATTTTTCCTCGCCATCCTTTGTGGAAAGCCTCGGAAATTAGAAAAGATGTAGAAGAGTTAGATAAGCTACTAGCTAGTTACGAGAGTATAGGTGAGAAAGGCGAGTATCACGAAGTAGAAATTGACTTTCTCATCAAAATTCTTTCTTGTATAAGAAGCCGCTATTGGCCAGGATATCCCTGGCAAGATGACAGAGTTAAAGACTTGCTTATTCAAATGAAGACACAAGATATCTCGACAGGACGGCTCAATGTTGTTCGAGGAAAAACGGGTAAGGGACTAGAATTGACACGACAAGAACCCTCTGGATGGGGAGGCTTTGGTTTTATCAATGCTAGGGTGCTAAATAAACCTAAAACTGAGTACCCAAATGTTCCTACTCTTTTGCTCATGTATGAAAAAGGCGAAAATAAAGAACGTTGGGATAATCAACCGCTTTATCTTCCAACGTTGATTTTACCTAAAAACAAATTTGTCTTCATGTTCAATTACTCCGAGGTTGCTGAAGAATTAGAAGATGATATAGATTTTCAGGATTAAAAAATAAGTGCGTGATGTAGCGATCGCACAATTAATAGAATAATAGATTTTTCTCATAAGCGATCGCTTTCACAATCTCAGTTGCAATAGCAACTTAAGCCAGTACTACCAAAATAGCGTCAAATAAATACCCGCCGTGAACTAATTCACAACGCATCCCTCAAAAGAGAGAGATAGGAGCCTAAACCCTGTTGTAAAATAGACATATAAGGATTCGGGGGGCCATTTTACTGGTCATAAACGCCTATAGAAACTATTTTTGGAAATCTCCAAGGTCTGAAGTCCAGCCAGCTGAAGCAACTACAGCGGCTGTATCACCAGCGCATACCAGGCGATCGCATCACCACGCCTGAGTTTTCTCAGCGTCTGGCAGCAATTAGCACAGAAGTCAATCAGCCTGTGTGCGCTTACATAAACCGTCGCGGACAAGTGATTCGCGTCGGGGTAGGCACACCGCGTCAAACGCAAATACCACCGATGGAATTGCCCCGTTACGGTGCAGAACGACTCAGTGGTATTCGTTGCATTGCCACACATCTGAAGCCAGAACCGCCCAATGAAGCGGCACTCACGGCGATGGCATTACAACGCTTAGATGCCCTAGTTGTCCTAAATATTACCGGAACCGGATTTACACGGCGGGGAGGCGGTGCGACTGGGTATGTCAAAGAAGCTTATCTAGCTCATCTGACACCCCAAGAGTCTCGCACCCTGATTACTAGTCCTGCTGCTCCCAAGATAGGGGAAAGCCAAATCCAATCCCCAAGTTGGAATATATCGCCACCTCTAGACTTGGACGATCTGGCAGACCAGGATTTAGTAGACTTGGTAGAAAATCTGGAAGCGGAATTCCAGCGGGAATTTATCGCCCAGGAAGTTGATGCTGACCACGATCGCGTGCTGATTGTGGGGCTGATGACCAGTGAGGTGACTCCCCTACAATTCCAAGATACCCTAGTGGAATTGGCACGTTTAGTTGATACCGCTGGGGGAGATGTATTACAGACAATACAACAAAAGCGATCGCGCGTTCATCCTCAAACCGTAGTTGGCGAAGGTAAGGTGCAAGAAATTGCCCTAACAGCCCAAACACTAGGAGTCAACCTCGTCGTCTTCGACCGCGACCTCTCACCCTCCCAAGTCCGCAACTTAGAAATGCAAATTGGTATCCGGGTGGTTGACCGCACCGAAGTAATTTTGGATATCTTTGCCCAACGCGCCCAGTCTCGTGCCGGTAAATTGCAAGTAGAACTAGCACAGTTAGAATACATGCAACCGCGACTGGCTGGTAGAGGTCGCACCATGTCCCGATTGGGTGGTGGTATTGGGACTCGTGGCCCTGGTGAAACCAAACTGGAAACTGAACGCCGTGCCATTGGGCAGCGCATTTCCCGACTGCAAAAAGAAGTAACTCAGTTGCAAGCCCATCGTTCGCGGTTACGGCAGCGACGGCAGCATCGAGAAGTTCCTTCAGTTGCTTTAGTTGGATATACCAACGCTGGCAAGTCCACTTTGCTGAATGCTCTCACGAATGCAGAAGTTTATACAGCCGACCAGTTATTTGCCACTCTCGATCCCACCACGCGCCGCCTGGTGATTCCTTATGGCGAAACCAATGAACATCAGGAAATTCTGATTACAGATACAGTAGGGTTTATACACGAACTGCCTGCATCGTTAATGGATGCCTTCCGCGCCACCTTGGAGGAAGTTACAGAAGCCGATGCCCTACTACACTTGGTGGATTTGTCTCACCCTGCTTGGTTGCGTCATATTCGCTCAGTCAGAGAAATTTTGGCACAAATGCCAATAACTCCTGGCCCGGCGCTAGTGATTTTTAATAAGATTGATCAAGCTGATAGTGAGACACTAGCTCTAGCTAGGGAAGAATTTCCCCTCGCAGTATTTATTTCTGCGAGTCAGCGCTTGGGATTAGAAACCCTACGTCAGCGCCTTGCCCAGCTAATTGAATATGCCGTAGACTCTCAGTAAATACCGAAGATAAATTTTGAATTTATAAAAAGTAGTGCCGTAGTTAATATAACTACGGCATTACTTTTAGATATTTATACTGTTTTCTACTATATTGAAGTTCTAATAATTGCTATAGAATTTCCTGAATGACAAGATCATGAAAAACGTCCTAAAACCAATAGCTACAGGGTACTTTTATTTTCTACTTTATCCTGCAATCAATTTCTGCTTATAGACAAACACTAATACTTAAGAATCGTTTCATAGCAAGGATTTGAGTGTTTAATTATTTAGGCTATTTTTCATCGATATTCCTATCCGGTAAGCATTTTAGAAATTATGTGCGTTTGCCTTGGGTAAAGCAAATGGAAGATTTAATCCTTGTAAATACAAAACATTAGTTTTAATGAATATTGTTAATGACCGTAATTTTTCGATTACTTTATTTAAATTTAATAAATAATTCAATAAATTGTTAACTAACAATAAAATACCATTGTAAAAATACTTAAAAATCCCAATCATCCTAGAAAAAATATTTTTATACCTCTAAATTAAAGTTTTAGTAAATATGTAAATAGAACCTAGACACATGAGAATACATGTATAAAAATATATATGTATACAACTGAAGAGAAGCTAGTTTCAAAGATTTAGTTTGTCTAGATTCTGATTCAAATATCTTGAGCCAACTTGAGATGTAGTCGTTTAATTTATTACTCAATAAAAAAGGCGTTTAAGCGAAGTGTCTCAAATATATTCACAGAAACTAGTAGGTTGCGTAATCTGTGGTTTCTCATCCTTAATTTTGGTAATAGCCTTACAAATACCTAGAGCTGAGGCTGTTTCCACTCAAAGTACCACTCAACAGGACAAGGCTGCTGACAAGGCTGCTGCTGATAAAGCCGCCCAAGAGAAAGCTGACAAGGCTGCTGCTGATAAAGCCGCTCAAGAGAAAGCTGACAAGGCTGCTGCTGATAAAGCCGC
>NZ_JABXKO010000017.1:13882-37346 GCF_017114965.1 Nostoc sp. JL31
CTGCTGATAAAGCCGCTCAAGAGAAAGCTGACAAGGCTGCTGCTGATAAAGCCGCCCAAGAGAAAGCTGACAAGGCTGCTGCTGATAAAGCCGCTCAAGAGAAAGCTGATAAAGCTGACAAGGCTGCTGCTGCTGCTGATAAAGCCGCCCAAGAGAAAGCTGACAAGGCTGCTGCGACTTCAAGCAGACCATTGCCGATTATCAATTTCAATCTCAGTGATATTGGTAAAAAATTCCAGTTCAATTTTGATGGTAGCGTAGCCACGCAAAACGTTTCTGGACTTACCTCTACGGCATGGTTAACCTTGAAAACCTTCACTGGTAACGCAGCAACTTTTGATGTTGCTCTAGATAATACCTCTAGTAATGGCATCAACTCTAGAACTTCTGGCTTGGGTTTTAATGTTTATTCCGACCTTCTAGCTACCAACAAATTAGATTTAGCTTCTGGAAAAACAAATGCGTCGGGGCTTTTTAGCAACGCTGTTCTCAACGGCGCTTTCCCCAACCAATTTGGTGATATAGATGTATGTTTCACTGATGGTAACACCTGCCAGGGAGGACAGAATGGTGGTGTGAAGACTGACGATGGTCTTAAGAACTTCTCCTTCTCTCTCGCCTTTAATAAAACCACTGACTCATTCGCCCTGGGTAACTTTGGGGTACGTTACCAAAGTATCGAAGGAACTAATCTGGGTAGCAGTGGAACAGGTCAAGGAACTTATTATCAATCTAAAGATAAGGAACCTTCACCAAGAAAAGTACCTGAGCCTGGTACGTCAGGAGCTTTAGGCTTATTTGCTGTAGGTGCGCTGAGACTACTAAAGAAAAAGCCTCTAGTTTAATTTTGAATTAAACCCTTGTAGTGGTTGACACTGGGGTACAACAGAGACAAAGTACAAGAGAAGACGAAAACTAATAGGTTGTCACTAAAAGATTTTCGTTACACAGTGTCAAGTACATTTGCCAAAAACCTTGAAAAATCGACCTATTAGCTAGATAGCGGTGCTTATTTTAATAAGTAATATTTATTAAACGAAAAGACTCCGCTATTTTTTAATTTGTCCAGAAATGACAAACTCTCTACTATGACTTAATAGTATATTCACTTAATTACTATCCATTATTTAATACTATCAAATATTTGATGTGGGCTTAGATTAAAACAGGATAGAGCCACTACAGCCAGTGGCAAAGTTATAAAATTAAGAAGTATTAAATGAATTTGAGGATATTATGGCTGCAAAGGTAGAAATTTACACTTGGAGGACTTGCCCGTTTTGCATTCGTGCCAAAAGTTTGCTGAAAAACAAAGGTGTTGAATTTATCGAATACAGTATTGATGGAGATGAAGCAGCCAGAAATAAAATGGCTCAAAGGGCAAATGGACGGCGCTCTTTACCGCAAATTTTCATCAACGACAACCATGTTGGTGGTTGTGATGATATCCACGCTTTAGATAGTCAAGGCAAGCTGAATGAGTTATTAACTTCTAGCAATAGCTTATAGGTTCAGAAGGTATTGCGCTAGCGGCGACAAGCCGCTGCAAATTACACGGTAGTCGCTACAACCCTAGAAAACCAACGCGCTATCTATTGTCTAGGGGCTTTTTCCCACAAAACCGATATCTGTCCACAAGACTTTACCCTCTAGTTCTACTCAGCAGTACAGATGTACGTCAATTGCTAAGATCATCAAGGGATAATAATTGAATAACGATTTAATTTCTTGGTGATTGAGGTATAAAGGGTGAAACTGGCTTTTATCATTGATTCCATCCATCTACTTGACCCGTGTCATGATACCAGTGTTGCCCTAATTGAAGCAGCGCAAATTCTGGGACATGAAGTTTGGGTGACTCAAGCAAATCTGCTGAGTGTGGTGGAGGGCAAAGCTTGGGCTGTCCTACAGCTAGTCGAACTTGTACCAGTGCAGTTGGTGGAGGGACGCTGGGTAGCGGCGAATCCTTGGTATAAGTTGAGCGAATCCTTCTTAACTTCTTTAGAGACAATGGACGCCGTATTTATGCGGACAGATCCACCTGTCAATGATTCCTATTTATATGCCACCTACATTCTGGATTACATTGACCAAAATAAAACCCTGGTGATTAACAGTCCCAGTGGCATCCGAGGGGCAAATGAAAAAATGTACGCCCTCCAGTTTACTAAAGCGATTCCAGAAACGATTGTCAGTGCTGATAAGCAATTTATCCGGCAATTTGTGGAAGCAAAGGGGGCAGGGGTTCTCAAACCACTGGGTAATAAAGCTGGCGAAGGAATTTTGTTTTTGCAATCAGGCGATCGCAATTTTAACTCTATTGTTGAACTCAGTACTCTCCAAGGTAAAGTGCCAGTAATGGTACAAACCTATTTACCGGAGGCAAAAGAAGGAGATAAACGAATCATCTTGCTCAATGGTGAACCAATTGGTGCCCTCAATCGCCTCTCTAGTGGAACTGATTTTCGCAATAATATGGCAACTGGTGGTACAGTCGCTCAAACCGAAATTACCCCAAGAGAGTATGAAATTTGTACCCAACTAGCCGAACGCTTACGCCAAGACGGCTTAATTTTTGTGGGTATTGACGTTATCGGTGGCTACCTAACTGAAGTTAACGTCACTAGTCCTACCGGCATTCGTGAGATTGACCGCCTAGATGGTACTCGCCTTGGTCATCAGGTTATTCAATGGATTGAACAGACACTAAAAATTCAAAAATAATTTACATTTATTTTTTTGTTTGATGTCCTATTCTCCAGCAAACAGACTTCTTTTGCACACTTGCGTAGGCTCGTTCCCTAAGCTACTTGTTTTAAGTAAATATATTTACTTATACGGAATATAAGTTTAGTGGATCGCGAGGGGTAGATGCATTCATTTCTACGATTGGCTGTGACGCTAGTGACGCTCGATGACTCGCTCTAAGCGTTCGCGTAGCGTCTCCCTTTGGGAGAAGACTCGCTAACACTGTGCTATCGGTGATGCATCCATAGTTGGGCAGGCATTCCTATTGTTTTGTTCTGAAAGCATAGCTGGACATGCAAGCCAGTAGACTCCTGCCCAAATTAATTCTATAAAGTAGCGTTGACAAGTTTTTTTACCAATTGGCAAAATTGGTATGGCAAAAGATTGCTTATTCCTGCCCTTGGTAAAACCCGGCTGGAAGTAGCAGATTTTATACAGCGTTTAGTCTGACCTGAGACTGCTAAGTTAATCTAAAATCCCAAATTTCAAATCTTTTAATTCCTTGGTGTACGTCGGTTTCTCAGAAAATCAGGTATATCTAATCCAGGTTTTTCTTTTGGTTCTGGAATTGGAGTTGGAGTTGGAGCTGAACTTGGAGTCGAGGTTGAGGGATTAACAGTGGGTTGCTGTGTTGTTGGACGCTTTGAAGTATTAGGTGCTACTCGAACGTTAGCCACGCTTTGTTGTACCGCAGCTTGCACTTCACCTGTAAATCCGGTGGCAATTACAGTAATTCTTACCTCACCTTGGAGCCTGTCATCAATTACAGCCCCAAAAATAATATTGGCGTTGGGATCGACTACCTCATAAATTGCTTCTGCGGCTGCATTTACTTCATGCAAAGTCAGGTCAGTACCACCTGTAATATTAAATACAACTCCTCTAGCGCCTTCAATAGAACACTCTAGTAATGGTGAAGAAATAGCCGCGATCGCAGCTTCTCTAGCTCTGGATTTTCCAGAGCTAACGCCTATTCCCATCAAAGCCGAACCTGCATCTGCCATCACAGCTCGAACATCAGCAAAGTCAACGTTTACCAAACCGGGGATCGTGATGATATCAGAAATACCTTGCACCCCTTGACGCAGCACATCATCTGCATAGCGAAAAGCTTCTTGCACAGGTGTTTGTTCGGGGATCACTTCCAGCAGTTTGTTGTTGGGGATAATGATCAGTGTATCTACTCTACTTTTTAGTCCTTCAATACCTTGTTCCGCTTGACTGGTGCGGCGGCGTCCCTCAAAAACAAATGGACGTGTGACTACACCAACAGTTAGAGCGCCCATTTCTTTGGCCACTTCTGCCACGATTGGTGCTGCACCTGTCCCAGTACCACCCCCCATACCAGCAGTGATAAATACTAAATCTGCACCCTCTAAAGCCGTAGCAATTTCGTCCCTTGATTCCTCAGCTGCCTTTTGACCGATAGCAGGATTACCACCTGCTCCTAAACCCCGTGTTAGCTTCTGCCCAATTTGTAATCGACTTGGAGCGCCAGCTAAGGTAAGAGCTTGGGCATCAGTGTTAATTGACCAAAACTCTACCCCAGATACATCAGACTCGATCATGCGATTAACAGCATTGCCACCGCCACCACCGACACCAATCACTTTGATGTTGGCGACCCGACCAGGAACAATCTCGCCAATTCGGCTATTTTCCGGAGAAATTTTCTTATTATCGTGATTTTGCCCGAAGTTCAGCCCAGAGTTATTAAAGGGATTGGTCGAGTTAACTGCCAGAGAGAACCCTGGCTGTCCCGTAGATTGGGAATTTTTATAGTTAAGTCCTTGGTTATTATCAAGTGTCATTGGATTTGTGAAAGGGTAGATAAACGACTTTTTCAGGTGTTATTCACCTAATAGTCAACTTTAGTTTGACAATGCCACAATACTGTGGCGTTGTTCTTTATTGTTTTCACTACTGCCAAGCCTAACAGAATTGGCAGTGCGAAAATTTGCTATGGGATAAGCTTTTAACACAGCCGATCGCACAGCCAATTCTAGAGAAGTATACCTATATTTATCTAAAACTGACCTGTATAACTTCAACCAGACATTAATCTCTTCATTATTCTCAGCAGAGGGTATAACTTGTAAAGACACACTACAGCGTATCTTCTCTGCCTCAATAATAATATTGTTAATAGATTTCACCATTGGGGATGATTGCAACTTTAGACACAAAATTTACCTTCTACTTACTTATTCTTAAGGTTAAACTAAGCAAGAATTTACTTGTCAGACTATAGCTGATTAATTTGTTGTTTGGGTGGTCTCAATGGACACTTTATTGGAGCAATAGTCTATCCTACAAGAACACTCACTAGTGCGGTCAAAAAATCAAGATTTCCTAAGAAGTTCGTCACCTAATAGGAATTACGGCACAGATTAGTCCAAACTTATTGCCCAGAAACAATGCTTACGCAACTTTGGGCGGTATCGTTACAGATTGAAACTTCGGTAAACTGTCTTTGGAAGTGTCCTCACACAAACCAAAGTCAGAGCCTTTTGCCTCTGCACTGGGATGGCGGCGTAAACCGTTCTCATCAGTACCCTCTGCTCACGAGTCTGAATCTGAATGAAAAGCTCAAGCAACTTTCTCTTTTTTGTACTGGGTTTAGTCAAAGAATATATGGACACAAGGCGTTTTACACGCCATAGACCATCATTAGATTGTCTGACATCTTGCACCCTACTATTAGATGTTAGGGTAACAATTGAGGGTCTGTTACTCCCAATAGAGATTTTATGATTGATCTTCTCATTTTAATTAGAAGTTAATGCCGATTTTCGGGCGATTTGCTGGAAAACTGAAAAGAATAAATATATTTATCAGCATAAAGCTTCTTAATTTACTAAGAGCTATCAAAATAATAAACATACTAAATGTTTTTAGGGATTTTGGGAGTTAAGTTTTGGTCTTTTTGGTTCATTTGTACTAATGGAGATTCGGGATTTTTCAGATCAATATACTCTATTTGACCGGAATTGAATTTTGTTGCTAAATGGCGCATTTGGGCGAGTACCTTAATTTGTTCAGACAACTGGGGGCCTGGAACACCGAGATGCACATTTCCTAGTTCTGTTTTCAAAATTAAATTTGTTGGATTTTGGCAATCAATTTCCATGACTTTCACGAGACTTTGGCTGACAGCTTCATGAATTTGAGGCCAGTAGAGGCAGTATTCATTTGGCGAACCAATTACTCTGAGATTGGGTAGTTTCCTAGTGGGATTCAGTGATGTGTATTTTTCTAAAGGCATCCAGGCCCCACTTGCATCTAGCAAGCCGATAGTTACTTTTTTGTTACTACGTGTTTGAGTTACTGCTACAGGTACTCGTTCTTGGATTTCAATGATTAATCCAGGAGGAAATAGGCGCCGTCTGACGATCGCTTGAGCAATAGTTGGTTGTTTCTTCAAAGAGTTAGCGATCGCTGACGGTTCAATCCGCCACAAAGACTGAGGGTAAGACAGCACCAACAATGACTGAGTTGTTTGATCCGACAGCAATTTATTCCCTGATTTCATCACTATTTGTTTGGGAGCCTTTAGCATCCACACCGGTTGGACTGCCACCCAGAACAATCCACCTGCCAAACCAGTAATGGCAAAGGTTCGCCAAATAGCTTGAATAATTCTCATCTGCCGCTGCCGACGCAATTTCTGACGACGCTGGGCTATATGCGTGCGGGAAACTGATATTATGCCAGCCATTCACACCCCTTTTTGATTGCAATCTAAATTCCTTGACAAGCTCGTATCATTATTAATTTCAGTAAACACTGTTGGCATCTTTTAGCCGCTCTCCTCAAGACTTTTTTTATTTTTAGTAACACTTTACAGTAACTGCACAATGATTATGGCGCTAGTAATTAGTCCTATTAAAGTTTCCGGTGTCCATTTTTAACTGACTGTAGTCTTTTTGACAAGTTATTTTTGAAGATTTTTCCTTAAAGATTACAAAATATTAGTTGAGATGTGTAGGATTTTGCTTTCTTGACAAATAGAATGTGAAATGATAAACAAGTATTCCTGCATCTCTGTATGCCTTGCTATAATTCATACCAGTCACACCCATCAGCTATCTAAACTGAGAACCATGAAAATTTGTAGCTTTTTTTACTTAATTCCTCAGCCATATAATTTTGTGGCAGGTCGAACAGAAGGAAGAGATTGTCAAAACCTCAATGGCAGGTGTAAAAAGGACAAATATGCTTAAGACCTGACAGGTCGAACGGTACCAATAAAAGATGAAATCCTTGCCAGGTATGGGTATAGAGGGTAGGGTGTAGGTTCGGAAAAAATCAAGAAAAGTAAAAATAAGTGCGAACATAAACAAATTTCTTTGCTACGTAACGCTGGCGCGAACGTCACTATACCCCACACCCTACACCCCACACCCCAAAGCTTTGTAGATAATGGGTTTGCATTATCTTAGTGCCATTCGCTATTAGGGTCAATTAAATCTCTACCATACTACTGACAGTAATCTGGCAACAAGCGCTGTCTTTTGCAAGACACTACTACCTTGTGAGTCAATCCTGTATCTACATCCTAGATAGGGATTTATTGTATAAAAAATCCAAACTAAGCTGCATCTACATAAACCTCTACATACATGAAAACGACATTAAATTTGTCACGTTTTTATAAAGCATGTAACCCTAGCTACACGCTAAATATAAGTAACGTACTAGATCGGCAGTATTACATAGATTTTGCTAATGTACGTGGTTGCAAGATTGTCGAAGAATTGCAACGAACTATCATTCGGATTTCTCCTGATGAACCAACCTGTCAGTTATTTACGGGTCATATCGGCTGCGGTAAGTCAACGGAATTGCAGCGCCTCAAGACAGAACTAGAATTGGCAGGATTTCATGTGGTTTATTTTGAGTCTAGTCAAGACTTAGATATGGCGGATATTGATATCAGCGATATTTTGCTGAGTGTAGCCCGTCAAGTCAGTGCCAGTTTAGAAAGTATTAGCATCAAACTCAAACCTGGTTACTTTACTAATTTGTTTAAAGAAGTAGGCGATTTTTTGCAAAGCCCCATAGAGCTTTCTGGACAAGCGGAGTTGTCCTTGGGTATTGCCAAAATTACCGCCAAAACCAAAGATAGCACCCAGATGCGGAATCAACTAAGACAATATCTGGAACCGCGAACCAATAGTATTTTGCAAGCGATTAACGAAGAGATTTTAGAAAAGGCTGTTGAACAGCTAAAGCTAAGGGGTCAAAAAGGACTGGTAGTGATTGTAGATAATTTGGATCGAGTGGATATGCGTCCCTTAGCATCCGGGCGATCGCAACCAGAATATCTCTTCATTGACCGAGGCGAACAGTTACGCCGACTTAAATGCCACCTAGTTTACACAATTCCCTTAACGTTAATTTTCTCCAATGAGTATGAAACACTGAAAAATCGTCTGGGGGGAGGGATTGCACCAAAAGTACTGCCGATGGTATTAGTCCGGCAAAGAGATGGCAGTGACTACGAACCAGGAATGTCACTAGTACGCCAGTTAGTTCTAGCTAGAGCTTTTCCAGAAGTTCCTTTGAATAGCAGACTTTTATTAATTACAGAATTATTCGATCACTCCCAAACCTTGGATCGTCTATGCCGCGTTAGTGGTGGTCACATTCGTAACTTATTGGGCTTACTTTATAGCTGCCTGCAACGACAAGATCCGCCTTTTTCTAGAGACTGCTTAGAAGCCGTGATTAAGGACTACCGCGACGATCTGCTATTAGCTATTGATGAGTCCCAGTGGGAATTATTGTTTGAAGTAGTACAGCAGCAGAGAGTTAAAGGTGAGTCTGACTATCAGAGCTTACTAAGAAGCATGTATCTGTTTGAATATCGCGATCCTACGGGGCGCTGGTTTGGCATCAGTCCAGCCTTGGCTGAAACGGAAAAAGTTTTAGCTTGGCAACAAAACAAGTAACAGTCAATTGTCATTTGTCATTGGTCATTAGTTCACTAACAAATGACCAATGCCCTATATCCAATACCTAATGTCCAGCCCCATATCCAATGACTAATGACAAACAGCTACGCGTCTACACCAAAGAAAATCAACATACTTTGCAAAGATTGATTAGAGCGGTCGCACTTTCCGAAGGTCAATTTGCTCTGATTTTAGTTCGATGCAACTATGGGCGATTACGTGAGCAAATGTTAGAGAATATTCGCTCGATCGCTAAAGAAATTAATATCAAAGAAATCGTTCTCAATCCATCGACTACTTCTTTACACAGTACAATAATCTCAGAACTATCTTTAGACAATCCTGCCGTCCTTACAGACACTTTACCGTCTGCTGTAATGATTTTCGGTATTGAGTCAACTACCGACCTGGAAAACTTACTTACAGGTATCAACCAAGCACGAGATATCTATGCTGCCACTTTTCCATTTCCAGTGGTGTTGTGGCTACAGGATGAAGTAGCATCATTGCTTTCAAAATTAGCACCTGATTTCAAAAGCTGGGCTGCAACCACGATTAAATTTGAAATGGCCAAAGCAGATTTAATTGCTTTGATCTCTCAAGAGGAAGAATCTCTATTTGCCAAAGTTTTAGAAGCAGGTGCTGAAACGTTTTTATCTAATGCCTTCCTAGATTTAGATCCTAAGTCGCAACACCGCCACGAAATAGAATCAGCCCGTAATGATTTACTACGTCTGTATGGCGTTAAATTAACACCAGGATTAGAAGCTAGTTTAGAGTTTGTATTGGGGCGAGATAAATACGCCAACGATCAAATTAATGGTGCTTTAGCCAATTATCAAAGAAGCCTAGCATTATGGCAGCAGGAAGCGAGGAGAGTAGCAGAGTGGGAGAGTAATTCTTCTTTGCCTCTCTCATGTCCTCAACCTATACCCTCCTCATCTTTACTCAAGCAAGCAATAGTACTATTCCACCTGGGGCTTTGTTATCACCGAATGGCAGACTTATACCAAAATACTAGTAGCTATTGCGAACATGCTCTGTCGTGGTTTAAACAATGCTTGGAGCTATTGGAGGAGGTACAAAGAGAAGACTTAGTTGCTAAATTCATTTTGCCTGCTTGTGAAATGCTGCAACGCTTACAAGCCTGGGATGACTTAAAAGAATTAGCTCAAAAGTCATTACATCTACATAAAACTTATGGAACTCCCGCACAAGTTGCTCAAAATTATGGTTTTTTGGCAAATGTGGCAGCTTCAGAATCGAATTGGCTACTGGCTCATGAATTAGCAAATACAGCACTTTCTATCTCCGAAGAAGTAACACAGGTTTCTCTGCGAGACGCTTTGCGAAGACGACAACAAGAAAGTTGGTATCTTCTCTTGCTAGCACGCACACAACGGCATTTGGGTGAGTGCGAGGAAGCTATCAATAACTTGGAATGGGCGAGGGTAGTTTGTGAGCTACAACATCAGCCATTACTTTACTTAGAGATTTTAGAGGAACTGCGATCGCTTTACTTTTTTGAATGTCATAACTATACAGAAGCCTTTAAGCTGAAGCAAGAAAAAATTAAAATAGAACATCAGTATGGCTTTCGTGCCTTTATCGGAGCAAGTCAATTACAGCCACAACGCCCCAGAATTAACCCAGTACTAGAACCTCACAAAATACCGTTTATTCCTGAAGAAATTGCTCAAGAAATATCTGCTTCTGGACGGCAACAAGATGTCAATCGCTTAATTGAAAGAATTGCCCGCGCTGACTACAAACTCACAGTTATTTATGGGCCATCAGGTGTCGGTAAAAGTTCAATTCTCAAAGCTGGTTTAGTCCCAGCACTCAAGGGAAAAGTTATCGGTGAACGCATTCCTATACCGATTGTTTTGTCTGTTTATACTGATTGGATAACAATTTTAAGCAGCAGTATTAACCAAGCACTAGCATACACAGGAATATCGGTTAATATTGACTCTACACCCACCATAATACTAGAAAGAATTCGCCTAGCATGTGAGCGCAATTATACAATAGTTATCATATTAGACCAGTTTGAAGAATTTTTCTTTGTTAGTAATCCTCCTAGACAAAGAATAGAATTTTATAAATTTTTTAGTGAATGTTTAAATATTTCTTATGTAAAAATTATTCTCTCATTACGAGAAGATTATTTACATCATTTATTAGAGTTTGAACGTTTGAGCCAGAAAAATAGTACTGGCTTATATGATTTAGGAGTAATTAATAAAAATATTCTTGATAAGGACATTCGCTACTATTTAGGGAAATTCTCTAGCCGAGATGCCAAAGCCATAATTCACAGTCTTACTCAACGTTCACATTATGAACTAAGTGAAGAATTAATTAACCGATTAGTTCAGGATTTGACAGGAGAACTAGATGAAGTACATCCAATTGAATTACAAATAGTCGGCGCTCAACTACAAATAGAAAACATTACGACCCTGGCAGAATATAAGCTTTGTGGTGGCTCGGCCAAATTGGTGGAACGCTGGTTGGGGGAAGTTATCAAAGACTGCGGTCAGGAGAACGAAGAGTTAAGTTGGAAATTATTATTTGAGTTAACAGATGAAAAGGGGACGCGACCTTTAAAAACTAAAGCTGATTTAGCGGCTGCATTAGTGAATAATTATGATATAGATACGATATCAAGCTTTGACAAAGTTGGAGAACTGATCTTAGAAATATTGGTGGGTTCAGGCTTGGTATTGCGAGTCAGAGAAGAATTAGGCGATCGCTACCAGTTGGTTCACGATTATTTAGTTGAACCAATTCGCCAAAAGAACAACTATGGTATGCTCGCCGAATTAGAAAAAATCAAACTTGAAAAAACTAGAGCCGAAGCAGCCCAACAACTTAGTCAAAAGCAACTAAATTTGGTATTGCAACGACGACTGCGGGAAGCACGGATAGCAGGTGCAATCCTAGCAATTATGGGGGGAACAATAGCAGCGTTATGGTGGCAAGCCGACTTACAAAAAAGAGCAGCAGTCCGCCAAACTTTACGAGCTGAACGCAGTGAAACCAACTTGAATATTGGTGTCATCACTGCTGCTAGCGAAGCTCTGTTTGCATCTAATAAAGAATTTGATGCCCTATTGGAAAGTTTGCGGGCTTGGAGAGGACTTAAACAAGCAGATGGAGTTGAACCAGATACACGAATGCGGGTGGTAACAGCCTTGCAACAGGCAGTTTATGGGGTAACGGAGGTTAACCGTTTGGAAGGGCACACTGATATTGTCTGGGGAGTAACTTTCAGCCCAGATGGTCAGTTGATAGCATCAGGTAGCCGAGATCAGACGGTAAAACTTTGGCATCCTGACGGTACTTTACTCCAAACCCTCAAAGGTCACACTGATGCTGTTACCTGTGTAAGTTTCAGCCCAGATGGTCAAACCCTAGCCTCTGCCAGCCTCGACAAAACAGTGAAAATCTGGCACAAAAGCTCGGTTACAGGTGAATTTGACCCCAAATTATATAAAACTCTCAAAGGACATAAAGATTGGGTTTACAGCGTTAACTTTAGTCCTGATGGCGAGTTGTTAGCTACTGGTAGTAAGGATAAAACCGTAAAACTCTGGCGCAAAGACGGTAGTTTAGTAAAAATACTGAGAGGACATCGGGGGTGGGTTAACTGGGTAAACTTCAGTCCTGATGGTCAATTCATCGCCTCAGCTAGCGACGACAAAACAGTGAAAATTTGGCGGCGGGACGGTAGCCTTGTTACAACTTTGCAGGGACATAAGCAAGGCGTGATTGTGTCTATTTTCAGCCCAGACAGTAAATTCCTGGCATCAGCAGGTCGAGATAAGACAGTGAAACTTTGGCGGCGGGAGAGTAGCAACACTAAAGACGGTTTTGACTTTTTTCCTTACAAAACTTTACGGCAGCATAACGGTACAGTGTGGAGTTTGAGCTTTAGTTCGGATAGTAAAAAGTTTGCTTCCGCAGGCGAAGACAATACCATAAACCTCTGGAGTATCACTGGTAATTTACTCAAAACCTTCAAAGGACACAGTGATGCTGTCGTTAGCATCGCTTTCAGTCCAAAAAACAAATTGCTAGCTTCAGGAAGTTTCGACAAAAGCGTGAAACTATGGAGTTTAGATGCTCCAAGACCGTCTATTCTTCAAGGGCATCGGGATCGAGTTTTGAGCGTTGCTTGGAGTCCTGACGGTCAGATGCTAGCTTCTGGTAGTAGCGATCGCACTGTCAAACTTTGGCAGCGATACACCAGTAATGGCGAGATTAAAACCCGACTTTACAAAACTTTGGTGGGACACACAAATAAAGTTCCTAGTGTCAGTTTTGACCCAAAAGGTGAAATGCTGGCTTCAGGAAGTTATGACAAAACAGTGAAACTTTGGCGGCTTGACGGTACTTTAATCATGACTCTCCACGGACATAGCGATAGTGTCATGAGCGTCAATTTCAGCCCTGATGGTCAGTTTTTAGCATCAGCTAGCAAAGATAAAACAGTGAAACTTTGGAACCGTGAGGGCAAGTTGCTCAAAACCTTAGTGGGACATCAGGGTTGGGTGAATAGCGTCAATTTCAGCCCTGATGGTCAGGTTTTAGCCTCTGCCAGTGACGATCAAACAGTGAAACTTTGGCGGCGGGATGGTACTTTGCTCAAAACTTTCTCGCCTCATGATAGCTGGGTATTGGGTGTCAGCTTTAGTCCTACTGACGAATTGCTGGCTTCTGCTAGCTGGGATAACACCGTGAAACTGTGGCGACGGGATGGGACGTTATTAAAAACTTTATTAAAAGGGTACAGTGATAGCGTCAATGCCGTGACTTTCAGCCCAAATGGTGAATTACTAGCCGCCGCCAGTTGGGACAGTACAGTGAAACTCTGGAGCCGTGATGGCAAATTAATTAAAAGTCTCAATGGGCATCGCGCTCCGGTATTAAGTGTCAGTTTTAGCCCAGATGGTCAAACACTAGCATCAGCTAGTGATGACAACACGATAATTCTGTGGAATTTACATCTTGATGATCTGCTTGTTCGTGGTTGCGATTGGGTGGGTGATTACCTTAAGCACAACCACAATCTTGAGGAGCGCGATCGCCTTCTTTGTAATGGGATAACCCGTACAAACCCTTTTTAATTAAGAATTATAAATTAGGTTGAAGCCTCAATGAGCAACCGCTCTTGGTTTAGCGGTTGATGAGGCGACCAGAGTTATTAATTCAGAGCTAGAAATAAATTTCGAGCTAATCAGCCAAAGGAGCGATCGCTCTCCAAAAGTTCATGGCTATTTTCTTCGGGAGCCTCTTGTGGCAAATTCGCTAAAAAGGCTTGTAGCCTCATACGCTCAATATAGGGCCAGCCTCCCTCAGACTCAATATCTTTCAGCAGTGAGTAAAGTTGGCGACGGTTAACAGGCAAACTCTCTTGAAAAACCCCATCCCGGATCTCTCGGTGTAACTGCTCTAATTGCCGCAGCAAAGCCAAAAGAGCCACAGTATCGCCTTCACAAGCTGTAGCGGCATCATACACTACAGTTGCGATCGCTTGCAGTTTACCAGACAACTTCTCTGATTCAATATTTTTGTGATCCTTCATGCCACCTTTTCCGTATAAATGAGGTCAACTCAAATTTACCGGAGATTTTTAATTTTCCCTAGTTTGTCAGTTGTCTCCCTGTTATCGCATCTCCTCACTTGCCCTAGTTAGAGGTGAATATAACTAGATTTGTATCTTTATCAAAAGCAATTGCGATCGCTCCAAAAAGAGCGTAGTAACCTTTAGCATAGGCTTTACAGAAGCTAGATGCGATCGGTACGAGACTTTCTTGGATTTTGAGAACTTTGATTTTGAGTTAAAAAAAATCGTATGATCTGGCTGATTTACCCATCAAACAATGGGCTGTATGTAGTGGCGTCACATACATGATACAAAAAGACTTGGGCGACGCCGCTTTTGCGATCAGCAAAAGCAAAGTGCGAAGCAAACACCCCTCTTCGCACTCTTCGAGGCAAGCATTTATGCTTCTCTGTGTGAGGCTTACTCATTCACCCGCCCAACTCTAACAAATGCCACCAACAGTAAAACTGCTGGTTTTTTGCTCTCATAGTGACATACATCCAAAATGGATGCAGTGTGGCTACTTAGTCTGGGGTTTACACCCCAAGCTCAAGAGAGCGACGCGTTTAACTACGTTTAGCAGAGAAAAGTTTGAGCAGCGTCTGACAACTAGACACCCGAACACTTGCTTCAACTCTCTTAATCAGAGCAAAGCCGTGTCCGAACAAAGGTAGCTTTTCGCAGAGTAGCGGCTTCTCATCAGAGATCAAAGCTTCGATGCAGTTTTACAACTTAGATATTAATTTTTGAGATTGAGGTTGACCATGAGGTATCGCGCTTTAATTGTTGCATTCTTGGCTTTGTGCCTGGGGCTAATAACCGCTTGTAGTGATGCTCCTGCTAGCAGTAGTGGTAGAGATGTACTCACTTACGATCAAATTCGCGGCACTGGCTTGGCGAACAAATGCCCCCAACTAGCAGAAACAAGCCGTGGTTCCCTTCCCATTGATTCTAGTCAGTCTTATACCATCAAAGAACTTTGCTTGGAACCAACTAGCTTCTTCATTAAAGAAGAACCTGCTAATAAAAGGCAAGAAGCAGAATTTGTTGCTGGCAAATTGTTGACCAGATACACTTCCACCATTGACCAGGTGCAAGGTAATCTAAAAGTCAACGCAGATAACAGCCTGACATTTACGGAAACTGATGGTCTTGACTTCCAAGCCATCACTGTGCAACTTCCTGGTGGTGAGCGAGTACCTTTCCTCTTCACCATCAAAAATTTGGTTGCTCAAAGCCAACCCAGCTTGACCAGTATTAACACCTCTACGGACTTTGAAGGCAGCTTTAAAGTTCCTTCGTATCGTGGTGCTGCCTTCCTAGATCCCAAAGGTCGTGGTGTCGTCACTGGCTATGATAATGCCGTAGCTCTCCCTGCCCAAGCAGATGATGAAGAACTTACCCGCACTAATGTCAAACGTGCTGAAAATCTCAATGGCAAGATTTCTCTGCAAATCGCCAAAATAGACAGTTCTAGCGGTGAAATTGCTGGCACTTTCGAGAGCGAACAGCCATCTGATACAGATTTAGGTGCTGGCGAACCTAAAGAAGTTAAGATTCGTGGTCTATTTTATGCACGGGTTGAATCGGCTCGTGGCTAAATCCTCGAAAGTAAGGCAACTGACTGGCACTCAAAACGACAATTCTGTAAGTATTCAGACTTGATCGCAAAAGTTAAACTATCCACCCTCTTTTTTAAAGAGGGTGGATAGATTTTTTACAAAAATGGCGAAAAGTTAAATCTGAGTAAAATTGGGGTCAAAATAGCCCCGGTAATTGGGAAAATTTTTATCCCTCAGTCTTATGGATCATTTTATTCATCCCTTTAACCTTTTCCCTTTCATTAAAACACTATAGACTTAAGTGCAAAAAAGGGTGAGACGCCCTTTTTTTATTGCCTTGCGTAAATATACATAAGATTTTTTAAATTATTTAGTAATTTTTAACTATTGGATAAATCTCAGTTTCATGAGTACGTAATTTTACTGTAAATCCAACTTTTGCTCATCAAACAAAAGCTCGACTACTATTGTTTCGTTTATCTAAATTAACTTCATAATTAATTAATTCAAGTTAAGTACAATCTCGGTTTGATATTGAGTGATTAATTTTATATTTTATTTCTATGTGGTTCTAAAAAAGCTACAGGCCATACCAAAGATAAATAACTAACTAAATAACGATTTCGCCCATTTAAATTTTGCTCGATTGTCAAGTAGCCTATGGAATTTTGATAGAAACTCTTTATTATCTACCATAGTATTTGCTAGGAAATGTATCGCAATATTTCATTTGATATCGTGCGATCGCAGCTGAATTTAAAAAGCGAATAATTGATTCTTTATTTGCTCAATAAACCCGGTGCTATGCCTACCACAGTCACCAATGAACTAAAGCACGAAATTTGGCAGTTGTTGCGAGAATATCAGCAATCTCCGTCAGAAAACATCCGCAATCAACTGGTAAAACTCAATTTTGGACTTGTGAGAAAAGAAGCTCACTATTGGACAAATCAATGTCATGAAACCTACGATGATTTGCTCCAGGTTGGATGTTTGGGTTTAATCAGAGCTATTGAAAGATTTGAAATTTCCAAGGGACATGCCTTCAGTTCCTACGCTCTTCCCTATATTCGGGGTGAAATTCAACACTATCTCCGAGATAAAGGTGTCACCGTGCGAATTCCTCGGAGATGGTTAGCGCTCCAACAGCAAGCTATAGGAGTATCACGTTCTTGGCGTGAAAAACACAATCGTCAACCAACTGACTCGGAATTAGCAGCAGCACTGGAAATTTCTCCAAACGAATGGCAAGAAATTAAATTAGCATGGGTCAATCGCGCTCCCTTGAGTCTTGATGTGCCAATCCAAGATGGAGAAGAAGGTTCTACCTGCTTGGGAGAATTGGTTCCAGATCCTCACTATCGCAGCTTTCAACTAGCACAAGAAGACCAACTTCGCTTACAACAAGCGTTGGTTCAGCTAGAAAAACGCACCCGCGACGTGTTGGAATGTGTGTTTTTGCAAGATTTGACCCAAAAACAAGTTGCAGAACATCTGGGTATCAGTGTAGTAACAGTTTCCCGTCGAGTCAAGAAAGGACTGGATTTGATGAAAGAGCTTATGGGTGTGGCAGAAGATTGACTGCAAACAAACAACAAACCGCAGTTATACTGGGTAGGCAGTGCTAAAAATAACCCTTGAAATGTAAAAAATTAGGTTATAAAGGGAACATACTTTGCCTTTAATCCAAATTATAGGCATTGTTTATTTCCACTTTTCAATTTTCCAATGGCTTTTGAGAAAGGCTCATGGGCATAACTTCAAAAATTACAATTGCAGCTATTCTAGCTTTGGCGATCGCCGGATGTGCTTCTGAAGATACACAACAAGCCATCAATCCTGTGCCAATTGCCAAAATAGCAAAAAAGTCGCCACCAGCGGCTCAATCCTTTAAGAATCCAGTGATACCTGCCAAACAGGTCTCACAAGTTAATCTTGCATCTGTTAACTTGATTCAATCCACTAATGCTACAGAGCGAACACGAGAACTTGTGGTATCAAAAGATCGAAGCGATCCTTTTACACAACTTTTCGGGCAGACTCTTCCCGGAATGTCTCAAACATCTGGAAGACCAGTTCCCGTGTTGCCTAAGCTACCTACTGCATCACTAGCAGTACGAAAACTTCCAACACGCAGCATCGCTTTAAATCCAAAGAAAAATAACGTTTCTTCTCTACCAAAAAAAGTCAATCCTACCTTGACTTCAGTGTTGCCTAAAGTTTTGCCTCAAGTTGTCCCCAACCCCACTTTAGTCTCTGTATTGCCACCGCCAGCGCAGCCTGAGTTAGCAAGGGCAGTGGTTGTGACTGGTGTAGTTCTAATTAGTAAAGAACCACAGGCAATTATCAAAGTACCGGATGAGCCGACAAGTCGGTATGTACAGGCGGGACAGCGATTAGCAAATGGCGTACTGATTAAACGTATTGAAATGAATCAGGGCTACAACCCCATCGTGATTTTGGAACAATATGGTATTGAAGTTGCAAAAATGGTAGGGGAAGGGACTGTCAAATCAACGTCGTCTGCTGCATCTGCTACCGGCAATGCTATTTCAGTGACAACGCCCCTCCAAAATACCTTTAATGTGGGAGCTTCATAAAGATGGAGACTAAGGAAAAAGTTGAATTCGCTGGTTTGCCTTTAGCTGTTTATAGAGAAATAGCAGCTCATTTACGTCAAATCGAAGGGGTGGAAGTGGATTTAATTCCCCAGTCATCCCAACAGTTTGATTACAATCAAAGTCAAATTGCTGGCTTAAGCCTCTCGTGGACACCAAACTCTAGCTTAGAAAATCGGCAACGAGTTAACCAGATTTTAGCTTACTATCAAAATCGCTATATGAATCCTATTTGATTTTTTGATTTGTGAGAATTGCAACCCGCAGAACCCCGACTTCTTTAATAAGTCGGGGTTCTTGTTGTTCACTAATCGTTCTGAAGTTCATTCTACAGAGCAGCGATGTCTCCGACGGGCTACGCCTACGCAGTAAGCATTATTTAACATAGGTTCATAAAGAATACTGTCTAACGACCTCACAACACGCAGCAAGGTGAGGATTTCAAAAAGCAACGTTATGATAATTAATGCATTAATTGAGCTTGGGTCTAATAATAAATAAGTTGGCACAAATAAACCTCCAGAGTACGGAGACGATTAATCGCCTCTGTACAGCAGTCAAAAACCATTGCTCTTGACTGTATATTTAGGTGCTGCGTCCAACCAAAATCAGCCGTTGTACAAATTTCCATAAGGATAATTCAAGTGACTAGGACTAATTCAGACTTTCTTTCTTCCAGCGATCCGGCGATCGCAGGGTTAATCAACGACGAACTACAGCGTCAACGAGATCACTTGGAGTTGATTGCTAGTGAAAACTTTACCTCCGCGGCTGTACTGGCGGCTCAAGGCTCGGTATTGACAAATAAATATGCTGAGGGTTTACCTGGCAAACGCTACTATGGCGGTTGTGAGTTTATCGACAAAATAGAGCAACTAGCGATCAATCGCGCTAAACAGATATTTGGGGCTGCTCATGCGAATGTGCAACCCCATTCTGGCGCACAAGCCAATTTTGCTGTGTTCCTATCACTCCTAGAACCAGGGGACAAAATTATGGGGATGGATTTGTCTCATGGGGGACATCTTACCCACGGTTCCCCTGTCAATTTCTCAGGTAAGTGGTTCCAAGTTAGCCACTACGGTGTCAGCCAACAAACAGAACAACTTGACTACGATCAAATTCGCGAGCTGGCGCTGAGGGAGCGTCCTAAGCTCTTGATTTGTGGTTATTCGGCTTATCCCCGTGTAATTGACTTTGAAAAATTCCGTAGTATTGCTGATGAAATCGGCGCTTACTTACTTGCCGATATTGCTCACATTGCTGGTTTAGTTGCTAGTGGTCTTCATCCCGATCCCATTCCTCACTGTCACGTAGTAACAACAACTACCCATAAGACTCTACGCGGCCCTAGAGGTGGTTTAATCTTGACTGGCGACGCAGAACTAGGTAAAAAGCTAGATAAGTCTGTTTTTCCTGGCAGCCAAGGCGGGCCATTGGAACACGTTATTGCTGCCAAAGCTGTAGCTTTTGGAGAAGCCCTCAAGCCTGAGTTTAAAACTTATTCTGCCCAAGTGATTGAAAATGCTCGTGCCTTGGCCGAACAACTCAAAAACCGTGGTTTAAAGTTAGTATCTAACGGCACTGACAATCATTTAATATTGGTAGATTTACGCTCTGTAAGTCTAACTGGTAAGCAGGCAGATCAGCTAGTCAGTACTGTGAATATTACTGCTAACAAGAATACTATTCCCTTTGATCCGCAATCGCCATTTGTTACCAGTGGTCTGAGGTTAGGTTCGCCAGCAATGACCACACGGGGCTTAGGAGTAGCAGAATTTACTGAGATTGCCAATATTATTAGCGATCGCCTACTTTCTCCAGATTCCGACGTAGTAACCCAAGATTGTCGGCAACGGGTAGCAGCATTGTGCGATCGCTTCCCCTTATATCCTCACCTGGAAATTCCTGTACCAGCATTAGCCTGACATTATAGTTAGGAGTTAAGAGTTAAGAGTGATGAGTTTTAACTCCTAACTCATAACTCCTAACCCCTTGCTCCTCACTTCTTACTATTCCTTCCAATGAGTGCAGAAATTATTTGTGTTGGTACTGAATTGCTGTTAGGAGATATCCTCAACGGCAATGCTCAATTTTTGGCGCAACAATTAGCGCAACTCGGAATTCCCCACTACTATCAAACAGTAGTTGGGGATAATCCAGAACGGTTGAAGCAAGTTATAGAAATTGCTATTTCCAGAGCGCAAATTCTCATTTTCACTGGTGGACTCGGCCCCACACCAGATGATCTCACCTGCGAAACCATCGCCGATTTTTTTAAAGTCCCGTTGGTAGAAAACCCAGAAATCATCGAAGATATAACCCAGAAATTCGCCCAACGAGGTCGGGTTATGTCACCAAGTAACCGCAAACAGGCTTTGATTCCCCAAGGTGCAGAAATTCTCCCCAACCCCACAGGAACAGCACCCGGTATCGTTTGGCAACCCCGTCCTGAAATCACGATTTTTACCTTTCCCGGTGTTCCCAGTGAAATGTACCCAATGTGGGAAGAAACAGCCGTCCCCTTTCTCAAAAGTCAAGGTTGGGGTAAAGAAATTATTTACAGCCGAAGTTTAAAGTTTTGGGGTATTGGTGAATCTGCTTTGGCAGAAAAAGTTGCTTCTTATTTGAAGTTACCAAATCCCACAGTAGCCCCTTATGCAGGTAAAGGAGAAGTAAGATTGCGAGTTTCTGCTAAAGCCACTTCTGAAGCAGCCGCAGAAGAACTAATTGCGCCCATTGAGAAACAACTTAAAGAAATTGCCGGACTAGATTTTTACGGCGTTAATAATGATACTCTTGCTTCCGTGGTCGGTGAGTTATTGCGGGCATCAGAAGAAACGCTTTCAGTGGCAGAATCTTGTACTGGTGGCGGTTTAGGGCAAATGTTGACCGAAATTTCTGGGAGTTCTGATTACTTTTGGGGTGGAGTAATTTCTTATGACAATTCGGTAAAGGTTAAGCTGCTGGAGGTTAACCAGGAAGATTTAGATAAATTTGGGGCGGTAAGTGCGATCGTTGCAGAGCAAATGGCTGTTGGAGTCAAAACCCGCCTTGCAACAACTTGGGGATTGAGTATTACTGGTATTGCTGGCCCAACTGGAGGGACAGATACTAAGCCAGTAGGTTTAGTTTACGTTGGTTTAGCTGGGCCAAAGGATGAAGTAGCAAGTTTTGAATATCAGTTTGGTACAGTACGAGGTCGAGCTTTAATTCGTCATGTCAGTGCGAATGCAGCACTGGATAATCTGCGACGCAAGTTGTTGACGAAGTAGGAGGTCTATTACGTTTGTCATACAAGTTGTATGACAAACGAACCTATTGAAAATCTGATGTTATTTAAAAAAACTCAATTACGAATTACGAATTACGAATTATCCAAGTATGAGCAAAACTCCCATCCTTCAACCAAATCACTCATACACTTTCAGAAGCTATTTTGAGATGTCATTCGAGCCAGAAGATATACTGGCTGAATTTGGCTATTTTTTAAAACGTTCTTCTCTCAATCAACAAAAGTCCACCATTGAATTAGATAGACTCGCAAATCTCAAATCTAGGATTGAAGAGAGTTTGCCATATATTAGTTTGACTAGTGAAGCAGCCCGCAGAGAGTTACTAATTGCACCAATTTTATTGGATGTTGTTCATTACACTCAAGCCCAACTTAGAATCGAATATCCTCTTATAGTTACAGAACAATTAAAAGGTTCCCTTGATTACTATTTGCACGCAGACCATAAACTCTTAGTTGTAGAAGCTAAAAATGCTGATTTAGCAAGAGGTTTTACCCAGCTTGCTGTAGAGCTAATTGCTATTGATGCGTGGACTGATTCTCAAGAGGCAAATTTACAAGGTGCTGTTTCTACAGGGGATATTTGGCAATTTGCTCTATTGAATCGAGAAACTAAACAAATAACTCAAGACCTCAATTTATATCGTGTTCCTGCTGACATAGACGACTTGCTTCGGATTTTGGTGGCAATACTGAGCTAATACTGGCATATTTGATGGGCACTAGCCACAGAAGATTAATTGAGGTTATTCTTTCTTAATTTATTATCTAATTGGTAAACGCGTAATATTTCTATCTGCTAAAGCGGTTTTGGAGCTACAGAGAAAATGAATTTCTTATTAAGAGCTATTCTGTTGCTAATTAATTTAGGAACAGGAGGTTATTTTATTCTAGCTAATCCTCTAAAATTTTCCGACCAAACATCAACTAAACTTACTTTTCATATTCGACCAAAAGTATTTCTAGGTATGGGACTACTTTTGAGTCAGTTTATAGTTTACTTTTTATTTAGTACTTTGATGTTTGCACCTATTACACAACTTGTTTGTAATCGTTCTACAAACAATATAGCTATTTCAAATAATAATTTAAGTACAACACAAAATACTCTAACAGTCGGATGTAAATTAACAAACAATGATTGGTTTGGTCAAGAAAAAAGTCAAATAATAGTTTCTGAGTTACTAGAGGCTAAATTGGAAACTACAATTGAAACTGATAGTCAGGCTAAACCTACTAAACCTAATTATGTATATGAGATTTTGCTATTGAATAATACAGATAAATTTCCTTTTACACGCGTTAAATACCCAAAAATCAAATTTGAAGAATTGCAATCAATAGTATTAAAAATTAATAATTTTTTGACAAATCCAGCAGAGAAGAATTTAGCAGTTAAACTTGATGATAGCTTAGTTGGTTACATTTACTTTATCATTGCTATATTTTGTGGAATATTAGCGTTGTTAATAACAGGGGCAGGCTTATTTATCACTTGTAACCTTGATAAAGAAGCAAATATTGTAAAACTTAGTCGTTACAGGTGGTTTGGAACGTTAGGAAAAGCAGTTTTTCAATATTCTTTGAACGAAATTACTGATGTTAAGCTTGAACAGATTGATACTAGTATAGATGAATACTTTTTTCGGGTTATTTTAGTACTAGAATCG